>DATGRZ010000099.1:0-10956 GCA_035303065.1 Ruania sp.
AGGACACCGGGTTCGGGCACAGCAGCGATCAGGTGGGGCAGGTGCGCGGGGTCAGTGCCGCGGACCTGCTCGGCTACCACCGCGCCACCCACGCAGCGACCGACCAGTACCTGACCTCGCTCTCGGACGACGACCTGGACCGGGTGGTGGACGACGCGTGGGACCCGCCGGTCACCCTGGCCGTCCGGCTGATGAGCGTGCTCGGCGAAGACCATCAGCATGCTGGTCAGGTGGCCTACGTGGCGGGCGTGCTGGCCCGCCAGGGCTGACACCCTGCCAGGGCTGACTCTCTGCCCCAGCTAGCCAGCACCGCCGGTGAGGAGAGCACAGGCTCAACCTACGCAGGACTCCGGTCAGCCGGTGGAGCCAGCCGCCCCGCCGGCCTCCGATCCCTCGCGCTGGTGCAGCTGCGGCCGCAGGCCGACGGCCAGCGCGTACACCCGGTCGTCCAAGCCCGCGATGTCCGCCTTCAGCTCGCTGCGCAGCGCGCCGATGGCCGAGTCGAGCCGCCTTATCGGCCTGCTCAGCGCAGCGTGGAGCGCTAGCACCGCGACCAGGAGCCGCCGAGCGACACCCACATCTCCATCGCCATCGCGTTCACCTCCTCCCAGTCTGGCCCAACGAGAGGCACCATTCCGCTACAACAGCGGCCCAGTCCGCTCAGCAGCTCCCAGGGGGGCTGTGGACAGCCCGGAGTCATCGGTGCGCCCGCGACCATGCGACCGGACCACCGAGCAGGGCGACCACGTGTGGTCTCGAGCGTCAGTCCCTCTTGCCGAACACCGCCCGCGCATCGGCGGCCAGGATCACCGACCCCGCCACCAGCACCCCGGTGCCGGTGGCGATCTGGTCCCGGTCCCCCTGCTCGGCCAGGTCCGCCGCCATGGCGATCGCCTCGGCCAGGTTGGCCTGCAGGTGCACCACGTCCTCGTCGAAGATGTCCCGGGCGATCTCTGCGAGGTCTGCAGGGTCCATCGACCGCATCGAGGTGGACTGGGTGATCACCACCTCGTCCAGCAGCGGCTCCAGCACGGACAGGATGCCGTCGGCGTCCTTGTCCGCCATCACCCCGACGACGCCCACCAGCCGGCTGAACGTGAACGCCTCCTGCACTGCGTCCACCAGCACCTGGGCCCCGGCCGGGTTGTGCGCAGCGTCCACCAGCACAGTCGGGCTGGAGCGAGCCAGCTCCAGCCGTGCCGGGGAAGTCACGTCCGCGAACGCGGCTTCCACCACGCCTCCGTCCAGCGCGCCGCCGCCGAGGAACTGCTCCACGGCGACCAGTGCCAGCAGCGCGTTCTGCGCCTGGTGCGCACCGTGCAGGGGCAGGAAGATGTCCGTGTACAGTCCCGCCGGGGTGCGCAGGTTGATCAGCTGCCCACCCACAGCCACGGCCCGGTCGGCCACCTCGGCGTCGAAGCCTTGTGCCACCACGCGGGCGCCCTGGGCCACTGCGCGCTGCGCGAGGATCGTGGCAACCTCCTCAGGCTGGTCCGCGGAGACCACCACAGCGGGCGGATCGAGCTTCTTGATGATGCCGGCCTTGATCGTGGCGATCTCCTCCATGCTGTGCCCGAGCCAGCGTTCGTGGTCCCGGGCGATCGGGGTGAACACTGCCACCTCGCCGTCGATCACGTTGGTGGAGTCCCACTGTCCGCCCAGACCCACTTCCACCACCGCCACCTCGATCGGCGCGTCGGCGAATGCTGCGTAGGCCATCCCGGTGAGCACCTCGAAGAAGTTCAGCTGCGAGTGCCCGCGCTCCAGCAGGTTCGCGTCCACCATCTGCACATAGGGTTCGATGTCCCGCCAGGTGTCCACGAACTGCTCGGCGCTGATCGGTGCACCATCGATCGAGATCCGCTCGCGCACCGAGTGCAGGTGCGGCGAGGTGAACCGACCGGTGCGCAGCCCCACCTCGCGCAGCAGCCGCTCGATCATCCGCGCGGTGGAGGTCTTCCCGTTCGTGCCAGTGAGGTGGATGGCCCGGTAGGCGTGCTGCGGTGAGCCGAGCAGGTCGACCAGCTCGGCGACCCGCTCGATCGTCGGGGAGACCTTGTGCTCCGGCGCCCGGGTGAGGATCTGGGCGTAGATCTCCGCAGCCTCAGCCTCCGCCGCCGCTGTGGCGGCAGCTTCGGCAGCCTCTTTACCGGGATTGCCTCCGCTGCGTCCGCCGGTCACGGTGTCCAGCTCTCGTCCTTGGCCAGGTTCACACCCACAGCATGGTCCGGGTCGTTGGTGGCCGGCAACGGATCCACCCGTACCGAGGTGGCCAAGGTCTCCCGGGCGATGAAGTCGGACCGGTCGAGCACTGCCTGCGCCCAGTTCCCCGGCACCCCGAGGGAGAGGGTGATCCGGTCGGCCACGTGCAGCCCAGCGGCCTTGCGTGCATCCTGCACCTGCCGGACCACGTCCCGGGCGTACCCGTCGCCGAGCAGCTCGTCGTCCAGCTCCAGGTCGAGCACGGCGAACCCGCCGCCGTCGAGCACCCCGGCGGCGATGGTGTCGCCGAACCGGTCCTCGATCTCGGTGCTGAGGGTGAACTCCCCCTCCTGCAAGGCGATCCCGTCGGCGACCACGGTGCCGTCGGCGACCTGCTCCCAGGCGCCGGTGCGAGAGGCGGCGATCGCCTGCTGCACCTGCCGACCCAGCCGGGGCCCGGCGGCCCGGGCGTTCACGGTGAGCTTGGTGTACACGCCGTACTCGGCGGCCGCACCGTCGGCCAGGTCGAGCACGTCGACGGACTTCACGTTCACCTCTTCGGCGATCAGGTGCGTGAACGGCACCAGCAGTCCCGGGTCGGCCACGGCCACCCGCACCCGCCGCAGCGGCTGGCGCACCCGCAGCTGGTTCGCCTTGCGCAGCCCGAGCGTGGTGGAGACCACCTCGCGGACCGCGTCCATCGCGGCGACCAGCTCGTCGTCGGCCACCAGCGCAGCCGCGCTGGCATCCTCCGCACTCCCAGGGTCGGGCCAGTCGGTCAGGTGCACGCTGCGTCCGCCGGTGAGCCCGCGCCAGACCTCCTCGGTGACCATCGGCGCGAGCGGGGCCATCACCCGCAGCAGCACCTCCAGTGCCGCGTACAGGCTCTGGTAGGCGCCGGGGTCCTCCTCCCAGAACCGGTTCCGGGAGGTGCGCACGTACCAGTTGGTGAGCAGGTCGAGGTGCTCGCGCACCCGGGCGACCGCACCGGCGATCTCATAGGTCTCCAGGTCCGCGCGCACCGTCTCGGCGAGCGTGCGGGTCCGGGCGAGCAGGTAGCGGTCCATCACCGCGAGGTCGGCCACCTCCTCCGGTCGCGGAGGCCGGGCGTCCACCCCCGCACCGCCGGCACAGGTGTTCGCGTACAGGGCGAAGAAGTACCAGGTGTTCCACAGCGGCAGCAGCACCTGGCGCACCTGGTCGCGGATCGACTCCTCGGCCACCACCAGGTTCCCACCGCGCAGCACCGGTGAGCCCATCAGCGCCAGGCGTACGGCGTCCGAGCCGTGCTTGTCGTACATCTCGGTCGGGTCGGGGTAGTTGCGCAGCGACTTGCTAGCCTTGCGGCCGTCGTTGCCGAGCACGATCCCGTGCGAGACGCAGGTGCGGAACGCGGGCCGGTCGAACAGTGCGGTGGCCAGCACGTGCAGGGTGTAGAACCAGCCGCGGGTCTGCCCGATGTACTCCACGATGAAGTCGCCCGGGTAGTGGTTCTCGAACCAGTCGGCGTTCTCGAACGGGTAGTGCACCTGCGCGAACGGCATCGCCCCGGAGTCGAACCACACGTCCAGCACGTCCGGGATGCGCCGCATCGTCGACCTGCCGGTGGGGTCGTCCGGGTTCGGCCGGGTGAGGTTGTCGATGAACGGGCGGTGCAGGTCGGTGACCTCCTGCCCGAACGCCTCCTCCAGCTCAGCGATCGAACCGTAGACGTCCACGCGCGGGTAGGCCGGGTCGTCGCTGACCCACACCGGGATCGGGGTGCCCCAGTACCGGTTGCGGGAGATGGACCAGTCCCGGGCCCCTTCCAGCCACTTGCCGAACTGGCCGTGCTTGATGTGCTCGGGCACCCAGGTGATCTGCTCGTTCAGCTCCACCATCCGGTCCCGGAACTGGCTCACCGAGATGAACCAGGAGGAGACGCCCTTGTAGATCAGCGGGTTCTTGCATCGCCAGCAGTGCGGGTAGGAGTGGTCGTAGGTCTCGTGCCGCAGCAGCACCGTGCCTGGCGTCACCGATCCGGCGGGCTGGCCGCGGGTGGCGGCCTTCAGGTCGGCGATGATCGGGGCGTTCGCGTCGAACACGAGCTGGCCAGCGTAGTCGGTGACCGGCGGGGTGAACTTCCCGTCCGGGCCCACCGGCATCACTGCCTCGATGTTCTCTCGGTCGGTGATCACCTTGTCGTCCTCACCGAAGGCGCCGGCGGTGTGCACCAGCCCGGTACCGTCACCGGTGGTGACGAAGTCGGCGGCCACCACCCGGAACGCGTTCTCGTGCCCCAGGTAGTAGCCGAACGGCGGGGTGTAGGAGCGGCCGAGCAGGTCCGTGCCCTTCACCCGCTCCACCACCTGCTCGGCGATGTCCTCCACACCTTCGTCCTGCAGCTCACGGGCGTAGGCTTCCAGCCGTGCCTCGGCGAGCACGTACCGTTCAGCCCTGCCGGTCGCACTCGAGCTCACCACCACGTAGTCGATGTCCTCGCCGACGACGATCGCCAGGTTCGAGGGCAGGGTCCAAGGGGTGGTGGTCCAGACCAGTGCGAGCTCACCGGTGGACAGCCGCAGACCCACGGTCACCGCGGGGTCCTGACGCATCTGGTAGACGTCGTCATCCATCCGCAGCTCGTGGTTGGACAGCGGGGTCTCGTCGCGCCAGCAGTAGGGCAGCACCCGGTAGCCCTCGTAGGCCAGACCCTTGTCGTAGAGCTGCTTGAACGCCCAGAGCACCGACTCCATGTAGCTGGGGTCCAGGGTCTTGTAGTCGTTCTCGAAGTCGACCCAGCGGGCCTGCCGGGTGACGTACTCCTCCCACTCCTTGGTGTACCGGAGCACAGACTCGCGGCACTCGGCGTTGAACGCCTCGATGCCCATCTCTTCGATCTGGGTCTTGTCGGTGATGCCGAGCAGCCGTTCGGCCTCCAGCTCGGCGGGCAGTCCGTGGGTGTCCCAGCCGAACCGGCGTTCCACCCGCTTGCCGATCATGGTCTGGAACCGGGGCACGACGTCCTTGACGTACCCGGTGAGCAGGTGCCCGTAGTGCGGCAGTCCGTTGGCGAACGGTGGGCCGTCGTAGAAGACGAACTCGTTCTCGCCGTTCTCGCCGGCCGGGCGGGCGTCGATCGAGGCCTGGAACGTGCTGTCGGTCCGCCAGTAGGCCAGCACGTCGGTCTCGACGGTGGGGAACGTCGGGGAGGGGTTCACCCCGTCAGCGTCGGTGTGCCGGGGGTAGTGGCGCTCGCTGCTCATCCGCGGGTCCTTCGAGGTCGGTCTGCTCCGAGGACGATCCACACCGGTAGGTGCGTCCCGCGGTACCACCTCGATTGCCCACCCGGGGGGTCGGCCACTTCATCGACGGCTGTGACGGGCCTACCCGTCCGGTTCTACTGGGCCCGTGCGGGCTGTTCTTCCGGAGGCTCACCGGTGATGGCCGGGTCGATGCCTGTGTGGCCAGTCTAGCGGAGGGCGAGGACTCGATCTGCCGGTGGCTCCCCGCACCTCAGACGGTCAGCAGATAGTCCTCGGCGTCCTCGTCCCAGCGCAGCTGCACCACCCCGGCGGCCTCCGCGCCCTTCACGAACTGCAGGAAGCTGCGGTATCCGAGCGCCTTCTCGCTGAAGTCCGGTCGTTCCTTGCGCAGCACGTTCTTCAGCCCGGACAGCGGTGCCGGTCCGCCGGAGGAGCCCACGACAGTGCGTAGCAGCGCGAACGCGTCCTCGGTCTCGCCCCGCTCCGGCAGGGACACCTCGGGGTCGCCGGCGGCCGGTCCGGCGGCCAGCTCCACGATGCCGCGTTCGGACAGGTGGCGCAGCACCTCGGAGAAGCTACGGAAACCGTGGTCGGACTCGCTGAAGGTGGGGTCCTTGCGCAGCAGGGCGCGCTTGAGCACCGAAGCGGTGAGCGCTCCGCTGGTGGAGGTCTGCAGCCCGGCGAGGGTCTGGGCGACCAGCACCTCCAGCGGTTGGCCGGGGCCGTCGGAGTCCTCGTCCTCCGGTGAGCCGGCTGCAGGAGAGGGTGCTGGCGCCGGTGCGGGCTGGACCGGTGGCACCGGCCCGACCGCCGCGCTCCCGCTGCTCGTGCCCTCGGCGCCGGCCTGGCGCTGGCCGCGTCGACGACGTGGGGCCGGTTCGGTCTCGTCCGGCCCCTCCACCCCTTCGAGCCGGTCGTAGAACAGGAACTCGTCACAGGCAGGTGGCAGCAGCCTGGAGGTGGACTTCTCCACCCCGACGCCGATCACCCGGCGGTTCAGCTCGCGCAACTTGTGCACCAGCGGGGAGAAGTCGCTGTCCCCGGTGCACATCACGAAGGTGGTGATGTAGTCGCGCTCGAAGGCCATCTCGATGGCGTCCACGACCATCTTGATGTCAGCGGCGTTCTTCCGGGAGGCGCCCATGCGTTGCGGCATCTCGATCAGCTCGACCTGGTGCCGGGTCAGCGACCGGCGGTCTTCGTCGAAGTAGGACCAGTCCGCGTAGGCCCGGCGCACCACCACCCGGCCCCGCACGGCGAGCGCATCGGCGATCGGTCCGAAGTCGAACGTCATCCCACCGAGGTGCTCCCGCGCCCCCAGCGCGAGGTTCTCGTAGTCGAGGAACACGGCCATGCGCTCTTCGGAGTCCATACTTGCCACTCTAGGGGCGCGCGGGGCCGCCGTGCCCGCCACACCGCCGACGGCGGAGCGCACCCGGGCCAGTCCGGCCCGGTGGGGCCGGTGGGACGCGGTGGTCACCAGGGCAGCAGCCGCCGCGGCGCGGCCGCGTCGCCGAGGGCGGCCCGGGCCTGGGCGTGCAAGCCGGCCAGGGACCCGGTGGTGTGCACCCGGGCCTCCAGCACGCTGCCGAGGCGTTCGTGCCCGACGGCGCTGATGGCGACCTCCTCCACCCCGGGCTGGGCGGCGAACCAGCTCCGCACCTCCTCGATCGAGACGTTGTGCCCGCCGACCACCACCACACCATCGGCCCGGCTGTGCAGGAACAGCCGCCCCGCCTGGTCCAGGTGGCCGAGGTCGCCGGCCAGCTGGGTGCTCGCCCTGGCCTGGGCCCGCCACGGCGAGCTGACCCGCACCTGTCCGAGGCTCTCGGACGGGAGAGACCGGCCGTGCCCGTCCACGATCTCCACCAGCACCCCGGCCGCAGGGCGCCCGACCGTGCCCGGTGCCGCCCGCAGGTCCGCGGGGGTGGCGATCGTGGCTGTGCCGACTTCACTGGTGCCGTAGAAGTCCACCGGTTCGGCACCCAGCAGGGTCTGCACGCCGTCGACCAGCTCACCGGGCAGGGGCGCCGATCCGGCGGCGACCCGGCGCAGTGAACCCAGCCCGGTCGTCCCGTCGGCGCGCACCGCCTGGAGCAGGCCGGCCAGCTGGGCCGGGACCACTGCGGCCACCCCCACGTGCTGTTCCCGCAGCTTTTGCAGCAGGCCCTGGCCGTCCTGCCCGTGTGCCAGCACCGCTGGCGCCCCGACCACGAGCGCGGCGACCAGCACGGACAGTCCGTGCCCGTGCGCGAGGGAAGGTGCGAGCAGGACCGGTTCGCTGCGGCGCAGTCCGAGTGCGCCCATCAGGCTGAGCACAGTGGGCAGCTGCCCGATCCCAGCGCCAGCCCGGCTGGTGAGCGTCGGTGTGCCAGTGGTACCGGAGCTGAGCAGGCGGAGCCCGCCGGGGCGCCCACCTCGTGGCCGGGGCGGCGCCGGCCCGCTGGTCGGACCAGCAGGATCGGCAGGATCGGCAGGACCGGCAGGACCGGCACAGTCGACCTGGCGCACCTGCGGGGCCAGCGAGCGCACCCTCGTGGCGGTCACCGGGTCCACCACCGCCACGTCGACCTCGGCGAGCAGCCGCGCCAGTGCACGGTCGCCCAGGTGCGGGCCCGCCACCACCGCATCCAGGCCGAGCGTCCCGGTGGACGCCACGGCAGCGACGAAGCCGCGATGGCTCCCGGCACAGATCGCCACCTCCGCCCGGCGGTACGGGCCGAGTGCCGCGATCTGGGCACTTATCCGGCTCACCGCCGCGGCTAGCTCACCCCCACGCACGGGTCCCCGGTCGTCCACGAGCAGCACTGCACCTGGGCGGCTGCGCGCGGCGGCGAGGACGACCCCGGCCAGCGTGGCACCGTGGCGCCAGACCTCGGGCAGACCGCGCACGTCACCCACACGCCACTGCCGGGCGATGGCGGCGGCGGCCGGAACCGCCCGCCAGGCGGAGGTGCGGGCGCTCATCGTCGCCTGCGCCAGGCTCGCTCGGCCCACCGGCTGCTGGCGGCGGGTGCGGCGGCGGTGAGCACCGCGCCGAGCCGTGCCCACCATGGAGAGACGAGGCGCCCGCGGCGGACGGCGGCACGGCAGACCCAGCTCGCGGCATCGTCGGCGGACATCGCCGGCATCCGGCTGCCCGCGTAGGTGGGGGCGCTCATCGCAGTGGCGACCAACGGCAGGTGGATGGCACTGACCGCCACACCATCACCAACGATCTCCGGACCGACCGACCGCAGCCAGGCGTCGAATCCCGCCTTGGTGGCGGTGTACACCGACCAGCCCGGCCCGGGCAGCCCGACACCGACGGTGCCCACCGAGATGAGCTGACCTGCACCGACGGCCCGCATGGCGGCCAGCAGCGGCAGCGCGAGCGCGATCGGGCCGAGCAGATTCACTCCGGCCAACCGTTGCACGTCGTGGAACCGATCGGTGTAGCCGGTCAGGTCCCGGTGGATGCTGTGGCCGGCGTTGGACACCACCAGAGCCGGGGCACCGTGGGCGGCGACGATTCGTTCGCCCGCGGCGGTGGCGGCGTCGGTATCGCGCAGGTCCACAGTCATCGTCGTGGCCGCACTCCCTGCTGCCCGCACCTCGGTCGCCACCTGCTCCAGGTCCGGTCCGCCTCGGGCGATCAGCACCACGTGCGCCCCGGCACCCGCACACCGCAACGCGACCGCCCGGCCGACCCCACGGCTCGCCCCGGTGACCACCACGGTGCGTGCCTCGAGACGGGAACGCAACGCTGCGCCGTCGACGGTCACGCCGCGCATCCCGAGCAGGGCCCGGATCAGAGAACTCATCACCTCATCTTCACCTACCGCGAGCCCGGCAAGCGCATGCGGACCTCTAGCATGGGCGGCAGACGAGACCGGGAAGGCGTTATGAAAGTACTGATCACCGGTGGTGCAGGCTACATCGGCAGCACGATCGGCCTGGCGTGCCGGGACAAGGGCTGGGACGTGGTGGTCCTGGACGACCTGTCCACCGGCCGGGAGGAGTTCACCACAGGTACCTCGTTCTACGTCGGTGACATCGCCGACCAGGCCCTGGTCGCCCGGATCTTCGCCGAGCACCCGGACATCGGTGCGGTGGTGCACTGTGCGGCCAAGATCGTGGTGCCGGACTCGGTGGCAGACCCGATCGCCTACTACCGAAACAACGTCGCCAAGACGATCGAGCTGCTCGATGCGTTGCGCCGCGCCGGCTGCACCCGTCTGCTGTTCAGCTCCTCGGCCTCGATGTACGCGCCGGAGCCGGACCTGACGGTCAGTGAGACCTCGGCGCTGGACCCGCAGAGTCCCTACGCCGCCTCGAAGATGCTTTGCGAGCGGATCATGGCCGATGTGGCCGCCGCCACCGAGCTGCGCACCTTGGCTCTGCGGTACTTCAACCCAGTGGGCGGTGACCCCCAGCTGCGTACCGGGCTGCAGAACCCGAAGCCCACGCATGCGCTGGGCAAGCTGGTGGACGCCTACACCCTGGGTGAGGTGTTCACCGTGACCGGAACCGACTGGGCCACTCGGGACGGGTCGGCGATCCGGGACTACATCCACGTGTGGGACCTGGCCAGGGCGCATGTGGCCGCACTGGAGCACTTCGACCAGGTGTGCACCGCCGACGAGCCTTATGCGGTGATCAACGTCGGGACCGGGACCGGAACGACCGTGCGTGAGCTGGTGGCAGCGTTCACGCAGGTCACCGGCGCTGAGTCGGTGCAGGTGGTCGAGGGCCCGCCACGCCCCGGGGACGTGATCGGGTGCTACACCAGGTCCGCGCTGGCCGAGGAGAAGCTCGGCTGGCGGGCGGAGCTGAGCATCGCGGACGCGGTGCGCACCGCGCTGGCCTGGGCCGAGGTTCGCCCGGACCGGCTCGGCGCCTGACCGAGGATCGGTCAGGTGTCCTGACCGAGCTGTTCGGCGCGGTCGAGCACGGAGCGGGCCTGGGCGAGCATCGGGGTGTCGATCATCCTGTCCCCCACCCGGTGCACCCCGGCACCGGAGGCTTCGGCGAGCACCAGCCGCGCCCGTTCCACCGCCTCGGCCGAGGGCCGGTACGCCTCCCGAACCACCGGCACCTGGTGCGGGTGGATGCAGGCGGTGGCGGTGTACCCAGAGGCGACGGCGTCCTCCGCCTCGGCGCGCAGCCCGATCATGTCCTCGATGTCCACGTGCACGGCGTCGATGGCGGCCTTGCCGAACGCGCGGGCGGCGAGCAGCACCCGGGAACGGGCGTGCCGGGCGACCGGCCGGTACGGCGCGGCCACACCGCCGGTACTGATGGAGAACCTGCTGGAGGTGCCGCCCAGGGAGACCATCAGGTCCTCGGCACCCCACATCAACCCGACCACGGACGGTTCGGCGGCGATCTCCGGTGCGGCGAGCACCCCGCGGGCGGTCTCGCACAGGGCCACCACCTGCAGGTCGTCCAGGTGCTGCACGTCCTCCGGGGTGCTCATCTTCGCCAGCATCACCGTGTGGTAGCCGGCCTCGCGGACTGCGGAGAGGTC
>DATGRZ010000100.1:0-5217 GCA_035303065.1 Ruania sp.
CTGCTGGCCACTCTGCCGCAGACGCTGCGCGAGCACCAGGCGGTGTTCGACAAGACCGGCGGGCTGCACGCCGCGGGCCTGTTCGAGGCGGCCACCGGTGAGCTGCTGGTGCTCCGCGAGGACGTCGGGCGGCACAACGCGGTGGACAAGGTGGTCGGCTGGGCGCTGCTGAACAACCACCTGCCGCTGACCGGGACGGTGCTGCAGGTCTCCGGGCGGGCCAGCTTCGAGCTCGCGCAGAAGGCGGTGATGGCCGGCATCCCGGTACTGACTGCGGTCTCGGCGGCGTCTTCGCTCGCGGTCGACCTGGCGGAGGAGGCAGGCCTCACCCTGGTCGGTTTCCTGCGCGGGGAGTCGATGAACGTCTACACCCATCCCGAACGCGTCGACGGCGCAGCGCCCCCGGCGTAGCCGGGTTCACCGGGGCGGCACGGTGTGCCTGGCTCGGCTCGACGGCGGAGCACGCCCGGCGTAGCCGGGTTCACCGGGCGTAGGTTGGTCGGCAGCTCGCCTGCTCACCACGCCTGGAGGACCGCACGCAGATGGACGCCGACCGCCACGAGCAGCCCGCTGTGATCCAGGTGCGCGGCGCCCGCGTGCACAACCTGAAGAACATCGACGTGGACGTCCCGCTCGGTGCACTGGTCGCCCTCGCCGGCGTCTCCGGGTCGGGCAAGTCGTCGCTGGCGATGGGTGTGCTGTACGCCGAGGGCTCGCGGCGGTACGTCGAGGCGCTGTCCACCTACACCCGGCGGCGGATGGCGCAGGCGCCCCGGGCCGAGGTGGACCGGGTGCGGCACGTCCCAGCGGCGCTCGCGCTCCGGCAGCGGCCGGGGGTGCCGGGGGTGCGGTCCACCTTCGGCACCGCCACCGAGCTGTTGAACGTGGTGCGGTTGATGTTCTCCCGGCTGGCCGCACACCAGTGCCCGAACGGCCACCGGAACGACCCGACGCTGAAGGTCGCCGCGGAGGAGCCGATCCGCTGCCCCGAGTGCGGTGTCAGCTTCTTCGCACCCGGAGCGGAGGACCTCGCCTTCAACTCCGGCGGCGCCTGTCCCACCTGCGAGGGCACCGGCACCGTGCGGGAGGTGGACGATGCGACGCTGATCCGGGACCCGGGCCTGAGCCTGGAGGAGGGCACCGTGATCCCGTGGCAGATGTTCGGGTTCAACGTGCAACCGCAGATCGCCCGTGAGTTCGGCGTGCGCACCGACGTGCCGTGGCGGGAGCTGACCGAGGAGGAGAAGCAGATCGTCCTGGCCGGGCCGGAGGAGAAGAAGCACATCACGGTCACCTCGAAGAAGGGGCTGCACGAGCTCGACTTCACCTTCCGCAACGCACGCCTGACCGTGACCGAGGAGCTGCGCCGGGCCACCGATGGTCGGCGGTTGGCTCGTGTGCGCCGCTTCCTCACCGAGCACACCTGCCCCAGCTGTCACGGCACCCGACTCTCCCCGGAAGCCCGGGCGCCGCAGATCGACCGGCGGAACCTTGCCGACGTCACCGCGATGACCTTGACGGACCTCAGCACCTGGGCCCAGACAGTGCCCGGCACGCTGCCGCGCGAGCTGCAGCCGATGGCCGACGTGCTCGTCCGCACGCTGCAGGCCACCGCCCGCCGGCTGCTCGACCTGGGCCTGGGCTACCTCGCCCTGGACCGGGCCGGCTCGAGCCTGTCCACGGGGGAGCGGCAGCGGGTGCAGCTGGCCCGGGCGGTGCGCAACGAGACCACCGGTGTGCTCTACGTCCTGGACGAACCTTCGATCGGCCTGCACCCCTCGAACATCACCGGCCTGCAGGGGGTCATCGAGGACCTGCTGGCCGAAGGGAACTCGGTGGTGCTGGTCGATCACGACCCGATGGTGCTGCGCCGCGCGGACCACCTGATCGAGGTGGGCCCGGGTTCCGGTCGGGACGGCGGCACCATCGTGGCCACCGGATCCCCCGCAGACCTGGACGGCAACGACGCCTCACTCATCGCCGGCTTCCTCAGCGGCCGCGAGCAGGTCCTGGTGCGCACCCCTGCCCGGGCCGAGGAGACGTTCGAGCGAGGGGCCATCCGGCTGCAGACCGCACCGGTGCACACAGTGCACGCCCTGGACGTGACCATCCCTCGCGGCCGGCTCACCGTGGTCACCGGCGTGTCCGGGTCCGGGAAGACCACGCTCGTGCTGGACAGCCTGGTGCCGGCGCTCACCGATGACGGCGCAGCCTCCGTGCCAGCGCACGTCACCGGGGTGGACCGGGGCGGGATCGAGCGGGTGAACGTGGTGGACGCCACCCCGATCGGCATCAACGTGCGCTCCACTGTGGCCACCTACTCCGGTGTGCTCGACCAGCTGCGACGCACCTACGCCCGGTTGGACTCCGCCCGAGCCGCGGGCCTGGGCGCCGGTGACTTCTCCTACAACACCGGGTCGCTGCGCTGCCCGCGCTGCGAGGGCACCGGACAGATCACCCTGGACGTGCAGTTCCTGCCGGACGTGGACCTCCTCTGCCCGGACTGCGCCGGTCTGCGGTACGGGCCCGCTGCAGCCGACCACCGTCGCCCGTCCGCAGCGGGCACGGGTGCGCTCTCGCTGCCGGACCTGTTGGCGATGACGGTCTCGGAGGCTGTCGAGCACGTCGGCGACCTGCCCAAGGTGCGCACCCGGCTGGACGCGCTGGGTGACGTCGGCCTCGGGTACCTGACCCTCGGCGAGGCCACCCCGGCCCTGTCCGGCGGGGAAGCGCAGCGCCTGAAGCTCATCTCCGAGCTGGACCGCAGGCAGCAGCACTCCCTGTTCGTGTTCGACGAACCTACGGTCGGCCTGCACCCGTTGGACGTGCGGGTGCTCCTCGGCGTCCTGCAGCGGCTCATCGATCAGGACGGCACCGTGGTGGTGATCGAGCACGATCTGGATGTGATCGCCAACGCGGACCACATCATCGACCTGGGCCCTGGCGGCGGGGCCGATGGCGGCCGGATCGTCGCCACCGGGACCCCGGAGCAGCTCGCCGGCGAGCAGCGGAGCAGCACCGGGCGCTACCTGGCGCAGCACCTGGCCGAGGTGCCCGCGCGCTGAGATCCGGGTACGCGCTCCGGGAATGACCGGTGCCCGTGGCCGGTTGTGGCGGGCATGGCTGCAGAACTCGGTCGTTACGGAATCTGGGCCCGCCCTGACCGGGCCACCACCGAGCTGGCCCGTGAGGCAGAACGCCTCGGCTACGGCGCCGTCTGGGTCGGCGGCAGCCCGGGGGAGCTGGCTGCCATCGAACCGCTGCTCGATGCCACCGAGACCCTCGTGGTGGCCACCGGCATCATCAACATGTGGCAGGTCCCAGCCGACGAGGCCGCCACCTGGTTCCACCGCCTGGAGGAGCTGCACCCGGACCGGTTCCTGCTCGGGCTGGGCATCGGGCATCGGGAGGCGACGGCCGAGTACCGCAGCCCGTACGCCACGATGGTGGCCTACCTGGACCGGCTGGACGCCGACGGTGTGCCCGCCGACCGGCGCGTGCTGGCTGCCCTGGGGCCACGGGTCCTGGGCCTGGCCGCTGAGCGTGCCGCGGGTGCGCACCCCTACCTGGTGCCCCCGGAGCACTCGTCGACCGCACGGGAGGTGATGGGCACCGGGGCGTTGCTCGCACCGGAGCACAAGGTCCTGGTCCAGACCGACCCGACCGCCGCCAGGGAAACAGCCCGCCCCGTGGTCGGCCGGTACCTGCAGATGCACAACTACCGCACCAACCTGCGCCGCGTCGGCTTCACCGAGGACGACCTCGCCCACGGCGGCAGCGACGCACTCATCGACGCCCTGGTCGCGCACGGGGAACCGGCGGTGGTGGCCGCGGCGCTCGCTGAGCACCTGGACGCCGGCGCCGACCATGTGGCGATCCAGCTGCTGGACGAGGACCTACTCACCGCCGCCCGCGCGCTGGCCGCTGTGCTCCACCTGCCCTGAGGCCGGCATCCCGCGCGCCGGTGCCCGCACGCGCCGCCGCCCACAACCGCTGGACCATGACCAGGCACAGCGCCGCCAGCGCCAGGTAGAGGACCTGGGACCGCTGCACCGGACCTTCGACGACGCCCCAGCCGGTGCCGAGCCAGGAGTAGGCGGCAGTGGTCGCCACGGCCATGCCCACCGACTCCGTGAGCACCAGCGCGGCCGCCATCTGGTCCTGCGAGATCCCGTCATCGACGTCCGGCGCCCGCAGGCACCGGCCGAGCAGGTCCGGATATACCGACCCCATCGCCACACCAGCCAGGCCCGCCCCGACCAGCAGGCCGACGAACGCCGAGGTGGCGCTCTCGGCCAGCACCGTGGTGCCGCCGAGCACCAGGACGCCGAGGGTCATCGCCACCCCTGCAGGCACGGCACGGCGGCGGAACGGGATGCTGTCCAGGGCCGGATGCGAGCCCGTCCACAGACCGGCGAGGGCCCACAGCAGCCCCGGGGCGGCGATGATGAAGCCGAACTGACCGGCAGCGAGGCCGAACCCGTCGTGAGCCACGACCGACAGCACCATCGTGGCACCGAAGTAGACTGCAGCGACGACCAGCAGCGCTCCGAGGCCGGCACGCCGACCCGCCCGCGCTCGCAGCGTTCCGGTGGGCAGCAGCCGCGCCGCTGAGCACAGCATCAGGATGGCTCCGGCCACCACGGCCGCGGCGGACCACCGGCCCGCGGGCGCGGCGAGCAGGACGGCGCCGAGCGCCAGGAGGCACGACCAACGCCACGGCACCCGCTCGTCGGCCTTCTGCTCGGCACGTTCGGGCATGTGCCGGGCGATCATCGTCCGGGTGAGCAGCAGCAGCGGAAGGTAGAGCACCATCGCCCACCGCCATCCGACCAGCGCAGCCGCCCCGGCCGCATAGCCCGGCCCCAGCACGGAGGACAGCAGCCAGATACCGGACATGCCCGCCAGGACCAGCTGCCGATACCGCTCCGGCAGGCCGCGACTGATCGCGCCCATGCTCACTGTCGCCAGCGCCCCGGAGGCGATCGCGCGCACTGCGGTGCCGAGGATGAACACGGCCATCGACAGCGCCGTGGCGCACAGCGCGGCGCCGGCAACGGTCACCACGGTGAACACCAGCATCAGGTGCCCGACCCGGTAGCGGGACAGCAGCCACGCACCGAGAGGCAGCATGAAGAACATCGGCGCCTGCGCTGCAGCGTTCACAGGACCGTAGAGGGACTCGCCGTGCAGCTCGGCTGCCGCCAACGGCAGCAC
>DATGRZ010000101.1:0-7630 GCA_035303065.1 Ruania sp.
GCGAAGGTCAGCTCCGGTTTCGCCTCGGCTGCCTCGATCAGCTCGCGTACCTGCTTGGTGTAGACCGCGGCCGGCTTCTCCACCAGCACGTGCAGACCCGCGTCCAGTGCCGCGATCGCGACCGCCGGGTGATCGTAGTGCGGCAGCGTGGTGACCACCGCGTCCACCTGCCCGGAAGCGATCAGCTCCTCGTGGCTGGCATACCGCGGCGTGTCCGGGTGCTCGAGGGCCACCGACTCCCGTCGCTGGGGGTTCCGGTCCGCGACCGCGCCGAGCGCCATCCCCGGCACCTGCCCCTCGGCAATCATCCGGGCGTACACCGACCCCTGGGCCCCGTAGCCCACGATTCCCAGCCTGACCTCTCGCGTCACTGCGCGTCCTCTCTGCTCACGAAACGACTTCGAGCCTAGGCCGGGGGTGTGCGCATGCCCCCGGGTTGCCGGAATTTGCCGACCTGCCCAGCGACCTGCCCGGGGAGAGGTCCCCAGCCGTGTGCACCCCGCACTTGCTCGAAGGTGCAAAGATGGCCCCCATGATCGTTGTCACCACGAACGAGATCCCCGGCTACCGCATCGAAGCCGTGATGGGTGAAGTGATGGGCCTGACCGTGCGCTCGGCGAACATCGGCCAGAACTTCGTCGCCAGCTTCCGCTCCATCGGCGGTGGTGAGGTGACCGAGTACACCAAGCTCGTCTACGAGTCCCGCCAGGAGGTGATGAACCGGATGACCACCGAGGCGCAGCGGCGCGGTGCGAACGCGGTGATCGGCATGCGGTTCGACACCGGCGACATCGCCCAGTCGTTCTCCGAGGTGTGCGCCTATGGCACTGCGGTGTACGTGGTCCCGCTCGGTGAGGACGAGGAGGGGCACACCCCGCAGTCGGCGCAGTTCGCCGACGGTGGTTCGCAGCAGGGCCCGTCGGCCTCCCAGCCGGCCACTCCCCCGCCGCCGGCCGCCGGATACGGCGCCCAGGTGCCGCAGCCGCCGCAGGGCCAGCAGGGGTACGGGCAGCAGCCGCCGCCACCCCAGGGGCAGCAGGACTATGGACAGCAGCCACCGCCACCGCCGCCCCCACCGGGCTACGGGCAGTAGGCCCCAGACCGAGCAGCCGACGCCGGGCAGCTGCCCAGCCGGCGGTCAGCGGCCGCCGCGCTGCTCCCGTGGCCGGATCCGCACGTTCGGCAGCACCGGGGCGGGCAACGGGGCACCCGGGTCGTCCGCAGGCAACCCGAACGACGGCGCAGCCACCGTGGCCGTCCCGCCTGCCGTACCGCTGAGGTGCTCCGGTGTGTCGCTGCGGTGCTCGGGCACGCCAGCGCGCGGTTCTGCGCGGCCGATCTGTTCCTGCCAGGCGGTCCGGAACGCCACGATCTCCTCGTGGCTGCGGCCCACGAAGTTCCACCACATCACGATCTGCTCACCCAGCGGCGGCCCGCCGAACAGCACCAGCCGCACCGGCTGGTCCCCGGCAGTCAGCTGCAGCCGGTCCGACCCCGCTGGGCGGTAGGCCAGGTGGTCGGCCGGCACCGGCTGACCGTCCACGCCCGGCTCGCCGGTATCCACCAGCACACCGTGCTCGAAGTCCGCGGCGACCTCCACGCTCACCGAGCTACCCGCCTCCAGCCGGACCTCAGCCGCCAGCATCGGGGTAGCGGTCGGGACCGGTGCGACCTCGCCGAAGGCGCTGCCGAGGAACACCTGCGCGGACCAGCCGCTCCCGGTGCGCACCGGTGGGGTGTAGTGGTCGAACCGGCGCGGGCCGAACCGGTGCTGCTCCGGCAGCGCCACCCACATCTGCACCCCGCGCAGCTCAGGCGAGGGTCCGCTGCTGCGCTCGGAGTGGGAGATCCCGGATCCTGCCGTCATCAGCGACAGCTGTCCGGGCCGGACCACCGCCCGGTGCCCGGCGCTGTCGGCATGGGTGATCTCGCCGGAGAACAGCCAGCTCACCGTGGCCAGACCGGTGTGCGGGTGCGGGGGCACGTCCATCCCGCCTGTGCTGGCGACCTGGTCCGGACCGTAGTGGTCCAGGAAGCACCAGGCACCGATCAGGGACAGCGCCCGCTGTGGCAGGGTGCGCCGCACCGACATCGCCCGCGGACCCCCGAGCGGGACCTCGCGCGGGGTGAGCACGCGGATGGGGACAGCACCGACCGGGGAGGCTCCGCCGTCATCGGCAGCACAGACCACCTCCGCCGGTCTGGTCTCGACGTTGCTCACCTGCCCACCATCTGCAGCAGCACCGGTACCTGGCTGAGCGTCAGGTCCTTCGTGGCGGTGACCAGGGTGACCGGCCCGTTGCCGGCCAGCTCCCGCAGCTCGGCCAGCGCGCTGGCCGCGGGCTCCTGCTTCAGCTCGGCCCGGTAGCGCTTGGCGAACTCCGCCTTCTTCTCCGCCTCGTGCCCGTACCACTTGCGCAGCTCCGTGCTCGGTGCCACGTCTTTGAGCCAGTGGCCCACCCGCGGGTCCTCCTTGCGCATCCCGCGGGGCCAGACCCGGTCCACCAGCACCCGGGTGCCGTCCTCGTCGCTCACTTCGTCATAGACACGTGCACTACGCATGCGGCCATCATCCCTCGCCGGCCGCGCGTCCGCCTCCGCGGTGGCTCGGGGTGCTGTCAGCCGACCTCGGTGAGGATGCGCTCGATCGACTGCACCCGGGTGCGCACGTCCTGCAGCTCGGCCAGCAGCTGTTCGTTCACCTCCTGCGACCGGGCGAGCGCCTGCTGCAGCTCCGTGGAGCCTTCGGTCTCCGCCAACCGCACCCGCATCCGCGAGTACAGCACGAACACCAGGATCACGACTGCCCCCGCCACCATCACGGCGGCCACGATGAACCCTGGGTCTTCCATCTCTGCCTCATTTCCCGCCGGAGCGTTCTACGGCGGACACGACCGCGTCCGCGTCCAGCACGTAGGAGAAGGGCTGCAGGGCCACCAGCTTCAGTGCGGTGCCCTCCTCGGAGAGGGTCAGCCGGGTGGTCACGAAGCCGGCTGCCTCCAGCTTGGCCAGGTGCATGTAGAGCAGTGCACGGGACATGTTCACCCGCCGGGCGAGCTCGCTGATGTGCACCTCACCGCCGGCCAGCTCAGCGACGATCAGCATCCGTTGCGGGCTCGCCGCCGCGGTGAGCACGGTGCTCAGCTGCTCCATGTTCACCCAAACCTCCTCCTGTTAGACAAACATTACAGGGGTCTGGTGGGTCTTGCATCCTGGATCGCGGTGAAGATCGCAGCCAGCAGGCACGCGGCGGCCACTGCGAGCAGAGCCACCAGGTAGGAGAAGCCGGTGGCCAGTGCGCCCACCACTGCCGAGCCGAGGCCGGTGCCGGAGTCGAAGCCGATGTTCCACACGGTGCTGGCCAGGCGGGTGCGTCGCGGACCGGCCCGTTCGAAGGCATGCACCAGGGTCAGGCTCTGCAGGCCGCCGTAGGCCAGACCCACCAGCGCTGCCCCGGCGAGCACCTGGCCCACCGCCAGTGCACCCACCCCGGGCAGCGCTGTGCCGATCAGCACCAGACCACCAGCCGCCGCCAGCAGCAGCGGCCAGGTGAGCCCCGCCGAACCACGCTTGTCCACCAGCCCACCGATCCACCACCGGCTCAGTGTGGCCACGGTGAGCAGCGCAAACAGCCCGAGCAGCGCGAGCGCAGCATCGGTGAGCATCTGCGGCAGGAAGGTGAGCAGCGCACCACCGGAGCTGGTGGCCAGCAGCAGGATCACCACCGGCAGCACCAGCATGCCGAGGATCGTCCAGCGGCTGCCGGGCCCATCTGCCGCGGACGACGTTCTCTGGCCCCCGGGTTCGCTGGTGTCCGTGGCCACCAGGTTCAGCCGGCGCGCCAGCGCCAGCGCCCATGGCACCCCAGCCACCGGCAGCGTGCCGAGCGCGAAGACGATGCCAAAGCCGACCTGCTCCGCCAGCCACGGGGCGCCGGTCATGGTGAGGATCTGCGGGGCGGAGATCGCCAGTCCGTAGGCGCCGATCGCCCGGCCGCGCATCAGCGGCGGGGAGAGCTCGGCGATCGCCGCCGAGCCGCACACGGTCAGCACCCCGAAGCCCAGGCCGCGCACTGCGGAGAGGAGCATCAGCCACCACAGCTGGCCACTGACGGCGAACAGCAGCGAGGGCAGACCGAGGGCCAGCAGTCCGGTGGTCAGCGTCACCGCCCAGCCCAACCGGCGCAGCGACCACGGGATGAGCGTCTGGGTGAGCACCGTGGCGAGCATCAGGATGCCGTTGATCGCACCTGCACCGGCAGCGTCCGCACCTGCGCGCACCGCCCAGAGCGGCACTGTGGCGAACAGCACCCCGAAGCCGCTGAAGCTCACCGCGCTCATCACCGCCACCGCGCGCATCCCCGGCAGGCGCCATACCGATCCGCTCATCACGAGACCGGTCTACCATCTGCCGGATGGAGAACTCGACTCTGACCGAGCAGGACCGCGCGCACCTGAGGCACTGTGTGACGCTGGCCCGCGAGGCCCTGGCAGCCGGGGACGAACCCTTCGGTTCGGTCCTGGTCGACGCGAGCGGCGCCGTCGTGCACGCCGACCGGAACCGCATCGCTGACGGCGACCCCACCGCCCACCCAGAGCTGGCCCTGGTGCGGTGGTCGATCGCGCACATGAGCCCGCGGGTGCGGGCACGCTCCACGGTGTACACCTCCGGTGAGCACTGCCCGATGTGTGCTGCAGCGCACGCCTGGGCTGGCCTGGGCCGGATCGTGTACGCCGCCAGCTCTGCACAGCTCGGCCAGTGGCTGGACAGCTGGGGCCTGCCGGCGCCACCCGTGCAAGGATTGTCGATCACCACCGTCGCGCCCTCTGTGCCGGTGGCGGGGCCGGATGACCGGCTGTCGGCGGAGGTCCGACTGCTGCACGCACGCCTGCACGGGATCGAGGGCGCCGAGCTCTGAGAGGTTCCGTGTCCCGAACAGCTGCGGCCCGCAGCACCGGTCAGCGTCAGCTGGGCATCGGGATCGCCCTGCTGGGCATCCTGCTCATCGGCGCCAACCTGCGCGCATCGCTGACGGCGGTAGGGCCGCTGATCGGGGACGTCCAGCGGGACCTGGGGTTCTCCTCGATGCTGGCCTCTGCGCTGGTCGGGTTGCCGCTGATCTGCTTCGCCGTGTTCTCCCCCGTCGCACCGCGGGTGGCGAGCAGGTTCGGGCTGGAGCGCACGCTCGGGGCGGCGCTGCTGATCCTCGCCGCGGGGATCGTGCTTCGGTCGGTGCCCTGGTTGCCGCTGCTCTGGCTGGGCACTGTGCTGCTCGGGCTGGCGATCGCACTGGCGAACGTGCTGCTGCCGCCCCTGCTGAAACGGGACTTCCCGTTGGACGCCGGGCGGTACACCGGTGCCTACTCCGCGGTGCAGTCGGTGTTCGCCGCGCTGGCCGCGGGGGTCGCAGTCCCGGTGGCCGGGTGGACGGAGGCGACCTGGCGGTTGTCCCTGGGCATGTGGGCCGGGCTGGCGCTGATCGCGTTCGCGGTGTTCAGCCCTCGGTTGCGCGGGAGCACCTCGGTGAAGGCGCTCCGGGAGCCGGTCTCCGCCGGCGGCCCGGCCGGCGCGGCGGGCGCGGCGGGCGTGGCCCGCAGCGCGGCGGCAGGTGGCGCCGCTGGCGACCGGGGCGGCGAGGACCGCTGGTCCCCGTGGCGCTCGCCCACCGCGTGGATGATCACTGTGGCGATGGGCACCCAGTCCACGCTGTACTACGTGGTGATCACCTGGTGGCCGGAGATCGAGCAGGCCCAGGGCATCAGCGCCAACGCTGCCGGGGTGCACCTGAGCGTGCTGCAGCTGTGCGGGATCCTCGGCAACCTGACCACTGCGGCGGTGCTGCAGCGCTGGCAGCGGGACCAACGCGGGCTGATCGCAGTGCTGGTGCCGCTGAACGTGACCGGTCTGGCCGGGATGCTGCTGCTGCCGTCCTGGGCGCTGCTGTGGTCGATGCTGATCGGGATGGCGCTGGGCTCCTGGATCGTGTTCTGCCTGGCATCGTTCAGCCTGCGCACCCGCAACCACCGGCACGCGGCGTCCCTGTCCGGGATGGCGCAGTCCTTCGGCTACCTGCTCGCTGCGCTGGGTCCGTTCGCGCTCGGCGCACTGCACGATGTCACCGGCAGCTGGACCCCGCCGCTGGTGGTGCTGCTCTGCCTGCAGCTGGTGCAGCTGGTCTCCGCCTACGGAGCGTCCCGGCCGCGGTTGGCGTGAGGTCCGGGTGCCGGTCGGCGTAGGTGCGGCCTCAGCTGGTGCCGTCGATAGTGCCGCCCCCGGTGCTCCAGTCCGGTCGTGGCGTGTCCGGGCCCTGGTACGGCAGGTCACCGTAGTGTTCCTGCAGCCGGGCCAGCTCCACGCGCATCTGCACCAGCACGTCGGCGTAGTCGGGATCGTCGACGACGTTGTGCAGCTCGTCGGGGTCACGTTCCAGGTCGTAGAGCTCGAGCTCCTCGGCCAAGCGTCGCTCCGAGGAGCCCGGTGAACCCAGCCCGTCGCCGTAGTAGTGGATGTACTTGTACCGCTTGCTGCGCACTCCGTAGTGCGCGGGTGCGTGGTGGTTCGGGTCGTCATGCTCCCAGTACCGGTAGTACATCGTCTCCGGCCAGTCCGGCACCTGCACACCGCGGAGCAGGTCCCGGAAGCTGCGTCCTTGCTGCGCGGGCAGCGCCTCCTGCGGCGACAACCCGCAGATGTCCAGGAAGGTCGCGGCGAAGTCGACGTTCGTGACGACCGCCTCGCACCGCGTGCCGGCCGGGACCTCGGCGGGCCAGCGGACCAGCATCGGCATCTGCAGCGACTGGTCGAACATCAGCCTCTTGTCGTACCAGCCGTGGTCGCCGAGGAAGAAGCCCTGGTCGGAGGTGTAGACCACCACCGTGTTCTCCGCCAGACCGCGCTCGTCGAGGTGGTCCAGCAGCCGGCCGACACCGTCGTCGATCGCCTGGACGGTCTGCAGGTAGTCGCGCATGTAGCGCTGGTACTTCCACCGGGCACGGGCTTCGGTCTGCTCCGGTCCGCGGAGCTCAGCGGGGACCTCTTCCTTGATGTCATCGCTGGTGAGATCGTCAGCGATGGTCATCCGCACGTCCTGCACGGCCCGGCTGCGGGTGGCGTGCTCGTCGAGCAGGGTGGCCGGCTCCGGGATGGTGCCCACCGGGTACAGGTCCTGGTGCCGCGGGTGCGGCACCCAGGGGCGGTGCGGTGCCTTGTGGTGCACCATCAGGCAGAACTGCTGGTCCTGCGGCACCGAGGAGAGCCAGTCCAGGCTCAGGTCGGTGACGATGTCGGTGGCATATCCGGGCACCACCCGGGACCCCTCGGCGGTGTACATCTGCGGGTCCATGTACTCACCCTGCCCAGGGAACACCTGCCAGGCGTCGAAGCCGCGCGGTCGGGCCGCCTCGGACTCCCCCAGGTGCCACTTGCCGAACAGGGCGGTGGCGTACCCGTCCCGCTGCAGGGCCTGGACGTAGGTGGGCACCCGGTAGTCGAACTCGGAGAAGATCGACGGGCAACCGTTGACGTGGCTGTAGGTGCCGCTGAGGATGCTTGCACGCGAGGGTGTGCAGATCGAGTTCGTGCAGTACACCGCGTCCATCCGCACCCCCTCGGCGGCGATCCGGTCCAGGTG
>DATGRZ010000102.1:0-2608 GCA_035303065.1 Ruania sp.
CATACTCTCATCATTCGCCACCAAGCGACAGGTCGACGTCCAGGGAGCGAGAAGGACCCCGTCAGTCCACCGCCTGGCCCCGGCTACGATCGGCCATCGTGTTCAGCAGTGCGGCGGCGCGCTCAGCATCGTCAGTGGTGATCACGTAGGTGCGGTCCCCGCTGGTCTGCACCTGCACTGCCTCGCCGCTGCGCAGGACCAGTCCGCTGGTGCCGTCCGGTCGGCTGCGCATCCCCCAGCCGCCGAACTCAGCGAACGGCTGGACCGTGATGACGTCGGCCCGTTGCGTCTCGTCGGCACGCACGGTCAGGCGGGGCCAGCCGAAGAGAGCACGGGCGTGCAGTCCCTCAGAGTCGACGCGCAGCGTCCAGTGCAGGTTGGCCAGCAGCACCAGGGCCGGCAGCAGCAGCACGGCCAGCAACCACCACTGGGCGCTGAGATAGGTGAATGCCACCGTCACCCCGAGCCAGAGCGCCAGGACCGTCCACCACAGCCACTGGTGGCGGACGGTGCAGCGGTCCACCCAGACGGCCCGAGCCCCCGGTGGGAGGTCGATCCGGGTGGCATCGTCCGGTACGGGGTCGGCCGCCGGGGCGTGAGGATCGGGGCCGGCGAGCAGCCCGGCGCCGACGCCGAGCGCCAGGGCGGCCAGCAGCAGCACCAGCAGCGGGGTGGTGGAGGGGCTGACCGCTGCTGCGCTGGGAGCGTCCAGCTGCACCCAGGCCGAACCGAGCAGCACGGCGGCGTAGACCGCGCCCTGCAGCGCTGCGGCCCCGACCATCACCCGGCGGGCGATCTCAGCGCGCGCGGCCACCAGCACCAGGATGGCCAGCGGCACCCACGTGAGGGCCGCGAGCGTGACGGTCGTGGTGATCAGCGTCTCGAACGGGCCGGTACGGTCCGGGCCGTCCGTTCCCCAGTGCAGGACCGCCGGGTCGGGCAGGCGGGGGAGCCAGGAGTGCACCAGCGCGGCGGCACCGCCGACCAGCACTGCCGGCAGCACGAGCCCGAGCAGGATCCTGCGGGCGCGGTGCGGGCTCGGGCTCGGGCTCATGCCGTCGCTCCCGGGGCGTGCCGGACCAGGTCGGCCAGACCGTCCCGGCTCAGTCCCACCCGGTCGCCCTCACGCACCAGCTCGGCCAGTGCGCGGCGCAGCGGCTGGTAGTCCCTGCTGTGCTGTGCTGAGACGACAGTGCCGCGGCCGGGTCGCACCTGGATGAGTCCTTCTGTGCGGAGCGTGCGGTAGGCCCGCAGCACCGTGTGCATGTTCACCTCCAGGGAGGTGGCGAGTTCTCGGGCTGCGGGGAGGCGTTCTCCGGGTTCGAGGTCACCGGTGACGACAGCAGTGCGGATAGCGGCCGTTACCTGCTCGAACAGGGCGGTCTTAGCCTGCGGGTCGATGGTGATGAGCACGCATCCAGGCTAATGTTCTAGTGCAACTAGAACAATCTGCCCGGCACGGCTGTCGTCACTGTTGCGGGAGCAGGGTGCGCTCGCTGCGCCGGCAACGGCGCCATCGACCTCGGTAGGTGAGTGATGCGTCACATCCGCGGGGTGGCAAGGGAATCGGACCCTGGCCCGACTAGGAGTTCGGGCTGGAGTGTGAGTATCATCGTCCGGGCGCATCGTGACCAGATGGTCGCGCGCCCAGTGTGCTGCCAGGGGCACAGGAGTAGCTCCGGCGCCGCCAGCCACACTCCTGACGCCGCAACCGCGCAGTCGAACTAGGCAGGAAGCAGACATGAAGAAGGACATCCACCCGGAGTACCAGCCGGTCGTGTTCCGGGACATCTCCGCGAACTTCGCCATCCTGACCCGCTCGACCGTCTCTTCGGAGACCACCGTCGAGTGGGAGGACGGCAACACCTACCCAGTCGTGGACGTGGACATCTCCTCGGCCTCGCACCCGTTCTACACCGGCAAGCAGAAGATCCTGGACACCGCCGGCCGAGTGGAGAAGTTCCGCCAGCGTTACGCGAAGGCTGGCGCCAAGGCCTGAGCCGACCCGCCGGGGACGTCGCCGGCGATCGTGAGAACCTGTTCCGGCGCCCACGGCGCACGAGCATCCGTCACCAGCACAGAAGGGGAGGTAGGGCCCATGGCAGTTCCCAAGCGCAAGATGTCGCGCAGCAACACCCGCTCGCGCCGCTCGCAGTGGAAGGCGCAGCCCGCAGACCTCGTCCCGGTCCGCTCCGGTGGCCGCGAGGTCAAGGTGCCGCGGCGCCTGGCCCGGGCCGTCGAGCGTGGCCTGGTCGACGTCGAGGACTGAGCGTCCCCGAAGACACCATGCACCGGCCGTCCCCGCAGCAGCGGGGGCGGCCGGTGCTCTTTCTGCCCAAGCACCCCACCGCTGGGTGAGCTTCTGCTCTGAGCGGATCACCGCCGTCGGGCAGGGCCTGGGGACCTACGATCAAGCATGCGCACCCGACGACTGCATGCCGTGCCCGCTGCGCCCGCTGCCCAGCCGCGGCCGGAGAGCACTGCCGACGAACCGCTGTGGCGCCACCTGCTCGGTGCCCGGTTGCGCCGGCTGCGCACCGACCGTGGGCAGACGCTCACCGAGACCGCTCAGCGGGCCGGCATCTCCCCGCAGTACCTCTCCGAGATC
>DATGRZ010000103.1:0-16156 GCA_035303065.1 Ruania sp.
GGCATGGACTACCAGGGTATCTAATCCTGTTCGCTACCCATGCTTTCGCTCCTCAGCGTCAGTAGTGGCCCAGAGACCTGCCTTCGCCATCGGTGTTCCTCCTGATATCTGCGCATTCCACCGCTACACCAGGAATTCCAGTCTCCCCTACCACACTCTAGTCTGCCCGTACCCGATGCAAGCTCAAGGTTAAGCCTTGAGTTTTCACACCAGACGCGACAAACCGCCTACGAGCTCTTTACGCCCAATAATTCCGGACAACGCTTGCGCCCTACGTATTACCGCGGCTGCTGGCACGTAGTTAGCCGGCGCTTCTTCTGCAGGTACCGTCACCAACAAAGTCGGCTTCTTCCCTACTGAAAGAGGTTTACAACCCGAAGGCCGTCATCCCTCACGCGGCGTCGCTGCATCAGGCTTTCGCCCATTGTGCAAGATTCCCCACTGCTGCCTCCCGTAGGAGTCTGGGCCGTGTCTCAGTCCCAGTGTGGCCGGTCACCCTCTCAGGCCGGCTACCCGTCGTCGCCTTGGTAGGCCATCACCCCACCAACAAGCTGATAGGCCGCGAGTCCATCCCCCACCAAAAAATCTTTCCAAACCCCACCATGCGGCAAGGCCTGAATATCCAGTATTAGACACCGTTTCCAGCGCTTATCCCGAAGAAGAGGGCAGGTTACTCACGTGTTACTCACCCGTTCGCCACTAATCCCCAACAGCAAGCTGTCGGTTCATCGTTCGACTTGCATGTGTTAAGCACGCCGCCAGCGTTCGTCCTGAGCCAGGATCAAACTCTCCATACAAAGCCATCAAACACCACAACCAACCTCACGAAAGGCCAGCCGCAGCATCAACAACCATACGAAAAAATCCTGACCAAACAACCACCCCCACAAGACAAAACCCGCAGAGGCAGTCATCCAACCAATAAAAAACTGGCATCAATCACTACAAACACACTGTTGAGTTCTCAAACAACGAACGCACACCGTCAGACCTGAGTCTTGCGACTCATGCCCAGCCGGGGCAACCGCTCCACCCTACCCCACGCCTCGTGCCTCGGTCAACGCGGGCGCCGGCTTCATACCGGACCCTGTGACCGCGACTGATCGCGGTGATCCCGGGTGGATCTGCGATCCATCTTACCTGATCGCAGTCCGATTGTCCTGCGGGGCTTCCGGCCACCAGATCGGTGTCCGTCCCTCCCTCGCGGGACAACGGATATGAAGACTACGGGCCGCCGTGGGAAGCGTCAAGTTGGCGCCAGGCATGGCTGTCGGTGCGGCTTGTGGCTCTCTGCAGGCCCCTGACCTGCAGTTTTCTGGCTATCACCACGACCCGGCACCGCTTCCTTCGGTCGGCAGCGATTCGGGTGTGGCGTGACTCACTGTCCTGCGCGCTGCCGGCTCCAGGCGCGCCCCAGCTTCTGCGGCGCGCGGCTGGAGCCGGCAGTGGGCAGCGGGAACCAGCTAGCTGTCGGCGGAGACCACGGCCAAGGACTTGCGGCCGCGACGGACCAGCGCGACACCGCCGGGGAGCAGATCCCCTGGCGCAATGACCGCGTCACCGTCGGTGACCTTGATGTTGTTCAGGGACGCCCCACCGGAGTCGATCACGCGCCGGGCGGCCTTGCGGCCCTTCTCCAGACCGGTGGCGACCAGCGCGTCGATGACCGTGGACTGCCCGGGGACGATCGTGCCGCGGGGCAGCTCGGCCACCGCGTCGATCAGGGTGCCGGCGTCCAGGGAACGCAGGTCCCCGCTGCCGAACAACGCCGCAGAGGCTGCTTCGACCCGCGTGGTCGCCTCGGCTCCGTGCACCAGCGTGGTGACCTCGTGGGCGAGTGCTCGTTGCGCAGCCCGGGCCTGTGGCGCGGTCTGCACCTGCTCGGCAAGGTCTTCGATCGTCTGCCGGTCCAGGAAGGTGAACGTCTTCAGCCAGCCGACCACGTCCGCATCCGCAGCGTTCAGCCAGAACTGGTAGAAGGCGTACGGGCTCATCATGTCCGGTGCGAGCCAGACAGCGCCGCCCTCGCTCTTGCCGAACTTGGTGCCGTCTGCCTTGGTGATCAGTGGCGTGGTGAGCACGTGCACGCTCTGGCCCTCGACCTTGTGGATCAGGTCCACCCCGGAGAGCAGGTTGCCCCACTGGTCGTTGCCGCCGGTCTGCAGGGTGCAGCCGTGCCGCCGGTACAGCTCGAGGTAGTCCATGCCCTGCAGGATCTGGTAGCTGAACTCGGTGAAGCTGATGCCCTCCTCGCTAGCCAGCCGCCGGGCGACAGTGTCCTTGGCGAGCATCGTGCCCAGGCGGTAGTGCTTGCCGATGTCCCTCAGGAAGTCGATCGCGGACAGCCCCTCGGTCCAGTCCAGGTTGTTCACCAGGATGGCTGGGTTGTCACCGTCGAAGTCGAGGAACCGGGAGACCTGGTCCGTCAGCCGCTCGGTCCACTCGGCCACCACGTCCTTGGTGTTCATGCTCCGCTCACCGGACATCCGTGGGTCGCCGATCAGCCCGGTCGCGCCGCCCACCAGGGCGATCGCCTTGTGACCTGCCTGCTGCAGGTGGCGCAGCAGCACCAGCTGCACCAGGTGGCCATGGTGCAGGCTCGGGGCCGTGGGGTCGAAGCCGCAGTAGTAGGTGACCGGTCCGCTCGAGAGTGCCTCCTGAAGGGCCGCCAGGTCCGTGGACTGGGCAATCAGTCCACGCCAGCGGAGCTCGTCGAGAATCTCGTTCACGTCAACCTTCCTCGTCTGCGACGCGCGTGCGGCCGCCGGCGGGCTGCCGGTGGTCCAGGACGCCGGGACCACACTACCGGCGTCGCTGGCCCGCCTGACCCGGCCGATAGGCGGTCACATACGAATCCCCGGTGATCCAGTACCGCCAGGGGAACTGCTCGCCTCCCCCAGGTCCGCTGACCCCCACCCGCGGCCCGGTAGAGATCTCCTCGCTGCGGACCTGCCCGGGACCGGTCAGCAGCAGCCCACGGCCAGGTGCCGGGGCGGACTGCCCCACGGCCACGCCGTCGTCGGCTCGGGTGAGGTCGAGTGCCACGGTGAGCCGAGCGGGCCCACGAGCCAGGTCTCGCTCGGTGCGGCACACGCCGGCGGCCTGGCGCCGACGCCATGCCGTAGCAGCACCAGTCACCACCTCACCGGCCCGCAGCAGCACCGCCGAGGCCTCACCGTCGGACGAGCAGACCAGGTTCATACAGTGGTGCAGACCCAGGTGCCGGTAGACATACAGGTGTCCCGCCGGTCCGAACATGGTCACCGTCCGGGCGCTGCGGCCCCGGTAGGCGTGCGACCCGGGATCGGCAGTGCCCATGTACGCCTCCACCTCGGTCAGCCGTACGCTCACCGCCTCCTGCCCCTGCCCGCAGGTGAGCACGGCCCCCAGCAGCAACGGCGCGATCTCGGTCGCGGGGCGGGTCAGGTCGAGCGCAGCGGTCATGTGTCGATCCTCCCCCAGGCGTCCACGTGCAGGTGCGCGACCTCGTGGGTCCGGGCCCGGGCGAACACGTCGCGCTCCTGGCGCATCCAGTCCCGCCAGTGGCCCTCTGCCGCCGAGCCGTCCCGCGCCAACCCGCGGGCCAGTCGCATCGCATCGTCGGCCGCCACCCAGATGATCGCGGAGAAGAACCCGCGGGTACCGGCCCGCACGCAACCCACGCCCTCCACCACGAGCATGCCACCGGGGGTGACCTCGTGGCTCTCGGCGAGCGCCTCAGCGTGCCAGTCGTAGCGGCGGTACCGGCCGACCCGGCCGAGCCAGAGCGGGGCGAGGATCTCCTCCCGGAGCCGCCCGGCGGAGGCCTCCAGCCCGCTCCAGCCCAGGTACAGGTCGTCCATGTGCACCAGCTGGGCGCCGGTCGCCGACGCGAGCGCACCGGCCAGCGTGGTCTTGCCGGACCCGGCGGGGCCGTCGATGGCCACCACTGTGGTGGTGCCGCACTGCGGGCCCCGTTCCCGGGCCAGGGTGGTGATCGCGGCCACTGTCTCCGGTGGCACCTGTACCGCGTCTGGGCTGTGGGTCACCGCATCGGGGCCCAGCGTTCGCGCACTGCGGCGATCCGGTCCCTCGCGGCGGTCAGCTGTTCGGCGACCCGTTCCGGGGCGGTGCCACCGACCGCGTCCCTCGAGGCCAGCGACCCGTGGAGGGTGAGCACCTCGCGCACCTGCGGCCCGAGCGCAGGGTCGATACCGGCAAGCTGGTCGTCGGTGAGGTCCCACAGCTCGATACCGTTCTCTTCGCACACGCGCACGCACGCGCCCGCGAGCTCGTGCGCGCGGCGGAACGGCACCCCCTGGCGCACCAGGTGCTCGGCGACATCCGTGGCCAGAGCGAAGCCCTGCGGGGCCAGCCCGGCCATCCGGTCGGTGTGGAAGACGAGCGTGCCGACCATACCGGCGACCGCGGGCAGCAGAAGGTCCAGGGTGTCCACAGCGTCGAACACCGGTTCCTTGTCCTCCTGCAGGTCGCGGTTGTAGGCCAGCGGCAGCCCCTTGAGGGTGGTCAGCAGCCCGGTGAGGTCGCCGACCAGCCGGCCCGCCTTGCCGCGGGCCAGCTCGGCCACGTCCGGGTTCTTCTTCTGCGGCATGATCGAGGAGCCTGTGGAGAACGCATCGTCCAGGGTGATGAAGCCGAACTCCTTGGTGGCCCAGAGGATGATCTCCTCACTGAGCCGGGACAGGTCCACGCCGATCATCGCGCACACGAACGCGAACTCGGCGACCAGGTCACGGGAGGCGGTCCCGTCGATGGAGTTCTCCACCGGGGCGTCGAAGCCGAGCTCGGCGGCCACTGCTGCCGGGTCCAGGCCGAGGGACGACCCGGCCAGGGCGCCGGAACCATACGGCGAGCTGGCCGCCCGCGCGTCGAAGTCCCGCAGCCGGTCGACGTCTCGCAGCAGCGGCCACACGTGGGCGAGCAGATGGTGGGCGAGCAGCACCGGTTGGGCGTGCTGCAGGTGGGTGCGGCCGGGCATCGGCGCCCGCGGGTGGGCGGCCGCCTGGTCGCAGAGCGCCTCGGCCACGTCGAGCACCCCGGCCGCGATCTGGCCGGCGCACCTGCGCAGGTACATCCGCACCAGGGTGGCGATCTGGTCGTTGCGGGACCGACCGGCGCGCAGCTTGCCGCCGAGCTCGGGACCGGCTCGCTCGATCAGGCCGCGCTCCAGGGCGGAGTGCACGTCCTCGTCGTCCGGGGCGGCCACGAACGCTCCGGAGGTGACGTCGGCTTCGAGGGTGTCCAGTGCCTCGATCATGCCGGCCAGCTCGGTGTCGGTGAGCAGCCCGGCACGGTGCAGCACGCGGGCGTGCGCCCGGGAACCGGCCAGGTCCTCACCGGCCAGGCGCCAGTCGAAGTGGGTGGACTTGCTCAGCGCGGCCAGCGCATCGGCCGGTCCGCCGGAGAACCGGCCGCCCCACAGCGCCCCGCTACCGGTGGTGTGATCCATCAGTCGCTGCCCTCCTCCATCGCCGCCGCATCCAGGGCGGTCTCGGCGTCGTCGGCCACTGCGGGGTTGGCGGAGATGGTCTCGGCACCGCCAGCGGGCAGCTCACCGAACAGGGTGCCGTTCTCCACCAGCACCTGGCCCTGGTCGATCGGCTGCTTGGCGTACATCTCCAGCTTGTCCCGGGAGTCGGCGATGTCCAGGTTGCGCATGGTCAGCTGGCCGATCCGGTCCATCGGCCCGAACGCGGCGTTCTCGGTGCGCTCCATGGACAGCTTGTCCGGGTGGTAGGAGAACGCGGGCCCCTCGGTGCGCACGATGGTGTAGTCCTCGCCGCGGCGCAGCCGCAACGTCACCTCACCGGTGACCACCGAGGCGATCCACCGCTGGATCGACTCGCGGATCATCAGCGCCTGCGGGTCCAGCCACCGGCCCTCGTAGAGCAACCGGCCCAGCCGCCGGCCCTCGGCGTGGTAGTTGGCGATGGTGTCCTCGTTGTGGATGGCCGCGACCAGCCGTTCGTAGGCGATGAACAGCAGCGCGATGCCCGGGGCCTCGTAGATGCCACGGGACTTGGCCTCGATGATCCGGTTCTCGATCTGGTCGGACATGCCCAGCCCGTGCCGGCCGCCGATCGTGTTCGCCTCGTGCACCAGGGCGACCGGGTCGGTGAAGTGCTGCCCGTTGATCGCCACCGGGCGGCCCTGCTCGAAGCGCAGCGTGACGTCCTCGGTCTCGATCGCCACCTCCGGGTCCCAGAACTTCACCCCCATGATCGGGTCGACCACCTCCAGGGAGACGTCCAGGTGCTCCAGGGTCTTCGCCTCGTGGGTGGCGCCCCAGATGTTCGCGTCCGTGGAGTAGGCCTTCTCCGCCGAGTCCCGGTAGGGCAGGTTGTGCTCGGTGAGCCACTCACTCATCTCCGCGCGGCCGCCGAGCTCGGCGACGAACGCCGGGTCCAGCCATGGCTTGTAGATCCGCAGCGAGGGGTTGGCGAGCAGCCCGTAGCGGTAGAACCGCTCGATGTCGTTGCCCTTGAAGGTGGATCCGTCGCCCCAGATCTCCACGTCGTCGGCCTGCATGGCCCGCACCAGCAAGGTGCCGGTGACCGCACGACCCAGTGGGGTGGTGTTGAAGTAGTACCGCCCACCGCTGCGCAGGTGGAACGCCCCGCAGGCGACGGCGGCCAACCCCTCCTCCACCAGCGCCGACCGGCAGTCCACTGCGCGGGAGAGCTCGGCACCGTACTGCAACGCCCGGCCGGGCACCTTGTCGATCTCCGGTTCGTCGTACTGGCCCAGGTCGGCGGTATAGGTGCATGGGACAGCGCCGTGGTGCCGCATCCAGGCGACCGCGACCGAGGTGTCCAGGCCGCCGGAGAAGGCGATGCCCACCCGTTCGCCGACCGGCAGTTCTGTCAGTACCTTGCTCACTGGCTCTCCTCGGGGGTGGTGTCTCGTTCCGGGTCGCGGCCCGAGGCCAGGTCCAGGAACAGCTGGACCACGGCGGGGCCGCCGTCAGGCTCTGCGGCGATCACCAGCACGGTGTCGTCGCCGGCGATCGTGCCGATCACCGGCGGCAGGACGGAGTGGTCGATCGCCGATGCCAAGAATTGTGCCGCCCCGGGCGGGGTGCGCAGCACCACCAGGTTGCCGGAGGCGTCCGCGGAGACCAGCAGCTCGGTGCACAGCCGCGCCAGCCGGGCGGCGAGCTGTTCGGTCTCGGCCGGCGTGTCGTAGCCGTAGGGGCCCTCCGGCGGCAGTGCGTACTGCTGGTTGCCGTCGGCGGTGCGGACCTTGTGCGCGCGCAGCTCGTCCAGGTCCCGGGACAGGGTCGCCTGGGTGACGCTCGCGCCGCGGGCGGCCAGCTGCTGCGCCAGGTCGGCCTGGGAGCGCACCGGTCGGGTGGCGACCACCTGGCGGATGAGCGCGTGCCGGGCGGCCTTCGTGGCAGGGATGCTCATCGGCGCCCCAGCAGGTAGGCGAGGACCGCCTTCTGCGCGTGCAGCCGGTTCTCCGCCTCGTCCCAGACCTTCGAGGCGGGGCCCTCGATCACCTCGTCGGTGATCTCCTTGCCGCGGTAGGCGGGCAGGCAGTGCAGCACGATCGCTGACGGCGAGGCGTGGCTGAGCAGCGCGTCGTTCAGCTGGTAGGGGCGGAAGGGGCGTTCGCGTTCTTCCTTCTCCTCCTCCTGGCCCATGGACACCCAGGTGTCCGTGGCCAGCACGTCCACGCCGTCGACGGCGGAGGCCGGGTCGGTGTGCACGCTCACCTGTGCGCCGGTGCTGGTGGCGATCGCCTCGGCGCGGGCGAGCACGTCCGCATCGGGGTGGTACCCGTCGGGGGCGCCGATGCGCACGTCCATCCCGGCCAGTGCCCCGCCGAGCAGGTAGGAGTGGGCCATGTTGTTGGCGCCGTCGCCGACGTAGGCGAAGGACCGGCCGGCCAGCGCGGGGCCGCTGGCGGCGAGGCCACCGGTGTGCTCGGCGACGGTGAGCAGGTCGGCGAGGATCTGGCAGGGGTGGTAGTCGTCGGTGAGCGCGTTGATGACCGGGACGCCGGCATGGGCGGCCATCTCCTCCAGGTCGGCCTGGGCGAAGGTGCGCCAGACGATCGCCGAGGTCATCCGGCCGAGCACGCGGGCGGTGTCCGGGACCGATTCGCGCACCCCGACCTGGGCAAGCTTGCCGTCCACCAGCATCGGGTAGCCGCCGAGGTGGGCCACACCGGCGGTGAACGAGGCCTGGGTGCGCAGCGTGGGCTTGTCGAAGATGATCGCGACCGCTTGTGGGCCGGCCAGCGGGGTGGCGGAGAACGGGTCCGCCTTGAGGTCGGCGGCGAGCTCGAGCACCTCTCGCTGCTGGGCGCTGGTCAGGTCGTCGTCGGCGAGAAAGTGCTGGGGTGCGGCGTCGGTGGTCACTGCTGGGCCTCGTTCAGGATCTGCGGCAGGGCGGTCACGAAGCTGTCCGCCTGCTCGGTGGTGAGGATGTACGGCGGGGCGAGCCGGATGGCATCTGGGGCCACCGGGTTGACGATGAACCCGGCCCGCAGCGCCGCCTGGGCGGCCGCGGCCGCGACCGGCTCGGCGAGCTCGACGGCGATCAGCAGGCCTTCGCCGCGTACGCCGGCCACCAGCGGGTGGCCGGTGGTGGCGATGGCGGTGCGCAGGTGCTCACCGGTGCTGGCCACCTGACTGAGCAGGTCGTCGCGCTCGATCACGTGGATGGTGGCCAGCGCGGCGGCTGCGGCGACCGGGTTGCCGCCGAAGGTGGTGCCGTGCTGGCCGGGCTGGAGCAGGGTGGAGGCGGCCTCGGTGAGGGTGATCAGGGCGCCGACCGGGAACCCGCCACCGAGGCCCTTGGCCACGGCGACGGCGTCCGGCACGATACCGCCGCCGATCTCCGGGTGGTGGTGGGCCATCCAGGTGCCGGTACGGCCCATCCCGGTCTGCACCTCGTCGAGGATGAGCAGCGCGCCGTGGGCGGTGGTCAGCTCCCGGGCGGCGGCCAGGTAGCCGGCCGGCAGCGGACGCACCCCAGCCTCGCCCTGGATCGGCTCGAGCACCAGCGCGGCGACCTCACCCGGGGCGGCGAACGCCTCCTCCAGGGCACGTAGGTCGCCGAACGGCAGGTGCTCCACACCGCCGGGCAGCGGTTCGAACGGCTCCCGGTAGGCGGGCTTGTGGGTCAGCGCCAGCGCACCCATGGACCGGCCGTGGAAGCCTCCCTCGAGGGCGAGGATACGCGGCCGGTCGGTGCCGCCGTGCCGGCGGGCGAGCTTGACCGCGGCCTCCATCGCCTCGGTGCCGGAGTTGGTGAGGAACACCCGGGCCGCCTCCGGGTGCACCCCGGCGCTGGCGAGGTCGGCGAGGCGTTCGGCCAGGGTGATCTGCACCGGGGAGGCGAAGAAGTTGGACACGTGCCCGAGGGTGCCGAGCTGGGCGGAGATGGCACCGGTGAGGGTGGGGTGGGCGTGGCCGAGGCTGTTCACCGCGATCCCGGCCAGCAGGTCCAGGTAGCGGTTGCCGTCGGCGTCCCAGACGTAGCAGCCCTCCCCGCGCACCAGCACGCGCTGCGGCGGGCCGAAGGTGTTCATCAGGGCACCGGTGTACCGGCGGGTCCACTCCCCCTGGTCGAGAGACTGGGTGACGCCTGCGATCAGCTCGCTCACTGATGACTCCTTCCGGTGGGTGCTACGGCAGGTGCGGGACTGGGAGAGGCGGGTGCGCCGTCGTCAGTGGGGACCACCATGGTGCCCACACCTTCGGTGGTGAAGATCTCCAGCAGCAGGGAGTGCGGCAGCCGGCCGTCGATCACGTGCGCCTGCGGCACCCCACCGGTGACCGCGCGCAAGCAGGCCTCCATCTTCGGCACCATGCCCGAGGCCAGTGTGGGCAGGATCTCGGCCAGGCGGGCGGCATCGATCTGCCGGACCAGCGAGTGCGGGTCGGGCCAGTCGGCATACAGCCCCTCCACATCGGTGAGCACCACCAGCTTCTGTGCACCGAGCGCTGTCGCGAGCGCGGCAGCGGCGGTGTCGGCGTTGACGTTCAGCACGTCGCCCGGGTGGTCGACGTCCGGGGCGATGGTGGAGATCACCGGGATGCGGCCGGCATCCAGCAGGTCGTTCACCGCGCGTGGGCTCACCCCGATGACGTCGCCGACCAGGCCGACGTCCACAGGTTCACCTTCGACCATCGCCTGCCGCTTGCGGGCGGAGAACAGGCCGCCGTCCTCCCCGGAGATGCCCACGGCCAGCGGCGCGCGTTCGTTCAGGTGGCTGACCAGGTCGCGCTGCACCTTGCCGGTGAGCACCATCCGGACCACGTCCATCACCTCCGGGGTGGTCACCCGCAGCCCGCCGCGGAACTCTGTGACCAGCCCGAGGCGGTCGAGCATCGCGGAGATCTGCGGACCGCCGCCGTGCACCACTACAGGTCTGAGGCCCGCGTAGCGGAAGAACCGGATGTCGTCGGCGAAGGCGCGCTCCAGGGTCGCGTCCACCATGGCGTTGCCGCCGAACTTGATCACCACGATGGCGCCGGCGAAGGACTCCAGCCAGGGCAGGGCCTCGATCAGCACCTCGGCCTTCTCGTCCGGGGTGAGGGCGTCGGGGGTGGGAGTGGGGATGCTCATGTGGTGTGGGCCCTCAGGTGGAGTAGGCACTGTTCTCGTGGACGTAGTCGTGGGTGAGGTCGTTGGTCCAGATGGTGGCCTCCGCCTCACCGGCGTGCAGGTCGATGACCACGTGCACCTCGCGGCTCGCAGCCAGGTCCAGCTGGGTGGGGTCCTCGTGCGCCCCGCCGCCTTTGCAGATGAGCAGGCCGTTGATGCTCACGTCCAGCTCGGCGGGGTCGAACGGGGCGACCTCCTCCGGCACGGTGCCGACCTGGGCGATGATGCGGCCCCAGTTCGGGTCGTTGCCGAACATGGCTGCCTTGACCAGGTTCGAGCGGGCCACCGCCCGGCCCACGGCCACGGCGGCCTCTTCGTCGCTGGCGCCGACCACGCGCACGGCGATGTCGTGGCTGGCGCCCTCGGCATCGGCGACCAGAGCGCGGGCCAGCTGGGCGCAGGCGGAGCGGAGCGCCTCGGTGAACTCTGCCGGGTCGGCTGTGCTGCCGCTGGCGCCGGAGGCCATCAGCAGCACCGTGTCCGAGGTGGACATGCAACCGTCGGAGTCGATCCGGTCGAACGTGGTAGCCGTGGCCCGGCGCAGGGCGGCGTCGGCGGTGGCCGCGTCGATGCGGGCGTCGGTGGTGAGCACGACCAGCATGGTCGCCAGCGACGGGGCGAGCATGCCGGCTCCCTTGGCCATCCCGCCGATCGACCAGCCGGGGCCCTGGACCAGCACCTGCTTGTCGGTGGTGTCGGTGGTCATGATCGCAGTGGCGGCAGCCGGGCCGCCGTCGACGGACAGGCTCGCTGCTGCCTCGTCCAGGCCGGCGAGCAGGGTGTCCGCGGCGAGCGGGACGCCGATCAGCCCGGTGGAGCAGACCACCACGTCCGCGGCGGAGGCCTGGAGCAGGTCGGCCGCTTTCTCCGCAGTGGCGTGCACGTCGGCGAAGCCTTGTGGCCCGGTGGCCACGTTCGCACCTCCGGAGTTGAGCACCACGGCGTGCACGACGTGGTCGCTGACCACCTGGCGGGACCAGGTCACCGGGGCGCCGACCACCCGGTTGCTGGTGAACACGGCAGCCCCCACCTGGTCCGGGCCGTCGTTGACGACCAGGGCCAGGTCGGGCGTGCCGGAGGGCTTCAGGCCGGCGGTGACGCCGGTGGCGCGGAAGCCCTGCGGGGCGGTGACACCGCGCGGCTGGTCCTCGCTCACGGGGCGACTCCTTCGGTGGGCAGGCCCAGGGTCTCCGGCAGGCCGAGAGCGAGGTTCATGGACTGCACGGCGGCACCGGCGGTGCCCTTGACCAGGTTGTCGATCGCGCAGACAGTGACCACCCGGCCGACCCGTTCGTCCACGGCGACCTGCACCAGGGCGGTGTTGGCGCCGGCGGTGGCGGCGGTGGTCGGCCACTGGCCCTCGGGCAGCAGCTGCACGAACGGTTCCCCCGAGTAGGCGGACTCCCACGCCGCCCGGACCGTGGCCGGGTCGGTGCCCTCGGTCAGCCGCGCCGTGGTGGTGGCGAGGATGCCGCGGGCCATCGGCACGAGCGTCGGGGTGAAGGAGATGCTCACCTCGCTCGCCCCTGCGGCGCGCAGGTTCTGCTCGATCTCCGGGATGTGCCGGTGGCTGCCGCCGACGGCGTAGGGGGCGGTCGAGCCGAGCCCCTCGGCGGCGAGCAGGTGCGGTTTGAGCGCCTTGCCGGCACCGGAGTAGCCGTTGGCGAGCACCGCCACGAGGTCGGTGGGTTGCACGACGCCGGCTGCTACGCCCGGCTGCATGCCGAGCGTGACGGCGGTGACGTTGCAGCCCGGCACGGCGATGCGCTGCGCGGAGGTGAGGACCTCGCGTTGGCGAGCTCCGCCGTCGGCGAGGATCAGCTCGGGCAGGCCGTAGGGCCAGGCGCCGGCGTGCTCGGTGCCGTAGAACTGGGTCCAGGCGGCTGCGTCGGCCAGGCGATGGTCGGCGCCGCAGTCCAGCACCAGTGTCTCGGACCCGGCGGCCTCGAGCTCGGCAGCGATCGGCCCGGAGGCTCCGTGCGGTAGAGCGAGGATCACCACATCGTGCCCGAGCAGGTGCTCGGCGGTGGTCGGAGCGAAGGTGCGGTCGGCCACGGCACGCAGGTGCGGGTGGTGCTTGGCCACGGGTTCCCCGGCGTTGCTGTGTGCGGTGAGCGCGCCGATCTCGACCTCGGGATGGCCGAGCAGCAGCCGGAGCGCCTCGGCGCCGGCGTAGCCACTGGCCCCCGCGATCGCCACAGATACAGTCATGTGCATAACTATACATGGTCGGGCGAGGGTGCCAACCAGGGGCCGAGGCTGCCTGGCAGATGCGCGACAATGGGCGCCATGGTTTCAACCACGATCGTGCAGGGCGCCGAGGTCACCGACTTCCCCACCATCACCCCAGAAGCCGCCCGCGGGCGGGTGCTGCGGATCACCGAGGTGGGCGAGGACGTGCTGCACCGCCCGTGCCGTCCGGTCACCGAGTTCGGCACCGACGAGCTGCGCACCCTGGTGGACGACATGTTCGCCACCATGCTGATCGCCGAGGGTGTTGGCCTGGCAGCCAACCAGGTGGATGTGGACCTGAAGCTGTTCGTCTATGACCTGAGCACCGATGACGGCGTGCGGTACGTGGGCCATGTGTGCAACCCGGTGATCGAGGTGCTCGGGGAGGAGACGGAGGAGGTCGAGGAAGGCTGTCTGTCCGTCCCCGGTCCGGGGACCGACCTGTTCCGGCCGCTGCACGTGCGCCTGACCGGCTCGGACATCGACGGCAACACGATCAGCACCGAGGCCCACGGCTACCTGGCGCGCTGCTTCCAGCACGAGACCGACCACCTGAACGGCAGGCTGTACATCGACCTGATCAGCAAGCGCACCCGCAAGCGGCTGCTCAAGGACATGGTGGCGCTGCGCCCGGACGTGCTGGACCGGCGGGCCGAGGTCACCGCCGGGCACGGCAAGGAGCCGGTGACCTACCCCGACCAGCCGTTCGTCTGAGCATGAGGCCGGACGAGCTGTGCGGCGCCACGCTGACCGGCGCGAGCTTCGACGGTGCCGTGTGGATCGGCGCTGAGATCGACGAGCTGGACCTGGACCAGGGCACCCTGCGCCGGCTGCGCGCCGCTGAGGGCACCTGGGAGCGCTGCACGTTCACCGACTGCGACGCCACCGGGGCGGACCTGGCCGGACTGACCACCCGGGACGTGGGCCTGATCCGCTCCACAGTGGGCGGGGCCCGGCTGACCGGGTCGTCCTGGTTGCGCTCCCGCTGGCGGGAGGTGCGCGTCGAGGACGCGGTTGCGGACGCGCTCTCCGCGCACTCCGCCCGGTGGCACGATGTGACTGTGGCGAACACCTCGCTGCAGGAGGCGGACTTCACCGGGGCCGAGCTGACCCGGGTGCACTTCACCGGCTGCGACCTGAGCGGCGCCCGGTTCGCGGGGCTGCGCGCGCACCGGGTGACCTTCACCGGCTGCCGGCTGGCGGGCATCGCCGGGGCGGACTCCCTGCGCGGGACCGAGCTCGCCTGGTCCGACGCAGTCAGCGCGCTACCGTCGTTGGCGGACCAGCTCGGCATCACGATCAAGGGAGAGCAACAGTGACCACGGTGAGCGACGCCGTCGAGCAGGTGCGCAGGCGGATCGCGAAGGCGACAGAGGCGGCCGGACGCAGCGACCAGGTACGTCTGCTGCTCGCGGTGAAGACCGTGGACGCACCGCGGATCCGGGCGGCGCTGGCCGCCGGGGAGCGCCTGATCGGGCACAACCGGGCCCAAGAGCTGCGCGCGGTCGAACCGGAGCTGACCGACATCGAGCACGAGAGCCACTTCATCGGACATCTGCAGTCGAACAAGGTGAACCAGGTGCTGGCCTGGGCGCACTGTGTGCAGAGCGTGGCCTCGATGCGGCTGGCCGAGCGGCTGGACCGGGCCGCCGAGGCCCGCGGCCGGGACCTGGACGTGCTGGTGCAGGTGAACGTCTCCGGTGAGGAGACCAAGGCCGGGGTGGCTCCGGCGGAGGCGGCCGGGCTCGCCGAGCAGGTGGCCGGGCTGGAGCACCTGCACCTGCGCGGGTTCATGACCATCGGTGCGAACACCCCCGACGAGGGGAGGGTGCGGTCCGGCTACGAGTCACTGGCGCGCATCCGGGACCAGGTGGCGACCAGTGGTGTGCCCGGTACCGCGGGTGCTACTGAGCTCTCGATGGGCATGTCCGGAGACCTGGAGATCGCGATCGCGGCGGGGGCGACGATGGTGCGGGTGGGCACCGGGGTGTTCGGGGCGCGGCCGCAACCCTGACCGGTGTCGATCAGTCCTCGGCGAGCCGGGCGGGGAACCCTCCGGTGGCCACCGGAGGCCACCGCTCTCCCGCCCGCACCGCCAGGTCCAGGGTGTTGCCCGGTGGTGGCAGCGGGCAGGTGCCGAAGTCGGTGAACGCGCAGGGCGGGTTGGTGGCCCGGTTGAAGTCGATCGTGGCGCGGCCGCCGGAGATGGTCACCGGCACGAACCGCAGCGCCGGGTAGCTCTCCTGCCCGCAGGTGGCGTCCCGGAAGGCGACCAGCGGACGCTGTCCGGTGCCGACGGCCAGCGTGTGCACCCGGCCGGCCACCTCGAAGGAGACCTCCCCGGCGAGCTCGGCGACGTGCTGCACCCCGTCGGCCACCGACCCGACCGCGGTGCGGCGCGGGCCGGAGGGGAACGGTTCGAACCGGCCGCGGACCACCCAGGCGGGGTCGTAGTCGAAGGTGGGGACGCCGTCGAAGGCGGTGCGGGTGCGTGCCTGCGGGTCGCGCACCCGCACGCCCCAGGCCTCGCCGCGGTGCAGCGGCTCCAGCAGCAGGTCGCCGTAGCGCACGGTGCGCGCACCGTCGGCGTCCAGGACCGCGGTCGGCGCCGCCACCGCCGCGCCGTCGACGGTGAGCAGCCCCGGTCCGCCACCGGGGCCGGCCCACACCGCCGTGCCGTCCTGCCACCAGAGCCCGGGCAGTCCGGGCAGCGCGCTGGGATGTGGGCCGAGCCAGTGCAGTGCGGTCAGGCTGAGCCAGCCGTGCGGGCGGCTCAGCTCGGCGTGCCGTTCGGCCCGCCAGGTCTGCCAGGCGTGCTGGGCCGCTCGCACCTGCTGGACGGCGGTGGTTGCGGTGGTCATCGTCGCTCTCCTGTCGGGGTGCGGCCCGGGACGGCATCGATCAGCGCCCGGGTGTACTCGCTTCTCGGGTGGGTGAGCACCTCGGCGGTGGGTCCGGCCTCCACCACCCGCCCGGCGCGCAGCACCAGCACCTGGGTGCTCACCTGCCGCACCACCGCCAGGTCGTGGGAGATGAACACCAGGGCCAGGTCCTGCTCCTGGTGCAGCCGGGCGAGCAGCCGCAGCACCTGGTCCTGCACGGACACGTCCAGGGCGGAGACTGCCTCGTCGGCGATGACGAGCTGCGGGGAGACGGCCAGCGCGCGTGCGATCGCGGCCCGCTGCAGCTGCCCGCCGGAGAGCTCCCGGGGGCGACGGCCCGCAGCCGAGGCGGGCAGCCGGACCTGGTCCATCAGCTCGGCCACCCGCCGGGACTGCCCGCGCCGGCCGATCCGGGTGAGCGCA
>DATGRZ010000104.1:0-2404 GCA_035303065.1 Ruania sp.
ACGGTGTCCTGGATGCTGGCCGCGACCGCACCGCCGTCGACGCTGATGTGCACGGCCAGCCGTGGTTCCATCGAGACCGACTCGAGCAGCACCTGGCGGGAGTCGTTCGCCGGGATCGGCACGGTCACCGGGTCCTCCAGCACCCCGGTGGCACCCCACAGCTGGGCGGTCACCTCCACAGGGGTGGGACCGGGGTTGGCGAGGGTCAGCCGAGCGCTGGATCCCTCTTCGGTCTGCCCACCCACGAGCCACGCGCTGGGTTCCGGCGGCGTGCACGAGCCGGCTGCCAGTCCGCGCAGGTCACCGGCGTCGCTGCGGGCCAGTGCCGCCCCGGCGGCCAGCGCGGTCCGCCCGCCCGAGGGCTGGGCCTGCAGCTGCACCGGGTCCGGTTCAGCGCTGCCGTACAGTCGCACGTTGCCGGTGGCGGCCAGCTGCTCCGGGCTGCTCGCTCCCACCGGCCCTGCGGTCGCCTCGCCGGGCGGCCCGTCCCGGCCCACCACCACCAGCCGGCTGAGCAGCTCTGCCTCCGCACCGCCGGTGCCGAACGCCTCGTCGTAGTCGATGTCGCCGCCGTCGCCGGTCGGGACCACCGGGGCAGGCGGGCACACCAGCGGCAGGGACGCGGCGCCCACCTCCACCGCCGGTGCCGGAGCGGGGGTGGACTCGGGTGCCTGCCACAGGATGCCCCCGGCCACGCCTGCACCAGCCAGGGCCACCACCCCCACACCGGTGACAGTGCTGGCCAGCACCCGCATCGTGGTGCGCAACCATCTGCGCTCGCTCATCAGCTGATCTCCCCTCGGCGTCGACGGGTGGGCAGGGCGAGCAGCACAGTGAGCACCCCGATCACCACGGCAGCGATCCGCCAGGGTCCGATCCACAGCGGCCGGTGATGCAGCACCAGGTCCCCGGTGGCGCCGTCCGGCACCTGGAACGTCTGACGCCACTCGTCCTCACCTGCGCGCAGCGGGGTGCCACCGAGCCAGGCTCGCCAGGCGGAGTCGGCCCGGTCAGCCAGCACCACGGTGCGGTCTCGCCCTTCGGCGCTGATCTGACCGCCCAGGTGGGCGGCGGAGGCCGGTACGTTCTGGATCAGCGCGCCGTCCCCGTCGCGGAGCTGGATGCGGGCGATCGCCGAATCGGCGCTGCCCTCCCCAAGGCTCACCCGCCAGAGGATCCCGGCACTGTTCTCGGTGACCCGCTCCAGCCCGGGCACGGCGTCCAGCTCGGCGACGATCGCGTTCCGGCCGCTGGCATCCACTGCGGCCGTACCGGTCAGCGCGGAGTCCTCCGGGGGCACGATCACCACACCGACGGCGTGCTGGGCGAGCACCTCGGCAGCATCCTCGGTGGCGCCGCTGACCAGTCCGGCCACCAGGTCGGACAAGGAGGCGTCCGCCGGGTCGATGGTGCCGGCCTGGGTCTCGGCCCAGCGCTGCACCTGCACCGTGGTGGCGGTGTCGGTCAGCTGCGGGCCGTTGCCGCGCCACAGCTGGGCCTGCACCCCGCTGGTGGTTCCGGTGAGCATGAGCACCCGGGACTGCTGTGCCGAGCTCTGCAGCTCCAGGCCCAGGGCCGGGACCGGGCTGGCGCCGCGGGTGCCGATCTGCAGCAGATCGCTGTCCGTGCTGCCAGCGCGTTCTGCCAGCACCTGCGCGGTGTAGCCGGTAGCACTGACCGTCAGGGTGAGCAGCACCACCACGGTCGCCACGGCGGCGCTGACCTGCCGCCAACCGAAGTTGGCGTGGCTGAGGGCACCGCGCAGACCGTCGGCCGCCCCGAGAACTGCGATCAGCAGCCCGGCGAGCACCAGCGAGGTGCCGGGACCAGCCCAGCCGTGCACCACCTGGTCGGTGCCGTCGACGCCGCGGCCGATGCCGACTGCGACCCTGGAGCTGACCAGTGCGGCGACCAGTCCGACGATGGCCACCAACCAGCCGATCCGCACACTGCGGGCGCGCCCGGCCCCGCGGAAGAGTGCGGCGAGCGCGCCGAGCAGGATCACTGCGGTGCCGGCGAGCGGCGCCCAGGGAGCGATGGCGGCCGGGAGGATGGTGCTCGCGGCCGGTTCCTCAGGCCAGCCGAGCAACTGCAGCCAGGCGTCACCGGGGTCGCTGGGCAGCGGGACCCCGGGGTCGGCGAACAGTACCCGCCACCCGTGCTCGGTGCCGGCGGCATGCACCAGCAGCGGGACCAGTGCCACCACGGCCGGCAGCAGCACGAGCACCAGGCGGGCCCGTCCAGCGGGCAGGTGCCGGCGGCGGCCGAGCGCCAGGGCGAGCAGCAGCACGGCCAGCACGCTCGCGCTGAGCAGCACGGGTGCAGCGCTGACCACGACGGTCAGCGCCAGGCCCGCGGCGGCAGCCGCACCCAGGGAGCCGGCGCGGGAGACCTGGGAGATCAC
>DATGRZ010000105.1:0-4401 GCA_035303065.1 Ruania sp.
CTGTCCGCGAACACTGTGTCCCGGGCGCTGCGCGGCCAGTCCGGCGTCAGCGAACCCACCCGGGAGCGGATCCGGCGCGCCGCCGAGCAGCTCGGCTACGTGCCGAACGTGCACGCCCGCTCGCTCGTGCTGGGCAGCCACCGCACGATCGGGTTGGTGATCACGAACGTCTCCAACCCGTTCTATGCCGAGCTGATCAGCGCGATCGAGCTGCGGGCCGCCGAAGAGGGATACCACATCGTCCTGTTCCTGAGCGAGGAGTCCCCGGCCCGCGAGATCGCTGCTGCGGAGAACGTCATCCAGTCGGGGCTGGACGGGGTGATCGTCGTGCCGGTGCAGGGACCGACGAACCCCTGGCAGCGCGTGACCCGTGCTGGGGTGCCGTTCGTGGTGGTCAACCGGCGCCTGGCCGACCTCGAGGTCGACATGGTCGCCACCGACAACTATGCAGGAGCTCGGGCGGCGACCGCGCACGTCATCGACCAGGGGGCACAGTCGATCGTGATGCTGGAGGAGGACCTGCCGATCACCACGATCGACCAGCGGGTCCAGGGCTTCCGGGATGCGCTCGCCGCAGCCTCCCTCCCCTGCGAGGAGGGTGCAGTGCTCATGGTGCCCACCCGCCGCAACGACCGGGTGGCCCTGCCCTGGCAGGCCGGCGATGCCTACCGGCTGACCGTGGACCTGCTCGCCCGGGGGCACCGCCCGGACGCGTTCGTGGTCGGCAACGACTACTTCGCGCTCGGGCTGTACCGCGCGCTGCGTGAACGGGGGCTGCGGTGCCCCGAGGACACCTTCGTCGTGGGTTTCGGTGACTACCCGTTCGCGGAGTTCCTCGCCCCACCCCTGTCCACCGTGCGTCTTCCGGCGGCGAAGGTCGGCAACACTGCCGTAGACCTGCTGCTGGGCCGCATCCGGGGCGAGACTGCTGCTCCGGCCGAACCGATCCTGGTGCAGCCGGAGCTCGTCACCCGGGACTCCACCGGGGCCTGAGCACCGAACCGGCCACACCCGGCCCGGCGAGACGGCCATACCCCGGCGAGTCCCGCCGTCGAGCCCGGCCTACGGCGGAGAGGCGACCAACCGCCTCGCCCACGCTGGCTCGTCAGGTCGCACTGGAGCGTGCCCATCTCCGTCCCTCGCCGCAGTCACCCGACCTACCGGATCGACGACGTGGGGTTCCGGCTGGCCCGGTCCATCGGGTCGTGACGGGCGGTGTCCTTCCGCAGCGCGAACCAGCTGGCCAGCAGGACGATCAGCAGCATGATCACGTTGTGCGTGTACTTGGCCACCGGTTCGACGGAGCCAGCGAGGGGGAAGTAGGTGAAGGCCAGGGAGCCGCGGACCAGCAGGAAGGGCACGGCCACCGCGGCGACGTGCCGGGCTCCCCAGCCGCGACCGCGGGACAGCCGCCAGACGAGCAGGGCGGTGAGGACGGTCGCGCCCACTCCGAGGCCGACGCCGGCCCAGTTCTCGTCCGCGAACCCCGCAGTGAGGGCGAGCACCAGGACGACGACGAACACCACCCAGACCGGTGGTGCCTCGGCCGGGGCGAGCCGTCGAGGGGTTTCGACCGGCTCCACGGGCGTACGTGCCACGTTCCGGCGGTGCGAGCGTCCCACCAGAGCGGCCAGGGTGAGCAGCGCCAGCACGGTCAGGGCGGACAGTGCCAGCTGGGTCGGGGAGGCGCTGTGCGACTCCGGGTCGGCCAGGATCAGCACGGCCGCGACGATGTAGGCGACGAGTGCCACGATGATGCCGATCGGTCCCAACCAGCTCCGCTCCCGGTGGGCGGGCCGCCACGCTTCTGCCAAGGCGACCGGCGCGCCGAAGCTGAAGATCAGGTGGCCGCCGAGGAAGTTGTACAGGTTGAACGCGCCGACGCCGGTACCGGGAATCAGGGTCGCTTCACGGGTGGCTTCCCAGCCCTCGTACCCCTGGTAGTCGATGCTGAACATCGCTTGGTCGATCAGACAGGCCTGCGTGACCCCGAGGGCGAGGAAGATCACCAGCAGGGACGGCCAACCCCACCCGGCCCGACGGACGAGCTCGCGGGCGAGCAGTGCCGGGGCGCCGTACAAGGCGGCGAAGAACACCAGGGAGAAGGTGACGCCTCCCAGGTCGCCGGTCGTCTCGGCGTAGGCGGCAAGGAGTTCGGCGCCGACCCCGCAGAGCACCGCCAGTCCGACGATCTGTGCCATCCGGCCGGGGAGCCGACCGCGCTCTGACCCGCAGACCGCCCGGGGTGTCCGCCATCGAAGAGATGGTAGTGAGGCGCTGGGGCGAGAGGGATTCCTTTCCTCCGAGGGTGGCGGATCCTCCGAGGGTGTTCCTCCGAGGGTGGCGGAAGCGAGTCGTGTGCAGGTAGGTGGTGACGCCCGTCCTGCAGACGTGCCCACCGACGTGGGACGATCGACTTGAGACCAAAGCGAGGTGTGAGGATGTTCAGCCTGGATTTCGACCGCCTCCTCGCCAGCGCCGACCGACGCGGACCGCTCGACAGAGGTTATGCCCTGTGAGTAACCGGCTCAAGGATTCGCTGTCCCCGTACTTGAAACAGCACGCCGAGAACCCGGTGCACTGGCAGGAGTGGGGGTCGGCCGCGTTCGCCGAAGCCAAGACCCGGGACGTGCCCATCCTGCTGTCCGTCGGGTACGCAGCCTGCCACTGGTGCCATGTGATGGCGGATGAGTCGTTCTCCGACGAGCAGGTCGCCGCGGCGATCAACGCGAGCTTCGTCCCGGTGAAGGTGGACCGGGAGGAGCGCCCGGACGTGGACGCCGTCTACATGCAGGCCACCCAGGCGCTGACCGGGCAGGGCGGGTGGCCGATGACCTGCTTCCTCACCCCGGCAGGCGACCCGTTCTTCTGCGGCACCTACTACCCCAAGCCGCAGTTCCTGCAGCTGCTCGAGTCGGTGCAGCGGGTGTGGCGCACCGAACGGGAGCAGGTGTCCGGCAGCGCGGAGCAGATCACTGCCCGGTTGCGCAGTGCGCAGCACCTGACCGCCGGGGCGCCGGCGGACGTGAGCACGCTCGCCGCGGCGGTGGACACCCTCGCCGAGGGTTTCGACGCCCGCCGCGGTGGGTTCGGGGATGCGCCGAAGTTTCCGCCGTCGATGGTGGCCGAGTTCCTGCTGCGCCACCATGGCCGCACCGGCAGCCCCGCGGCGCTGGAGATGGTCGAGCGCACCGGCACCGCGATGGCCCGGGGCGGCATCTACGACCAGCTCGCCGGCGGGTTCGCCCGGTACAGCGTGGACGGCGGCTGGGTGGTGCCGCACTTCGAGAAGATGCTCTACGACAATGCGCTGCTGCTGCGCGCCTACACCGACTGGTTCCGCACGACCGGGTCGGCCCTGGCGCGGCGGGTGGTCGCCGAGACCGTGGAGTTCCTGCTGCGGGACCTGCGCACTCCTGAGGGCGGGTTCGCCTCCTCCTTGGACGCCGATGCCGACGGGGTGGAGGGCAGCACGTACGTGTGGACCCCGGACCAGCTCGCCGAGGTGCTGGGGCCTGCGGACGGGGCGCAGGCTGCCGAGCTCCTCGGCGTGACGCCCGAGGGGACGTTCGAGGGCGGCGCCTCCACGTTGCGGATGCTCGCTGCTCCCCCTCCGGAGTGGCCGGCGTGGCGATCTGCGCTGCTGGCGGCCCGCGGCGGGCGGGTGCAACCTGCGCTGGACGACAAGGTGGTCACCTCCTGGAACGGGTTGGCCATCGGAGCGCTGGCGGAGGCGGGGGCGCTGCTCGGGCAGCCGGTGTGGGTGGCCGCGGCGCGCTCGGCCGCCGAGCTGCTCTGGGAGCTCCATGCCGACGACGGCGCAGCCGGGGTGCGTCTGCGCCGCTCCTCCCGTAGCGGTACAGCGGGCGAGGCGGCAGGGGTCGCCGACGACTACGGCAACCTCGCCGGTGGGCTGCTCGCGCTGCACCAGGCCACCGGAGAAGGGGTGTGGCTGGTGCGGGCCGGGGCGCTGCTGGAGGTGGCGCTGGCGCAGTTCGCCACCGGCGACGGCGCGTTCTACGACACGCCCGCCGACGGGGAGCAGCTGGTGGTGCGGATGCGTAGCACCTCGGACAATGCCGAACCGTGCGGCACCTCGGCGCTGGCCGAGGCACTGGGGACCTACGCAGCGCTGACCGGGGAACACCGGGAGGCCGCAGATGCGGCGATCGGAGCCGGGATGACCGTGGCCCGGATCGACCCGCGGTTCGCTGGCTGGACGCTGGCGGCGGCTGAGGCGAGCCTGGCCGGCCCGGTGCAGGTGGCGGTGGTCGGGACGGACGCGGTGGCCGACGAGATGGTGCAGGTGGTGTGGGAGTCGACCAGTCCCGGGCTGGTGCTGGCCGCAGGTCCGGGCGACGGCACGCTGGCCGGCGACGGCACGCCGCACCCGCTGCTGGC
>DATGRZ010000106.1:0-7057 GCA_035303065.1 Ruania sp.
CCTCGCCGTAGCGGACCTGACCGGTCTCCCCGGGGAAGTTCCCGAACGCCGGGGTGTCCTCCAACCGCAGCGGCACCGTCTCGGTGAGTCGCGCCGAGGGATTCACCCGCCCGAACAGCACGTCCGCGGTGGCCCCGCCGCCGGCCTGCCCGAGCAGCGAGGCGTCCACGACCGCCGGCACCTGCTCCGCCTGCGGGATGCGCACCACCCCACCGTGGGAGAGCACCAGCACCACGTTCTCGTTCACCGCCAGCACCTCGGCCAGCAACGCCACCTGCTCGGCCGGCAGGTCCAGGTGCTCGCGGTCGAACCCTTCCGACTCCGCCGCTGGTGGCAGCCCGAGGAACAGCACCGCCACCTCCGCCGCAGCCGCCGCCTGGACCGCCTCAGCACGCAGCGCCGTGGTGTCCCCGCCGCCGAGGTCGAACCCCGGTGCGTAAGTCACCGCACCAGTGCTGATCGCCCGGATCTCGGCCAGCGCCGTCTCCAGCCGGGTGGGGTTGATGCGGGACGAGCCCGCCCCCTGGTACCGGGGCTGCTCTGCGAACGCGCCGATCACGGCCAGCCGGGCGTCCGGCGCGAGGGGCAGCAGGTCGCCGGTGTTCTGCAGCAGCACCACGCAGCGGCCGGCCGCCTTCCGGGCCAGGTCGTGGTGGGCGTCCACGTCCAGCTGCGCGGGTGCGGGGGGACGCTGCCCGGCGCGGCTGAGGAGATCCAGCACTCGTCCGGCGGCAGTGTCCAGGTCCGCCTCGGCCAGGTCGCCCGCTTCGACGGCGCGCACCACCTGGGCGTCGGTGTACCCACCGGTGGCGGGCATCTCCAGGTCCAGCCCGGCGGCCACCGAGGCCACCCGGTCGGCCACGGCGCCCCAGTCGGAGACCACCAGTCCGTCGAAGCCCCACTCTTCCCGTAGCACCTGTGTGAGCAGCCACCGGTTCTGCGCGGAGTACACACCCTGGATCCGGTTGTAGGAGCACATCAGCGTCCACGGCCGGCCCTCGCGCACCGCGACCTCGAAACCGCGCAGGTAGATCTCCCGCAGCGTGCGCGCACCCACCTCCACCGAGATGCGCATCCGGTCGCTCTCCTGGTTGTTCGCCGCGAAGTGCTTCACACAGGCACCCACCCCGGTGGACTGGATGCCGCGCACCAGCCCTGCGCCCATCAGCCCGGAGAGCAGCGGGTCCTCGGAGAAGTACTCGAAGTTGCGCCCGCACAGCGGGGAGCGCTTGATGTTCAGACCCGGACCGAGCACCACGGCGACGTCCTCGATCGCCGCTTCGGTGCCGATCGCCGCCCCGACCCGCTCGGCCAGTCCGGGGTCGAAGCTGGCACCTAGCGCCACCGCCGGTGGGAAACAGGTGGCCGGCACGCTCGGGCCCAGCCCGGGTCCGGAACCGGCCTCCTTGCGCAGCCCGTGCGGTCCGTCGGTGACCATCACCGCCGGCAGACCTACCCGATCGATGGCCTTGGTGTGCCAGGCGTCGGCTCCGCTGGTCAGCCCGGCCTTCTCCGCCACGGTCAGGTCAGCGGGCGTGACCGGGCGCTCGGTATCGCTGGCGGCCCCGCCTGGCACGGGCTGGGAACCACTGGTCGTCGGGTCGGACATCAGACTCTCCTTCGAACGTCGGCGCTCTCACCGTACGGACTTGATCGGGATCACGGCGGCCGCACCGAGCAGTGCCAGCACGATCGCCGTCGGGAACAACCAGGCGTACCCCGCCACCAGCACGATGCCGCCGGCCAGCGCGGGCGCCAAGGTCTGCGGCAGGGTGATCGCCATGTTCACGATGCCCAGGTCCTTGCCGAACGTCTGCTGGTCCGGCAGCACCTCGGACATCAGCACCGAGTCCACCGACTGGAACACGCCGTAGCCGAACGCGCCGATCGCATAGGCCACCACCATCCCCGCCACCGTGGGGCTGACCAGCGGGGCGATCATCGCACCGGCGAACAGCATGCCCGCCACGCCCACGAAGATCTTCCGTCGGTCCCACCGGTCGGAGAGCGGGCCGGCGAGCACTGTGGCCAGTACCGCCCCCGGTGCGCCGGCCAGGGTGAGCAGCGGGATGGTCGCCGCCGCCCGGTCGCTGCCCAGGTCGATGTAGTCGGCAAGCACGTACAGCAGGTAGCCGCCCGCCACCACGTAGTAGGCCAGGTTCAGCAGCATCCGGCCCGCGAACCCCCAGGCGAAGTCCGGGTGCTGGCGCGGGCTGACCCAGTAGGTGCGGGCGAACGTGCGCAGCGAGAGCGGCTCGCGCGGATCCTCGGCACTGGAACGGTCCGGGTTGCGCCAGGTGAACAGCGTGAACACCACCAGGCACGCGGCCGCCAGGAGCAGGTAGGCCAGCAGCACCGCATCAGCGAGGCTGGAAGCGAGGAACTGCCCGGCGAGCATCCCCACCAGCATGCCCATCCCGGTCACCGCGGAGAAGCTGCCGCGGGCCAGGCGCGGGATCCGGTCCGGCAGGATCGCCGTCAGCGGCGCCTGGGCCAGGTTGTAGGCGATCGAGACGCCCATCCAGCCGAGCAGCAGCCCGACCAGGGTGTGCTGGGTGCCGAGCACCACCATCAGCGCGGCCCCTGCTGCGGTGCCGGCCACCATCCACGGGGCACGGCGCCCGTGGGGGGAGCGCGTGCGGTCGGAGATCAGCCCGGCCACCGGTTGGGCGAGCATCGAGACCAACGCCCCGCACGTGGTCACCAGCGCGAGGTTGGCCACCTTCTGGGCCGGGTCCAGCCGCTCCACCTGCAACGCGAGCAGGATGCCAGGCACCGCGCCCCAGAGGGCGAACAGCACCAGGTAGGTGGGCGCGAGCCAGAGCAGCAGCCGCCGCAGCGGCCCGCGCACGGTCACCGGACCGTCGTAGGAGCCGTCGAGCAGGTGCTCGTCCGAGGCGGACGTCCGCGTTGTCGGCATACCGGTCCTCTCTGCACCAGGCACCACGGTCGAAAACAGTCTGGCAGTCGGTTTTCGTTTTGCCAAGAGTCGGGTTTACTGGACGGCATGGGCAAGCGAGGACCGTACGCGAAGGGGCTCGCCCGGCGGGAAGAGATCCTGGCCCGCGGTCTGGAGGTGATCGCTGCCGAGGGGTACGCGGGTGCCTCGGTGCACCAGATCGCCGAGGCCGCCGGGCTGAGCAAGACCGGGCTGCTGCACCACTTCGACTCCAAGGAACAGCTGCTCACCGAGGTCCTGCGCAAGCGCGACGAGGTGGACGACCCCGGGCTGGACGAGCAGGACGCCGACCTGGCAGACCTGGAGGGGGCCTACGCCCGCATCGTGCAGCGCAACGCGGACATCCCCGGCCTGGTGGAGCTGTTCACCCGGCTGTCCATCGAGGCCGCCGACCCCGAGCACCCGGCGCACGAGTTCTTCGTGCACCGGGACCGCGACCTGGGGCAGCGGATAGCACGCACCATCGAGCGTGCGGTCGGGGACTCCGGCCGACTGCCCGCCTCGGCGGAGACGATGGCGCTGATCCTGCTGGCGGTCACCGACGGGCTGCAGCTGCGTTGGCTGCGCGACCCGGAGCTGGACATGGCCGGCACCCTCACCGTGCTCTTCGAGCTGTTCGAGCAGGCGATAGCCGACGGCGCAGCCCGGCCGGACTAGCCACGCTCACCGTGGCGGCGCACTATCTCGGCCATCCGGGTGCGTACGGCACACCAGCAGCGCCAGCAACCAGGCCGTGCTGTCCTCGGGATCCAGGGACCCCGCCTGTCACACTTCGCTGGCTCGCTGCGACACACCAGGTGACGCCAACCGGCGCTAACCGACCCTGGAGGGAACACCATGCCCCGCATCGACCTGAGCCGCACCAACAAGCTCGGCTTCGCCGCCGTGATCGGACTGGAAGGGTACGCGCGCAAGTCTGTGGACCCGGTGCTGTATGAGCTGCTCAAGCTGCGCGCCTCGATCCTGAACGGCTGCGGATACTGCGTAGACATGCACGCCACCGACGGGCGCAAGCGAGGCATCCCGGTGCGCAAGCTGTTCGCCGTGGCCGCCTGGGAGCACTCGCCCACGCTCTTCGACGACCGGGAACGGGCGGTCCTCGCCCTGACCGACGCCGTCACCCAGCTCGGACCGGACACGGTCACCGACGAGATCTGGGCAGACGCGGCGGTCCACTTCGACGACGGTGAGCTCGGCGCGCTCGTGCTGGCCATCGCGACCATCAACGTGTGGAACCGGATCGCGATCAGCACGCAGAACGTGCCGCCAGTGGACGCCAAGCACCCGGTGGAGTGATCGTCACGGCCGGTGAGCCGGGGCGATCCCGGGCCCAGTCGCTGCCGCCGGTACGGTGGAGGGATGACCGCCGCCTCCCCGGCCGCCGAGGCCTGGCGCGCCGAGCAGCACCGGCTCACCGGTATCGCCTACCGGATGCTCGGCGACTACGGGCTGGCCGAGGACGTGGTCTCCGAGGTCGCCCTGGCGGCGGTGCGCGCAGAGCGGGACCGACCGGCAGGCGTCCTCTCCTGGCCGGCGTGGCTGACCACAGTGTGCGTCCGCCGGTCCATCGACCGGTTGCGCGATCTGTCCGCCTCCCGGGAGTCCTACCCAGGACCGTGGTTGCCCGAACCGGTAGCCACCGACCGGCTGCCCGAGGAGGTGGTCGCCGACCGGGAGCTGCTCAGCATCGGTCTGCTGCACCTGGCCGAGCAGCTCAGCCCCGAGGCGCGCGCCGCGCTCGTGCTGCACCGCGGGTTCCGGATGACTGCGGTGGAGATCGGCGAGATCCTCGACCGCAGCCCGGCAGCCGTGCGTCAGCTCGTCTCCCGTGCGGAGCGCAGGCTGCAGATCGATGACGGCCCACCAGCACGCCCAGCAGTCGCAGCCCAGACGCTGTCGGCGATGGTCGCCGCGATCGAACGCGGTGAGGTGGCCACCCTGCTGCACCTGTTCGCCGAGGATGCCGTGCTCTGGACCGACGGCGGCGGGAAGATCAGGGCAGCCCGGAACCCGATCTACGGGGCGGACCGGATCCTCCGGTTCTACACCGGCATCTTCACCGCCGCGATGGCCGAGCGCCCGGACGCCGTGCGGGCCAGGCTCGTGGACATCAACGGCGAGCTCGGGCTGGAGGTGCGCACCCTCGACCGGCTCGACCTGGTGGCGTTCGACCTCAGCCCGTCCGGCCACGTGCGGGGCGTGCGGCAGGTCGCCAACCCGGACAAGCTCACCCGGGTGGCTGGCTGAGGCCCGCCATGTCGCACAGTCCTGCTCCCGGGCCGATGACCCGCGAACAACGTCTGGTGCTGGCCATCGCCGTGCTCGGCTCGTTCGTCTCCTTCCTCGACGGGACCCTCGCCACTGTCGCCCTGCCCGCGATCAAGGCCGAGCTCGGCGGTGGGCTGAGCGCGCAGCAGTGGATCGTGGACGCCTATCTGATCACGCTCGGTGCGCTGATGCTCATCGCTGGTTCCCTGTCGGACACCTATGGCCGGCTCCGGGTGCTCACCGTCGGGCTGATCGGGTTCGGCCTCGCCTCGGCGGCGATCGCTGCCGCCCCCTCGACCGAGATGATCATCGCCTTCCGCGCCGTGCAGGGCGTGGGTGGGGCACTGCTGGTGCCGAGCTCGCTGGCGTTGATCATGTCCAACTTCTCAGGTGCGGCGCAGGCGCGCGCGATCGGCTCCTGGACCGGCTGGACGTCAGTGGCATCGCTGGCCGGCCCGGTGATCGGCGGCGGGTTCATCGACCTCGTCTCCTGGCGGGTGGCGTTCCTGGTGAACGTGCTGCCGATCGCGGTGAGCCTGTTCCTGCTCTCCCGGCTGCACCAGCGGGACGTACGCCGGGCCGGGGCCAGCATCGACTACCCGGGGGCGGCCCTGGCTGTCGTCGGCCTCGGTGGCACGGTGTTCGCCCTGATCGAGCAGGGCAACCTCGGCTGGTCCCACCCGGTGATCTGGGCCCCGTTCATCGGTGGGATCCTCGCGCTCGGCGGCTTCGTCTGGCGCCAGCAGACCGCCCGAGACCCGATCATGCCGCTGTCCCTGTTCCGGATCGGCAACTTCGCATGGGGCAACCTGGCCACCACGTTCATCTACGCGGCGCTCTCGCTGTCCGGCTTCGTGGTGGTGGTCTACCTGCAACAAGGGGCAGGATTCGGTGCGACGGAAGCCGGACTGGCTCTCATCCCGGCCACAGTAGCGATGATCCTGCTGTCTCCCACGGCCGGCCGTCTCGCGGGCCGATACGGACCCCGGCCGTTCATGACCGCCGGTCCGTTGCTGGCCGGCACCGGTTTCCTGCTCATGCTCACCGTCCATGACCCGATCGACTACTGGACGCAGATGTTTCCCGGCGCGGTGGTGTTCGGACTCGGCCTGACGCTCACGGTCGCACCGCTGACCTCCGCTGTGCTCGGGTCCGTGGACCCCAGCAGGTCCGGGATCGCCTCGGCGGTGAACAACGCGGTCTCGCGGGTGGCGGGACTCGTGGCTGTCGCCCTGGTGGGCATGATCGTGCAGGAGCGGCTCGACCTTGCCGGGTTCCACCGCGGTCTGGTCGCCACGGCGATCCTGATGGCCGTCGGCGCCGCCGTGTCCTGGCTGGGCATCCGCAGCCCCCGTCCCGAGCCGAGCACCGAGGAGCAGGCGGGAGGCCTGCGGTGACGCCTCTGGCGGGTGCGGCGCGACCGATCCGGTACGTGTTCGGGTACGGGTCCCTGCTGCACCCGGACTCGCTGCGCCGCACGCTGCCGGAGGTGGACCTGGCCGCCTGCGTCCCCGCCCGTGCTGCTGGCCTGCTGCGCTGCTTCGACGTGGCCTTCCCGAACGACGGCAGCCAGCAGGACAAGGCCTACTACGACGCCGACGGGTCCCGTCCGGCGCGGGTGCTGCTGTGCAACCTGCGCCCCAGCCCCGCGGCACACGTGAACGGGGTGTGCATCCCGGTGGATGCTGCCGGCCTGGACGCGCTGCGCGTACGCGAGCGGCGCTACGCACCCCAGCCCATCGCCGTCGAGCCCTATCCGGGCTGGCCCCACCCGGAAGGAGAGGTGCTCGCCTTCCTCGGCCGGGCCGAGTTCACCCGGCCCGACGACGT
>DATGRZ010000107.1:0-15095 GCA_035303065.1 Ruania sp.
GGACCTGGGGTCGATGGCGCTGTGCACCGGTGTGCTGCTCACCTACCTGGCCGACCACCGGGACCTGCAGCTGCGGGTGCGTTCCGGTGTCAGCGACACCGAGCTGGACGCGATCATCGACGAGGTGCTGCGGATCGACTCGCCGTTCACCGCCAACCGGCGGATCACGACCCAGCACACAGTCGTCGGTGGTCGGCCGATCGGCGTGGGTGAGCGGGTGTTCCTGAACTGGACCGCTGCGAACCGGGACCCGGACGCTTTTGGCGACCCCGATGAGTTCGACCCGGAGGGCAACGCCGCGCACAACCTGGTCTACGGCATCGGCCGGCACGTGTGCCCGGGCCGGGAGCTGGCCACGATGGAGCTGCGGTCGTTGCTGCGGGCGGTGCTGGCGGTCACCGAGGCGATCCTGCCGGACACTGCCCGCACCCGGCGGCGCGGGCGGCCGCCCGTGGGCGGGTACGAGTCGGCACCCCTGCTGCTGCGCTGACCGTGCCGGTGCACGGCGCCCGGCCGGAGCCTGCGGCCCGGCGGGTCACATCTCGCAGTCCCGGCGGATCACATCTCGCAGTCGCAGAGCGCGCTGAACTCCACCACCTGCTCACCCTCGTCCGGGTGGGCCCAGGCCTCGGCCTCGGCGTGGGTGGCGAAGGTGCGCGGGGCGAGCCGCCCGTTCGGTAGCAGCACGCCGATCTCGATCTGCTCGCGCGGGTCGTCCGTGATCGGTGCAGACATCTGGCCACCTCCTCTTCCTGCGATACCTCCAGGATCCCACGTCGCCGCCGCGGCCGCCACCCCCGAGAGCGGATCCGGGAGAGCTGGGCCAGGGCGAGCCAGGGCGGCAGCGGGCCGGGTCAGGGGCGGACGTGCCCGTCGCCCTGCACGATCCAGGTGGTGGTGGTCAGCTCGGCCAGCCCCATCGGGCCACGGGCGTGCAGCTTCTGGGTGGAGATGCCCAGCTCCGCCCCCAGGCCGAGCTGGCCGCCGTCGGTGAACCGGGTGGAGGCGTTCACCATCAGCGCCGCCGAGTCCAGCTCGGTGGTGAAGCGCTGCACGGAGCGGACGTCGGTGGTGCAGATCGCCTCGGTGTGCCCGGAGGACCAGGTGCGAATGTGCTCCAGAGCAGCGTCCAGGTCCGGCACCACCCGCACCGCCAGGTCGAGGCTGAGGTACTCGGTGGCCCAGTCCTCCTCGGTGGCCGGGGAGAAGGTGGCGTCTGCGGGCACGTGCGCGGTGGTGGCCTCGTCCCCGTGGATGTGCACCCCTGCCGTCGCCAGTGCGGCCAGCGCCGAGGGCAGGAACTCCTCGGCCACCTGCTGGTGCACCAGCAGGGTCTCGATGGTGTTGCACACCCCGACCCGCTGGGTCTTGGCGTTGATCAGGATCGGCAGCGCCTGACCCAGGTCCGCACTGGCATCGATGTACAGGTGACAGTTGCCCACACCGGTCTCGATCACCGGCACCACGGACTCGCGCACCACGGTCTGGATCAGCCCGGTACCGCCGCGGGGGACCAGCACGTCCACCAGCCCCCGGGCGCGCATCAGCGCCCGTGCCCCGGCACGGCCATAGGCGTCGACAGTGGCGATGGCGTCGGCGGGCAGGCCGGCGGACTCCAGCGCGCCGCGCAGCACCCGTACGATCACGGCGTTGGACTCCTGCGCGGCGGAACCGCCGCGGAGCAACACTGCGTTCCCGCTCTTGAGTGCCAGCCCGGCTGCGTCCACGGTCACGTTCGGGCGGGCCTCGTAGATCATCCCGACCACACCCATCGGTACCCGGGTCTGCCGCACGGTCAGCCCGTTCGGCAAGGTCTGTCCGCGCACCACCTCCCCGACCGGGTCGGGCAGGGCGGCGAGCTCTCGGACGGCGTCGGCGATGCCGGCGATCCGGGTCTCGTCCAGGCGGAGCCGGTCCACCAGGCCCGGGCTCATCCCGCCGTCGGACTCGCGCTGCACGTCGATCGCGTTCGCAGCGGTGATCTCCGCCGCGGCGGCGACCAGGGCGTCGGCGATGCCGTGCAAGGCGGCGTCCTTGGTGGCGGTGGTGGCGCTGCGCAACGACCGGGCGGCGGTCCGGGCTCGCACCGCAAGCTCGGTCACGCCGGCCTGGGCGCGCTCGTCCTCGGTCTCCTCGACGGCGGACTGGTGGTCGGTCTGCACGCTCATGGTCCCAGGATAGGCTGCCGCTGCTGCCGCCGGCCGAGGCGTCTCATCGGCGGCCTCCGGGGCGCGGCAGCAGCGGACCGGTGCTCATCTGCCGGCTCGGGCCACCGCGCGTACCCGGGAGGTGGAGCGGCTGGCAACTGGCCGGTCTACCTTCGCCCGCCGCGGCTTGCGCAGCCCCCGGGCCTCCAGCGCCGGGACGACCTGCTGCACCAGGGCGGCCACATCGGTGGGCACAGAGGCCGGAATCACGGTAAATCCGTCCGCCCCGCCCCGGTGCACCCACGAACCCCACAGGTCGGCCAGGTCCGCCGCAGTCCCGAGCGAGCGCAGCGGCACTGCCCGCGGCTGCGTCTCCAGAGAGGTGAGCAGGTCCCAACGCGCCCGGGCGCTGGGACGGTCGGCGGAGATCACCGCCTGCACATCGACCAGCACCTGCACCTCGTCCGGGTCGCGGCCCCAGTCGGCGGCCGCCTGACGGATCGCAGCACGCGCGGCGTGCGCCTCCTCGAAGGTGGCCACGGAGAGCCGGGCGACGTCGGCCCGGGCAGCCGCCAGCTCGCCGTCGACGGCGTTGCGCACCGGGACCACGATCTGCGGGCGGGCACTGGGCTGGCCCCAGGCACTGATCACCGCGTCCACCGCGCTGGGGACGACCGCAGCGTTGGTCTCCAGCTGCCAGCCGGCGCGCCCGGCGCTGGCGCGGTGCACGCTGGCCAGGGCTCCGGCCACGTTGTCCGGGCGGGTCGGGCCGAGCGGCACGGCGGTGACCAGAGTGGCCGTGGTGGTGTGCCGGGACAGCCGGGAGGCGGCCACCGCACCATCCAGCCAGTCGTCACGCCGACGCTGGCCGGCAGCGTGGAACGTCTCGTCCAGGGTGATCAGGTCCACACCACCCTTGTCCGCCAGCGAGGCCAGACCGGCCAGGCGGCCCATGATGAAGGACTCGGCGTCCGGGTCGGCGCCACGGCGCCACTCCCGTGGTGCGCCGGCACCGGACAGGTCGAGGGCGACCAACGAGGTGCGCAGGCCGGCGCCGGTCGTGTGCCGGGTGCGGGGTGCCGGTGCCGTGGCAGACGGGGCCGGTGCCGTGGTGGAGCCAGGAGTGTACGAACGTGTGAAGGTCATGACGGTTCCTTGCCGGTGAGGAGCGGAGGCCCGACCCGGCTGACGCACACCGACGGTGTCACTCCGTCGGCGCCGTGCGACGCGCGGGCCAGGGGTGATGCCGAGGGGCGGGTCGCCCGAGGCATCGGATGAGGGTTCGGCTCAGGCCGACATGGAACAACAGCACATGACACAGGTGGCGGTGCTCGATACGGGCACGTACTGCCGGGCCTGGTTCATCGCTGCTGTGGTGTCCTTCTACTCGTCACCGCGGTCGCGGTGCTGCGCTTGCCTCGGCCGGTGCGGACGAGGCCAGGTCGTCACCCGGGGCACCCCACCGCATATGGAGGGTTGCCGGTCAGCCGGCCGGGGCCACAAAGCTGACGCTCAAGACCTACGTGTGCACAGTAGAGAGCAGATGCATGACGTGTCAACCATCCGCTCGGCGCGATCCCCCGACCGTGCTCGCCAGGTGAGACGACCAGACGCAGGAACAGCCCGACGGTTCGTAGGGTTACCGTGAGCGAGGTGAGCAGTGTGAGTGAGACAGATCTGGCACGGCGACGCGCCGCATCGCCTGCAGAGGGCGCAGACGGCCTGGACAGCACCGCAGACGGCCTGGACAGCACCGAGTTCAAGCAGCTCTTCCGGCAGCACCCGGCAGGGGTGGCGGTGATCACGTTCGCCGGCCCCGAGGGGCCGATGGGATTCACCGCCACGTCGGTGATCTCCGTCTCCGCCGCTCCCCCGGTGCTGGCGTTCGCCATCGCCGCCACCTCGACCACCTGGCAGACCCTGCGGCGTGCGAGAACCGTGCTGGTCAACTTCCTGGACGCACCATCGGCGCACCTGTCCACCCAGTTCGCCCAGCGCGGCGCCGACCGGTTCGCCGGCGTCGAGTGCCGCACGCTGCCGACCGGGGAGCCGTTGCTGACCGAGGCTGCGGCGTGGGTTCGCGCCCGCGTGCTGGAGCACCTGCCGACCGGGGACAGCCACCTGGTCACCCTGCACGCGCTCGAGGCGCAGATCGCGCGCACCAGTACGCCGATGGTCTATCACGACCGCACCTACCACGGGCTCGGTGAGCACTCCCGGCTCTGACGGCTCGGCCACCAGCCCCTCACCAGAGCCTCGGCTCCGATGAAGGACTGCACCCCCATTAGGCTCAGCCCATGCAGTCCCCCATCACCGCGTACCTGAACGAGCTGCACGCGGACATCGCCACGCTCCGGGACGGTGTGCCCTACCCGGTGCGGCCGAAACGCGCCCGGATCGACCCGGACGACTTCGGCATCGCGTTGGCAACGGTGGACGGCTACGTGTACACCGTGGGCACCACAGCCAAGGAGTTCTCGCTGCAGTCGATCTCCAAGCCGCTCACCTACGGTCTGGCGATCAGCGACGCGGGCACCGCAGCAGTGGACGCCAAGGTCGACCTGGAACCCTCCGGTGACCCGTTCAACGAGATCTCCTTGGACCCGCTCACCGGCAGGCCCGCGAACGCGATGATCAACGCCGGGGCCCTGGCGGTGGTGTCCATGATCAAAGGCTCCGGGGGCCGCTCGGCGATCCAGCGGATCGATGAGATGTACGCCACCTTCGCGGGCCGGGCGCTGCGCCGCAGCGCCCGGGTGCTGCAGGCAGAGCTGCGGCACAGCGACCGCAACCATGCGCTGGCCTATCTGCTCAGCTCGGTGGGGATCATCGAGACCGACCCGACCGCCGTGCTGGAGAACTACCTGCGCCAGTGCGCAGTACAGGTCACCTGCCGGGACCTGGCGATGATCGCGGCAACTCTGGCCAACGGCGGCACCAATCCGGTCAGCGGCAGCCAAGCCCTCCCGCTGGAAGCAGTGGAACGGGTGCTGTCGGTGATGATGACCTCGGGGATGTACGACGACGCAGGCGACTGGGTGAGCAACGTCGGCATGCCGGCGAAGTCGGGGGTCGGCGGTGGGATCGTCGCCGTGCTTCCCGGGCAGGCGGGTCTGGCCGTCTACTCACCACCGCTGGACCCGCACGGCAACAGCGTGCGCGGGGTGGCGGCCTGCCGTCGGATCTCCCGGGACATGGAGATGCACTTCGTGCGAGCCGCGCGGATGGGCCGGTCGGCGATCCGCGCGCGCTACACCATCGATCATGCGCCCTCCACCATCCGCCGTGGCTCGGAGGCGCAGGAGGTCCTCACCACCCACGGGCACCGAGTGATGGTGATCGAGCTGGCCGGTGACCTGTTCTTCGCCGGCACCGAGTCGGTGGTGCGCGAGGTGAGCCGGCTCGCGGCGGAGATCCAGGTGGTGGTGCTCGACGTCCGGCGCCTGGACGAGGTCAGCGACGTGGCGCTGCGGATGCTCCAGTCGCTGGGCGCCGAGCTGAGTGGTGACCAGCGCCGCCTCGTGCTCGTCGACCCGGACGAGATCGTCGCGGCAGCCTTCAGCACCACACCGGAGCCGAACCTGGACACCCGCGACCGTGCGATCGCCTGGTGCGAGAGCTGGCTCCTGGTGCAGTACGGTCCGCCACCACGTCCGGGCCTGGTACCGGTGGTGGACTCGCCGGTGCTCGACCTGCTGGACGCGGAGGCTGCCACCGCCTTGGCGGCCCGCATGCAGCGGCGCAGCTATGCCGACGGGGAGGTGATCCGCCGGGTGGGGCAGCGCTTCGGCGGGATCTACTTCATCCTCTCCGGCCAGATCGTGACCATCGGTACGGACGCGAGCGGACACCGTCTGCCGCTGACCACTCTTACCGCCGGGATGATCGTCGGCGACCTAGCCCTGGGAGACCAGGACCGGCAGACCACCACCGCCAAGGCGGCCGGGCCGGTGGAGGTGATGCTCCTCGACGCCGAGGCCATCGACGACCTGGAGCACAGCACCCCAGAGCTGGCCCTCCAGCTCTGGCGCGCGCTGGCCCGGCACGCGCACGCCCAGTCGCAGCACTACGCCCAGGCCGCCGCCGGGCAGCGAGAGGAGTAGCCCCTTCGGGCTCCGAGAAGCCACTGCACAACCGGTCAACATCAGTCGTCGAACGGCCGCCTGGCCTATGGTGGGAGACAGCCGAGCAACTGCACAGACAGGAGACCCAGTGGACCTTTTCGAGTTCCTGACCAAGCGCAGCGATGACATGCTCGAGCTCGGCCTGGAGCATGCGGCGGTGGTCGGGATCTCTGTGCTGCTGGCCTCGGTGATCGGCGTCGCGCTCGGGGTGCTCACCTATCAGCGGCAACGGCCGCGGGAGCTGGTGCTCGCGGCGACCGGCGCGATGCTGACCGTTCCCTCCTTTGCCCTGTTCATCATCCTGCTCGGGGTGTTCGGCCTGGGCTGGCTGCCGGTGGTGGTGGCACTGACCATGTACGGACTGATGCCGATCGTGCGGAACACCGTCGCCGGCCTGAACAACGTGGACCCTGCAGTCGTGGAGTCCGCCCGCGGCATGGGACTGACTCGCTGGCAACGGCTGCTGCGGATCGAGCTGCCCCTGGCGTGGCCGGTGATCATCACCGGAATCCGGGTGACCACGCTGGTGCTGCTGGGTATCGCGGCGATCGGATACATCGTCAACGGCCCGGGCTACGGCGAGCTCATCTTCACCGGTCTGCACCGGGTGGGTACCCCGGTGGCGGTGAACCTGGTGCTCGCCGGGACGCTGGGCGTGATCATCCTGGCGATCCTCTACGACCTGCTGTTCTACGCCGTCCGCCGACTGACGACCTCACGAGGAGTCCGATGATGAGCACCGACACCCGCGACGACGTGATGATCCGGCTGGAAGGACTCACCAAGCGCTACCCCGGCCAGCAGAGCAACGCCGTGGACGCCCTCGACCTGGACATCCGCCGCGGTGAGGTGGTGGTGCTGGTCGGCCCCTCCGGTTGTGGCAAGACCACCACGATGAAGATGATCAACCGGATCATCGAACCGACCTCCGGTCGGATCCTGCTCGACGGCGAGGACGTCACCCGCACCGACCCAGACCAGCTCCGCCGCCGGATCGGCTACGTCATCCAGCAGATCGGCCTGTTCCCGCACATGACCATCGGGGAGAACGTCGCCACGGTGCCCAAGCTGCTCGGCTGGGACAAGGCCCGGGTTGCCGCACGCGTCGACGAGCTGCTCACCATGGTCGGTATGGACCCGGCGGACTACCGGGACCGGTACCCCAAGCAGCTCTCCGGTGGACAGCAGCAACGGATCGGAGTCGCCCGTGCGCTGGGCGCCGACCCGGGCGTGCTGCTGATGGACGAACCGTTCGGTGCCATCGACCCGATCACCCGCGACCGGCTGCAGAACGAGCTGCTCCGACTGCAGAACGAGGTCCGCAAGACGATCGTGTTCGTCACCCACGACATCGACGAGGCGATCAAGCTCGGTGACCGGATCGCGATCCTGCAGGAAGGCTCCAGGGTCGCCCAGTACGACACCCCGGAGCAGATCCTCACTGCGCCGGCGAACGACTTCGTCTCCGACTTCATCGGCCGGGGTGCCTCGCTGAAGCGGCTGAACCTGACGCATGTGGCCGACATCGCCCTGCGTGACTGGCCCACTGTGGCCGCCAGCACCGACCCCGAGACGGCGCTGGCGCAGCTGCGCTCCGTCCCGGAGAGCGCACTGCTGGTGCTGGACGCCGGCGGCCGCCCGGTGCGCTGGGTCGGCGCGGACGACCTGCGCCGGGCTACGGGCCGGCCGCTGGACCAGGTCGGGCTGGCGACCAACCCCGCCGTCGAACCGCGGGCCACGCTCAGCGACGCGCTGAACGAGCTGATCACCGCCCGGTTCAGCGTGACCATCGTGGTCGGTGACGACGGAGAGTTCCAGGGGGTCGTGGACATCGACCAGATCACCGATGCGATCCAGGACATGCGCGCTGCCGCCGTCACCCAGGCCCGCGCAGGGCTGCAGGAGCAGTCATGAGTGCCGAGACACCGTCCCGGATGCTCACCGCCCAGTCCGGTGAGGCGAAGACCCGGCACTCCCTCGGCGGCTACCTGGTGATGCCGGCGGTGCTGGCCGCCGTGTGCCTCGCGCTCTATGCGTACGTGGCGACCAAGGAGCTCGACTCCATCGAGGCACGAGCACTGAGCGTCGGTCGGCTCAGCACCGCGCTGTGGCAGCACGTGCAGCTGACCGCAGTGTCCACGGTGCTGACGCTGATCATCGCCGTCCCGCTGGGGATCGTGCTCACCCGGCCGTTCGCCCGGCGGGTGCAGCCCTACCTGATCACCCTGCTCACCCTGGGTCAGGCCGTGCCCACGATCGCCATCCTGGTGCTGCTCGCGGTCGCCTTCCTGTTCCTCGGTTTCCAGGCCGCGATCGTGGGGCTGGTGCTGTACGCGATCGTGCCGGTGCTGCTGAACACGATGGTCGGGCTGGAGCAGGTCGACCCGGCCGTGCTCGAGGCCGGTCGCGGGATGGGCATGTCCAAGCTCACCGTGCTGCAGCGCCTCGAGCTTCCCCTGGCGGTACCGGTGATCCTGGCCGGTATCCGCACCGCCCTGGTGATCAACGTGGGCACCGCCACCCTGGTCACCTACATCAATGCCGGCGGCCTCGGCGACATCATCGTCGCCGGTCTGTCCACGAACAGGTTCACGGTCCAGCTGGTCGGCGCCGTCCTGACGGCGGTGCTCGCCCTGACCATCGACTATCTCGCCGGGATCGCCGAGGCGGTCCTCCGTCCCCGCGGTCTGTGAGCACACCAGGACGCCCGCCGCCCGATCCCCGGCACCTGACCACCAGCGGTTCCACCACGAGGAGACAATCATGATCAGAAGACCAGCCCGCACCGCTCTGACCGCCGGCGGCGTCGCCCTGCTGCTCGCCGTGGCCGGCTGCGGCAGCGACACCGGCGGCAGCAGCTCGGACGGCCCGTTGGCCGGTGCTCAGCTGACCGTCGGTTCCAAGGAGTTCACCGAGTCGATCGTGCTCGGCCAGATCACCGCGCTCGCACTGGAGAACGCAGGAGCGGACGTCACCGACCAGACCGGGCTGGCCGGCAGCGCCACCGTCCGAGAAGCGCTGGAGTCCGCAGAGATCGACATCTACTGGGACTACACCGGCACCGGGTGGGTGAACATCCTCGGGCACACCACGGAGGACGTCCCGGACGACCTGTACGACGCAGTGGCCGAGGAGGACGCCGAGAACGGTATCGCCTGGCTGGAGCCGGCGAACTTCGAGAACACCTACCGGATCGCCACCAAGACGGACTTCGCCGAGCAGAACGGGTTGGCCACCACCTCGGACATGGCCGAGTTCATCAACGCGAACCCGGACCAGGGTGCCGTCTGCGCGGCCAGCGAGTTCATCAACCGCGACGACGGGCTGCCCGGGTTGGAGGAAGCCTACGACTTCGAGTTCAGCTCGGTCGTCGAGCTCGACCTGAACCTGATCTACACCCAGGTCGGCCAGGACTGCCCGTTCGGTGAGGTGTTCTCCACCGACGCCCGGATCGTCTCCAACGATCTGACCGTGCTCGAGGACGACCAGGACTTCTTCGTGGAGTACGCCGCCGCGGTGACGCTCCGGCAGGAGACCCTGGACGAGTACCCAGAGATCGCCGACATCATGGCACCGATCAGCGAGGCGCTCACCGGTGACGTGATCACCGACCTGAACGGCCGGGTCGACAACGACGGGGAGCAGCCCGAAGACGTTGCCGAGGACTGGCTCGAGGAACAGGGGCTGCTGGACTGAGCGCAGCGACCCCGGTCCTACGGTCAGGCCTCGATGAACCGCCCGACCGTACGACCGGGGTCGATACCGGGCAGTGCGTCGACGAAGATCCGGAAGTAGGCCAGCTCCTCCCGGGTGCGCAGCGGCGGGTCGAGCAGCGGTGCCGCAGCGGCCAGGTCCGCTGCGGTGACGGTCTGCTCGAAGTGGTCCCGCAGCACTGTGTTCATCCCGGTCCCGACACCGAACTGCTCCTTGCGCCGCCAGAGCACCTCCTCCGGCAGCCAGCCATCGAAGGAGCGCCGCAGCAGCCACTTCGCGGGCCGGTCCTGCTCCAACAGCTTCCACCCGGGCGGCAGGGCCAGGGCCAGCTCCACGAAGTCCAGGTCCAGGAACGGTAGCCGGGGCTCGAGGCCATGGGCGGCGGCAACCCGGTCCACGCGCTGCAGCCCGCCGATGTGCATCCCTTCCAGGGTGGCCAGCAGGTCCTCGTGCAACGCCTCGCCGCTGTCATGGTCGCCATAGTGGCTGTAGCCGGCGAACAGCTCGTCCGCGCCCTCACCGGCGAGCACCACGGTGACGTGGTCCGCGGCCAACGAGGCGACCAGGTGGTGCGGTACCGCACTGTGCACCAGTGTCGGGTCGAAGGACTCCAGCTCACCGATGATCTGCGGCACCAGGTCGATCGCGTCCTCGGCGGTGTAGACCAGCTCGTGGTGCTCAGTGCCCACGTGCTCGGCCACAGTGCGTGCGGCCACCAGGTCACCGCTGCCCTGCAGACCGACGGCGAACGTCGGGAGCCGTCGGCCGTGCTCGGCCGCCAGCCGGGCGGCGACCGCCGCGATGATGCTGGAGTCCACCCCGCCGGAGAGCAGGACACCGACCGGCACAGTGGCGTCCAGGTTGCGCTGCACGGCCCGCACCAGCGTCTCTCGGATCGCATCGAAGACCCAGGACGGCGGGTCTTCTGCAGGCGCGCGACTCTTCAGCAGCACCGGGGCGCTGCCGGGGAAGGCCGGGCCGGCGATCAGTCCGTCACCAGGCGTCCAGGCGTACCCGGGCGGGAACGGTTCCACCAGCGGCCGCCAGTCCTCGTCGAAGGCCTTCAGCTCGGAGGCGAACAGCGTGGTCTCCTCGCGCCGGGCCCAGTACAGCGGGGCGATGCCCAGCACGTCCCGAGCCGCGGCGAACGAGCCGTCCGCCCCGGCCACCACGAGCGCGAACGTGCCCCACAGGTCCTCGAAGCCGGCCACACCGTGGTCCTTGTAGAGCTGCAGGGCGGCTTCCAGGTCCGATCCGGTGGAGAACCTGTCGGCACCCAGCCGGGCCCGGATCCGCCGGTGGTTGTAGATCTCCCCGTCACCGACCAGGGCGATGTCCCGCCGGCTGCCGGTCAGCGGCTGTGCACCCGTGCGCGGATCGGTGATCGTCAGGTACCGGGTGCCCAACCAGGCCGGCCCCACCCGCCGGCTGCCGCTGCCGTCCGGGCCTCGGTGTGCCATCCGGTGCAGCATCCGGTGCCCGAGCTGCTCGTCGAACGGACCATAGGCAGCAACGATCGCCGACATGTCTTCTCCCTCGTCCGGCTGTGCTCACTACGGTAGCCCGGCAGCTCAGGACCAGCCGAGCAGCTCAGGACCAGTCCGGCAGGTACTCGCGGGTCGCCTGGTCCACGGCCATCGTGTAGGTCCAATCGGTCCGCCCGCGGGCGCCCCAGGCCCGCCAACCCTGCCGGTCGCTGTGCGCGAGCAGCTGGACCCCGGGTGGCACCCACGGTGCGGCCATCGGCGCGAACAGCGGAAGGTGGGAGACCGCCTGGCAGAACTGCCGCCACCGCCCGGCCAGCTGCGACTTCGACCACGGTCCCAGCACCACCATCACCCGCCGGTGCCCGAGCCGATGAGCCACCAGGTCGATCTCCCAGCCGAACCCGGCCCGCACCTCGCGCGGTGTGGCCGAGAGCACCACCGCCCGTGCGGTGCGGGCGTAGTGCTCCACGTGCTGCTGCCACTCCTCGTTGCTGAAGCTCGCCCGGGCAGCACCGATCGGCGGCAGCCGGGTACCTGGTGGGGCGATCGCGATCACCGGACCGGTCATGGACAGCTGACGCACCAGCACTTCCTCGAACCGGACCCGGCGCAGCACGGTGAGCCCGCCGATCAGCCCGCGGCGGCGAAGCAGGCCGGGCATCCGCAGCGTGTCCTCGTCGAAGCTGCGCAGGTATAGGAAGTGCGGCCGGTGGTCCTGAGCGAGCACCTGAGCCACCCCGGCGGCACGGAGCCGTTGCCCGAGCAGGTCCACGGCGAACAGCACCAGCAGACCAGGGACGAGCAGCAAGAAGATGGCCGACAACGGGTCACGACCCAGGTGCATGGCCCCGTCGTAGAGCTCCGCCACGAACGGCTCGGGACGTGCGGCCAGCTCGGCTGCGGAGGCCACCGGCCAGCCCGGCACGAACGAGCCGTAGGCAGCGAGCAGCAGGTAGACCAGCAGGAGCACTGGCAGCAGCCCGTAGGCGACGGTGGTCAGGGCGACGCCGAGCACGCCACGGGCGCCGGTGTCGGCCAGGGACAGACTGCGCCCGCGTTCCACCGGGTGCGGGGGTGCGAACCGGTAGGTGAGGGCCAGCAGCACGATGGCCGGCACGCCGAAGACCACGGCAGCGCCCATCGCACCGTCGTCCCCGTCGACAGCGATCGCCAGCAGCAGCGCCACCATGGACCCGGCCAGCGTCCACACCACCTTCCGTACCCCGCGCCTGGCCCGGGCTCGCCACACCTGCCGGGTGAGGTCCTGCACCCGGGGAGGGTCCGCCGTCATCAGATACCGCGGCCGCAGCAGTGCAGTGATGCTCCGCCACGGGAGCACGAGCAGACCCCAGAGCAGGGCCGGGGCGACCACAGCCATGGCGATCGCGTCGACCGGGCCGTACTCGACGCGCTCCACCTCGCCGTCGATCGCAGCGGCGACCCCTTGGGCCACCCATGCGGTCTCCTGCGCACAGGTGCGCGCGTCACCGGCGGAACAGGTGCTGCTGACCTGCACGAAGGCGGCGTCGTCCTCCGCCTTGCGATCCTGCACCCAGCGCCGGAGCACCTGCTCCGACGACGGCAGCCACCACACCTGCTCCTCCCCGCCAGCCAGCACACCGGCATCGGGGAGCGTGTGACCGTCCGGCTGCTCCCACAGCGCCGCACCCCGGGCCGTGCTCTCCCGGTCACAGAACACTGTGGTCCAGGTGATCTGACCGCTCGGGCCGGACCAGGTCCACTCCTGGCCCACGTCGCAAGCGCCCGAACGAGACCACTTCGAGAGCTCGGTGTAGGTGGCCGTGCCCCACTCGTCCCCGGGGCTCCACGGCGGCGTGTCGTCCGCTGCGGCGGGCAGCGTGCTGCCCAGCACGACGGCGCAGCTCACCAGGAGCAGCAGCCCCACCCGGGCCAGGACTCGCCTCATCGTGCCCCCTCGGTCAGGCCGGCCTGGCGTAGCCGGGGGGCCAGATCACCTCGACCGGCAGGTCGAGTTCGCGCGCGCGTGCCACAACCTCCGCGGAGCCGCCGACCCCGCGGGCCGGGAAGCCGTCCCAGACGGCCAGCAGCAGGTCCGCACCGGCCAGCATCGCCAGCCCGGCCTCGCGGTAGGCGGCGGGCGAGGGTGCCGGGTGGTCAAGGGTGCGCACCGCATCGGCAGCGGTGAGCAGCTCGGCGTAGCGGTGCTGGTCCGGCTCCGGCAGGCTCTCGGCGAACCCGGCCGCTGGGACGATCACCTCCAGCTGGAGACCGCGCTGCACGGCTGCCTCGACGACCAGCTGGTCCGCTCCCTCGGCGAGGTTGGTGATCACCCGCACCGGGCCGGTGGCAGCCAGCATCTCGAGCAGCTGCTCCACCCCGGACCGGATGTGCTCTGCCGCGGCGGCGTCGAACACCCGGTGCCCGGTGACGGCGACACGGGTCTCGACGTCCGGCGTTCCTGCGCGTGGGTCTCTCGCCCTCATCCGCTCCCCCTTCGCACCACCGGTCCAGTGCTTCGCCTCGGCTCGTCCCAGTCGGCCGCAGCGTCCGCACGGCCACCATCCTGCCACCTCGACGGCGGATCACGGAGAGGCAGAAGTCCCCATCTGCCGCCGGGGCTGGTGCACTGCCACCAGGTCATCACGGTGCACCACCTCCCGGTCGTTACCGTCCCCGAAGCTCGCTCGCAGCTGGGCTGAGGTGCGGCCCATCCGGGCGGGCAGCTCTTCTGCGGAGTAGGCCACCAGCCCGCGGGCCACGACCACCCCGTGGGAATCGACCAGGTCCACCGGGTCGCCGACCTCGAACTCACCGCGCACGCCGGTGACCCCTGCTGCCAGCAACGACTTCTTCCCTGCTGTGATGGCATGCACCGCCCCGTCGTCCAGGATGACCTGGCCGTGGGTGTGCGCCGCGTGCGCCAGCCACAGCCGTCGAGTGCGGATGCGGCGCCCGGTGGGCGCAAACCAGGTACCCACGTCGGCCCCGGCCAGTGCGGTGGCGGCGTTCTCCGCACTGGTCAGCAGCACGGGGATGCCCGAACCGGTGGCGATCCGGGCCGCCTCCACCTTGGTGACCATCCCACCGGTGCCCATCCTGGAGCCGGGCGCTGTGATCTCCAGTCCGTCCAGGTCCTGCGGTCCGGTGACCAGCGGCACCCGGGCACTGCCCGGCCGAGACGGTGGTCCGTCGTAGAGTGCGTCCACGTCCGTGAGCAGCAGCAGCGCGTCCGCACGGGTCAGGTGGGAGACCAGCGCGGCGAGCCGGTCGTTGTCACCGAACCGGATCTCGTGGGTGGCAACGGTGTCGTTCTCGTTCACCACCGGCACCACCCCCAGGTCCAGCAGCCGGTTCAGCGCGCTCTGGGCGTTGCGGTAGTGGCTGCGCCGGATCACGTCCTCCACGGTGAGCAGCACCTGGCCCACGTGCAGCTTGTGGGTGGCGAAGGCGCGGGTGTAGTGCGCCATCAGCAGTCCCTGGCCCACCGAGGCGGCCGCCTGCGCCATGGACAGCTCCCGGGGCCGTCCGGTCAGGCCCAGCACCGTCAGCGCCGAAGCGATCGCACCGGAGGAGACCAGGGTCACCTGGCTGCCCGCGTCGATCCGGCGGGCCAGCACGTCCACCAGCCGGGTCAGCTTCAC
>DATGRZ010000108.1:0-5588 GCA_035303065.1 Ruania sp.
CGCGGGCCTGCTCGTCGGTCATCGCCTGGTACAGGTTGCCCAGGCTCGCCGCCCCGAAGCCGACCTCGGTCACCCGAAGCCGGTCGGTGAGCTCACGGGTGCGCACTGCCGCCCCCGCCCGTTGCCGAGCTGTCGCTGCCCAGCCGGTATACGCCTCGAGCGGTGCCGGCACAGATCGCTGCCCGCTCGGTCTCGCTCAGCCCGGCGAGCAGCTCGGTGACCGCCGCCAACCACCGCCGGGCGCCACCGGTCAGCCGCACCACCGGCCAGTCGGTGCCGAGCAGCAACCGGTCCGGGCCGAACGCCGTCAGCGCGGTGGCGACCACCGGCTCCAGGTCCGCCGGCGTCCAGGCCTGGTGGTCGGCGCCCATGGTGATGCCGGAGAGCTTGGCCACCACGTTCTCCCGCCGCGCCAGCTCGCTCAGGGTGACCGTCCATGCCCGCAGCGCCTCGCCGTCCAGCAGCGGCGGGTTGCCCAGGTGGTCCAGCACGAAGCGCACCTGCGGGTGGGTGTCGGCGAGGGTCACCGCCTGGTCGAGCTGGTCGGGGCGCAGCACCAGGTCCACGGCCAGCCCGGCGGCCCCCACTGCGGCGATCCCCTCACCCAGGCCGAGCAGGGCACGGGGGTCGGCGTCCTGGTGGGCCAGGTGCCGGATCCCGACCAGCGCGCCGGGGGAGTGGGCCTCGACCGCCCCCAGCTGGGCGGGCACGTCCCCGGCCAGGTCCACCCAGCCGACCGCTCCCAGCACGTTCTGGTGGTCCACTGCCGCGCACAGCGCGAAGGTCTCGGCGGCGCTGTGTGCCGACTGCACCAGCACGGTGCCGGTGATCTGGTTCTCGGTGCGCACTGCGGCCAGGTCGGCCAGGGAGAAGTCCCGGTCGATGGCAGCCATCGAGGCAGGGTCGATCCATGGCTGCGGGGTGGTGGCCAGGTCCCACACGTGGGCGTGGGCGTCGATCAGCTCGGCCGGTGCTGCGCTCATCTCAGGCCGGTCGCATCCGGAGTGCGTCCATCCCACCGTCCACGGCCAGGGTCACCCCGGAGGTGGAGGCGTTGCGCGGGCTGGCCAGGTAGGCGACCGCCTCGGCCACCTCGTCCGGTTCCACCAGGCGCCCGTGCGGCTGCCGAGCCTGCAGGGCGGCACGTTCGGCGTCCGGGTCGTCAGCGGACTGCAGCAGCCGGTTCACCCACGGGGTGTTCACCGTGCCCGGGCTCACGCAGTTCACCCGGATGCCCTCACGCACGTGGTCGGCGGCCATCGCCCGGGTCAGCGCCAGCACGGCACCCTTGGACGCCGAGTACAGCGCCCGTTGCGGCAGACCGGCGGTGGCGGCGATCGAGCTGACGTTCACGATCGCGGCGGCCGGCGAGGCGCGCAGGTGCTCCAGAGCTGCCCGCGCGGTGCGCACCATGCCCATCAGGTTCACGTCCAGCACCTGGTGCCACTGCTCTTCGGTGCCGTCGGCCACAGTGCCCTGGGCGCCGATCCCGGCATTGTTCACCAGCACGTCCAGCCGGCCCCAGGTACTGATCACCTGCTCGACGGCGGAGCTCACGCTGGTCTGGTCGCTCACGTCCGCGTGCAGCTCCAGCCACGTCTCGGCCGCCGCCTCGGCGGCGGCGCCCGAGGGGAGCTCTACGGCAGTCCGGTCCAGGATCGCCACCCGGGCTCCGCCGTCGTGCAACCGCTGCGCGACCGCAGCGCCGATGCCCGAGGCGCCGCCGGTGACCACTGCGACCAGGGACGCGAACTCACCTGTGCCCGTCTGCGGTGCCGGCGTGCTCACCGGCCCGCCTCCGCCGAGCCCATCACGGTGCGCTGGCGCCCGAGGCCCTCGATCTCCACCTCGACCACGTCGCCGGGACTCAGGTACGGGAACCGCCCGGAGAGCGCCACACCCTGCGGAGTGCCGGTGAGGATCACGTCACCCGGGTCGAGCGCCAGGTACTGGCTCAGGTGCCAGACGATGTAGTCCACGTCGAAGATCATGTCCGAGGTGTTCGAGTCCTGCCGGGGCGCACCGTTGACCCAGCTGCGCAGGCGCAGGTTGCCCGGGTCCACCTCGTCGGCGGTGACCAGGTACGGGCCGAGCGGGGAGAACCCGGGGGCAGACTTGCCCTTGCTCCACTGCCCACCGGAGACGGTGATCTGGAAGTCCCGCTCGGACAGGTCGTCAGCGGTGACGAAGCCCGCGATGTGCTCACGGGCCCGCTCCGGGGAGTCCAGGTAGAGCGCGCGGGTGCCGATCACCACCCCGAGCTCCACCTCCCAGTCGGTCTTGGTGGACCGGCGGGGGATGTCCACCGCGTCGAACGGACCGGTGAGGGTGTTGCTCGCCTTGAAGAACAGGATCGGCACGTCCGGCGGCTCCGCCCCGGACTCCGCGGCGTGCGCCGCATAGTTCTGCCCGATGCACAGGATCGAGGAGGGGCGGGCGATCGGGGAGCCGACCCGAAGGTCTGCGGCGCCGGCGAGCTCGGGCAGGGAGCCGCTCGCCGCGGCGTCGGCGATCGCCTGCAGGCTGGCCGGGGCAAGCTGCTCACCGCCGAGGTCGCCGACCACCGGGCGCAGGTCGAACGTGGCCTGGTCGGTGATCAGGACGGGGACCTCCTGGCCCACGTCGCCGAGTCGGGCGAGCTTCATACGGCCTCCTTGCAGGGGTGGCTGGTCGGTGCAGGTGCGAGCAGTAGGCACCGGGTCAAGACATCGGATGTATCGATCGACACGGTACCCATCTCGCGCCGCCAAGGGCAACGAAGGCTCAGGATGCGGACGGAAGGTAGGATGATGTCGTGGCAGTGACGGATACGGCAATCACCACGATCAAGAACATGATCGTCTCCGGGGAGCTCGAGCCCGGTCAGCGGCTGCCGCCGGAGAAGGAGCTCGGCGAACGGCTCGGCCTGTCCCGGAACTCGCTGCGTGAGGCGGTGAAGTCGCTTGCCCTGATCCGGGTGCTGGACGTGCGCCGCGGCGACGGCACGTATGTGACCAGCCTGCGCCCCGAGCTGTTGCTGGAGGCGATGAGCTTCGTGGTGGACCTGCACCAGGATGCCTCCGTGCTGGAGATCTTCGCGGTGCGGCGGATCCTGGAACCGGCCGCGGCCGAGCTGGCGGTGTCGCAGATCGCCGAGACCGAGCTGGACGAGCTGACTGCGGAGATCGACGCCTTGGGGGAGGAGACGCCGGTGGAGGAGCTGGTGGCCCACGACCTGGCGTTCCACCACCGGATCACCGCGGCCGGCGGCAACGAGTACCTGACCAGCCTGCTCGATGCGCTGTCCTCCTCCACCGCCCGGGCCCGGCTGTGGCGCGGGATCACCGAGGACCGCGCGGTCGCGCGCACGCTGGCCGAGCACGCCGCGATCGTGGACGCGCTGCGCCGCCGGGACCGCGACCTGGTCCGCGCCACCCTGACCGTGCACATCGCCGGGATCGAGACCTGGCTGCGCTCCGCCGTCGAATCCGACTGACCGCCCACTCCTCCACGCTCCACCGTCCACCGCTGAATCCATTCAGTAGATACTTGCTGCACCGAAGCGATACCGCGGGTATCGCCCGGGCGTGGTAGCACACGACCTGGCTGGTGGCACAGCGGCATGCGTGCGGCCAGGCGGGGTGCCCGGATGCACCGGCCGGCGGCGCAGATGTAGCAGGATCGGGGTGTGCGTACACCGATCATCCTGGACGTGGACACCGGCATCGACGACGCGATGGCGCTGCTGGTCGCCGCCCGGCACCCGGAGCTGGACCTGCGCGGGGTCACCTGCGTGGCCGGGAACACCTCGCTGTCGAACGTGGTCGCGAACACCTGCGCTGTGCTCGACCTGGTCGGCGCGCGCGAGGTGCCGGTGGCTGCTGGTGCCCACCGGCCGCTGATCGAGCCGGCGCGGGACGCCTCGCACATGCACGGCGCTGACGGACTGGGCAACCTCGGCCTGCCGGTCAGCGACCGACCGGTGGATCCCCGGCACGCCGTGACACTGCTGCGGGACCTGCTCGTCGAGGCACCGGAACCGATCACGCTGGTGACCCTGGCGCCGATGACCAACGTTGCGCTGCTGCTGCGCACCTATCCGGAGGTGACCGACCGCATCGCCCGGGTGGTGTTCATGGGCGGGTCCGCCTCGGTGGGCAACGCCAGCGCCGTGGCGGAGTTCAACGTCTGGCACGACCCGGAGGCTGCCGCGATCGTGCTCGGTGCCGGGCTGGAGCTGACCATGTACGGGCTGGACGTGTTCAACCAGGTGGTGGTGCCGCCGGAGGAGGTGGACCGGCTCGTCGCCGCGGAGGACCCGGTGCTGCGGGTGGCCGGGCGGCTGCTCGGATTCCGCGCCCAGCTGGGGGAGGCCGACGAGAGCGCGCTGCGGCTGATCGGCGACGCCGGTGCGGTGTGCGCGCTGGTGGCGCCAGAGCTGGTGCGCACCCAGCGGTGGCCGGTGCAGGTGGAGCTGGCCGGCGGCTCCCGCGGGCAGACCGTGGTGGATCGCCGGACCCGCGCGGGGGAGGACCTGGTGCACGGGCTCGCCGGCACCGGTCCGCTGGTGGACGTGGCCCTGGGTGTGGACGTCCCGGCGATGGTGGACCTGTTCGTGCGCACCCTGGCCACCCCGGGTCGTCCTGCCCAGCGTGGGCTATAGCGCACGCTGGGCAGGACGACCTGGGACAGCGGGTGGTTACTTCGAGGTGAAGGTCACCTCGGACAGGCCGGAGATCTCGATCTCGTCGCCGTCCGCCAGGGAGACGGTCACCTCGGGGACGCTGAAGCCATCGTCCTCGCCGAGGATCTCGTTCGTCGCCGGCAGGCCCCAGTCGTCGTAGACCACGAAGTTGCCGGTCTCGCCGTCGGCGGGGGTGGCCACGTAGTCGCCGGCCGCGATGTCCAGACCCACCACCCAGTCACCAGCGGTGAGCGTGCTGCGCAGCTCGGTCTCCGCCGGGGTGAACGTCACCTCGGACAGCCCGGAGATCTCCAGCTGCTCACCCTCGATCAGGGTCGAGGTCACCGACGGCACCCCGAAGCCGACCTCGCCACCGAGGATCTCGTTGATCGCCAGCGGGTCCTCCTCGCTGGAGGCGGACAGGTTGCCGCTCTGCCCGGCACCCGGTTCGATCACGTACCGGCCGGGCGGCACGTCCTCACCCACGGTGAAGGTGCCGGCACCCAGGGTGGTCTGCTCGGCAGTGGAGTTGTCCCGGCCGGCCGGCTCGGCCTCGTCGACCTCCTCGGCGTCCTCGGTCGCCTCCACCGGCCCGGCCTCGTCAGTCCCGGCCTCGTCAGCCTGGGCCGCGTCCTGCTCGTCGGCAGTGTCGGCTGCGTCCGCACCCTCGGCCTCGCCCGCTTCCTCTTGGCTGGCCGCCGGATCGCCGTCCGTCGCCGGGTCGGAACCGCCGCTGAAGACCTGGACAGCGATCACCAGCACCACCACGGCCAGCAGTGCGGTGAGGATCTTGTGCCGGGCGAACCAGCTGCGCTTCTTCGGCTCCGGAGGCGGTGGCACCGGGCCCTGCGGGGGCACGCCCCCGGTCTGGGCGGCACCGACCGGCGGCTGCTCCGACGGTGTCCTGTAACTGGGCGCGAACTGC
>DATGRZ010000109.1:0-13092 GCA_035303065.1 Ruania sp.
TGGGTCGGTGATGGCCTGCCGATCAGCGTCCTCGGGGCAGGCCAGCGGGCCGGCGCCGCCGACCACCAGCACCCGGGTGCCGACCGACGCTGCCGCATCCAGCACACCGGTGGTCAGCGGGCCCAGGTGGTGCTCCTGCCCGGCCTCGAGGCGGATCGTCAGTACTGCTGCGTCCATGCCGGCCAGAGCTGCGGCGAGGCCGCCGGTGTCGCTGACGTCCAGCGAGCTGGTGCGGAGCCGCTCAGCCGTCTGCACGGCGCCGCGCAGCTGTTCCTCGGGGCGCCCGCTGGCCAGCGGCCCTGCGGCCACCGGGCGGCGGGCCCGCCGGGAGAGTCCGAGCGCTACGTGCTCGCGGCTGAGCGCTTCGGTGACGATCGCGCTGCCGACCATCCCGGTAGCGCCGATGACGGCGATCTTCATGAAGGTGCTCCGTTCTTCCTTCTGCTGGTACGAGACATGGACGGGGACAGCTGGCCGGCCACCATCGCCAGCAGGGCCACGGCGAACCCGAGCAGCTGTAGGGGAACGAGCCGCTCACCGGCGAGGGCGACACCGAGGGTGGCGGCGACCAACGGGGACAGCAGGCCGAGCAGGGCGGTAGCAGTGACCGGCAGGCGGCCGATGCCAGCGAACCACAGCGAGTAGGCGAGCAGGGCGCCGACCAGACCGAGCCAGAGGTACCCGGCGGTAGCAGCCAGGTCGATGCCCGGTGGCACCCCGTCCACCACCAGGGCCGGCAGCAGGAGGAACAGCCCGCCGGCGGTGAGCTGCCAGCCGGCGAACCCGACCGGACCCACCCCCTCGGGGCGCCCCCACCGCTTGGTCAGCACCACACCGGTGGCCATCGAAGCGGCACCGGCGACACCGGCCAGCACACCGACCGGATCCAGCGCAGCCTCGGGACCGAGCACGACCAGGGCGACCCCGACCACCCCGACCACACCCCAGCCCACCCGCCACCAGGAGAGTCGTTCGTGCAGGATGACCACTGCCAGGAAGGCCACGGCGATCGGTTGCGCCGCACCCAGGGTGGCGGCCACCCCACCGGGCAGGTGCTGTGCGGCGACGAACAGCAACGGGAGGAAGAGGCCCATGTTCAGCACGCCGAGGACCGCGCTCTTCCACCACCAGGAGCCACGGGGCAGCCGCTGCGCGACCGCGACGGCGATCAGCCCCGCCGGGAGAGCTCGCAGCAGGGCTGCGAACAGCGGGTGACCCTCGGGCAGCAGGTGGGTGGTGACGATGTAGGTCGTGCCCCAGACTGCTGGGGCGAGGGCAGTCAGTGCAGTCCACCCGACCAGTGGGGTGCGCGGGGTGGTCCTGATGGCGGGCACGGGGCTGGTGGTGATGCTCACCCGGTCATCCTCAGCCCACGGCGATCAATGAGTCCAACACATGTTTCTCATCGCTCCTATGCATGTTCATCATTGATCTGTGATCATGGCGTCATGGAGCTCCAGCAGATGCGGTACGTCGTCGCGGTCGCTGAGGAGCGCAGCTTCACCCGGGCCGCACAACGCTGCTTCGTCGTCCAGTCCGCCCTCAGCCACCAGATCAAGGCGCTGGAGAACGAGCTCGGCGTCACGCTGTTCGCCCGCACCAGCCGACGTGTGGAGCCGACAGCCGCCGGTGAGGCCTTTCTCGGCGCGGCCCGGGAGACCCTGGCGGCAGCCGACCGGGCGGTGGCAGAAGCAGGAGCCGCGACCGGAGAGCTCCGGGGCACGCTGACCATCGGGATCATCCCGACGGTCACCGCCGTCGACCTGCCCGCCGTCATCGGCGCCTTCCACCGCAACCACCCCGGCGTCGCCGTCCAGGTCCGCAGCGGTAGCAGCGACGAGTTCGTCACGGCCATCGCCGAAGGACGGCTGGACGTGGCCGTGCTGGGCCTGCCGGAGTCCGCGCCACCCTCGCGGGTGGCCACCCGGGTGCTTGCCCGGGAGCAGCACGTGGCGGTGCTCCCTCCTGGGCACCCGTACGCCGACAGGGACCAGGTGAGCCTGCGGGACCTCGCCGAGGAGACCTTCGTCGACTTCCCCGCCACCTCCCCCGGCCGCGTCCAGTCCGACCGTGCCTTCCAGGCCGCCGGCACCGACCGGGAGGTCGCGTTCGAGTCCAGCAGCATCGAGCTGATGCTCGGCCTGGTCCACCAGGCGCTGGCCGTCACCCTGCTCACCCCCGCGGTCCTGCCCACCAGTGCCGACGTCCGCACGGTCGCCCTCAGTGACGGCCCGACCCGGGTGCAGCTTCTCGCCTGGAGCGACTTCAACCCGAGCCCGGCCGCGCGGGCGTTCGTGGACCGGACGCTCTCCGCCTGACCTGTACCGGCGTTGCTGACCGTGGCTGCGCGGCCAGCCGACCGTGGCTGCGCGACTAGCTGACCGTGGCTGCGCGGCTAGCTGACCGTGGCGGCGCTGCGACGGATAGGCTGACGGGGTGTCGAACCTCTCTGAGTCTGTCGAGCCTGTCGAGTCCGTCGAGCCCGCCTGGCCCGCGCCCACCGCGAACGGCCCGCTCGATGCCATGATCACCATCCCGGGGTCGAAGTCGCTGACCAACCGGGCCCTGCCGCTGGCCGCACTGGCCAGCGAGCCCACCACGATCCGCGGCGCCCTCTCCTCCCGGGACAGCGACCTGATGATCGGCGCGCTGCGCGCGCTCGGCACCCAGATCGAGGCCAGCGACCACGGCAGCACCCTGCACATCACCCCCGGTCCGGTGACCGGCGACGTCACCGTGGACTGCGGTCTGGCCGGTACGGTGATGCGGTTCATCCCGCCGATCGCCGCACTGGCTGACGGACCGGTCCGCCTGGACGGGGACCCGGCGGCCAGGCAGCGTCCGATGGGCCCGGTGCTGCGCGCCCTGACCGACCTGGGCGTTTCCGTCACCTCGTCCGGTGACCAGAGCCAAGCATCCGCCGGCCCGGCAGGTGAGAGCAACGTGCCCGGGTACCTGCCCGTCGTCGTGCACGGCACCGGTGCCGTGCACGGTGGCGAGATCGAGGTGGACTCCTCGGCCTCCTCCCAGTTCGTCTCCGCCCTGCTGCTGGCGGCCCCCAGGTTCGCTGACGGGCTCACCGTGCGGCACGTGGGCGAGGTGCTACCGAGCAAGCCGCACATCGACATGACCATCGCCTGCCTACGCGACCGGGGGGTGAGCGTCGCCGAACCGGCCGACGGCGTCTGGCAGGTGGCTCCGGGACCGATCACCGGCGGTGAGGTCCGCATCGAACCGGACCTGTCCAACGCGGCCCCGTTCCTGGCCGCAGCGCTGGCAGCGGGCGGCACCGTGCGCATCCCGGGCTGGCCTGCGGAGAGCACCCAGCCCGGCATGCTGCTGCCCGGTTTCCTGCAGCAGCTCGGCGCACAGGTCGAGGTCACCGACGGGGTCCTCTCGGTCACCGGTACCGGGACGGTCGCCCCGGTCGACCTGGACCTGTCCGCGGCCGGGGAGCTCACCCCCGCGATCGCCGCGCTGGCCGCCCTGGCCGACGGCGTCACTCACCTGCGGGGGGTCGCGCACCTGCGCGGTCACGAGACGAACCGGCTGGCCGCGCTGGTCACCGAGATCACCCGCCTGGGCGGTCAGGCCGAGGAGCTCCCGGACGGTCTGGTGATCCGCGGCGGCAACCTGCACGGTGCCCGGGTGGAGACGTACGCCGACCACCGGATGGCCACGTTCGCCGCCATCATCGGCGTCGCGGTGCCGGAGGTCGGCGTAGTCGACGTGGCTACCACCGCCAAGACCATCCCGGACTTCCCCGGGCTCTGGCGCGAGCTGTTCGACAGCACCGGACGCTGATGCCTCGGCGCCGCCAGCACTACACCGAGGAGGACGTCCGCGTCCGACCGAGCAGGCGCGGCACGCGCCCTCGCTCCAAGCAGCGCCCCGACCACGCCGACGCAGTAGCGGGACTGCTCACCGCCGTCGACCGGGGGCGCTACCACGTGCTCACCGACGCCGGCACACCCGTGCTGGCGATCAAGGCCCGCGAGCTGGGCCGGGGTGCCCTGGTGGTCGGGGACCGGGTGGACCTGGTCGGCGATGTGTCCGGGGCGGAGGGCACCCTGGCGCGGGTGGTGCGGGTGCACGAACGGACCACAGTGCTGCGCCGCAGCGCTGAGGACAGCGAGTCCCATCAGCGGGCGATCGTGGCAAACGCCGACCAGCTGGTGATCGTCACCGCGCTGGCGGACCCCGAACCGCGGCCCCGGATGGTGGACCGGTGCATGGTGGCCGCCTTCGACGCCGGGATGGATGCGCTGCTCTGCTTGACCAAGGCGGACCTGGCACCGCCGGAACCGTTCCTGCAGCGCTACGCCGGGCTGGACGTACCGGCGGTGACGACCCGCCAGACCGAGGGCGTGGTGCGCGGGCTGGCCGATGTGCGCGAGCACCTGGTCGGGCGGATGTCGGTGCTGGTGGGGCACTCCGGGGTGGGCAAGTCGACCCTGGTGAACGCCCTGGTGCCGGACGCAGGGCGGGCCATCGGTGTGGTGAACGTGGTCACCGGACGCGGCCGGCACACCTCCTCCTCCGCCGTGGCACTGGCGTTGCCGGAGGGCGGGTGGATCATCGACACCCCGGGCGTGCGGTCCTTCGGTCTGGCGCACGTAGATCCGGACCGGTTCCTGGCAGCGTTCACCGACCTCGCCGAGGTGGCGCGCGACTGCCCGCGCGGGTGCACCCATGCTGACGATGCCCCGGACTGTGCACTCGACGAGTGGGTGACCGGTGCCGGGCCGGTGGGCCGGGCGCGGTTGGAGTCGTTCCGCCGGCTGCTGGCCTCACGCCTGGCCGGCGACGACTGACCCACCCCGGTACAGCCCCCCTTCTCCTGCACGGGCACCACACACTCCCCTGCACGGAGGCACTTTTGTGACACTGAGGTGTTCTTTGCGTGCCTCAGTGTCACAAAAGTGCCTCCGCAGCCATCGGCGGGAGTGGCACAGCGGCGCGGCGGCGCGGCGGCAGAGCCTCGCGGCGTCGCGGTCAGGCGGACCTGATCACTTGCGGTGCGACAGCGCGGAGAGCACGTCCCGGTCCATCCGAGAGATCAGGTCGATCTGGATGTCCTTGGGGCAGGCGGCCGTGCACTCCCCGATCTGGGTGCAACCACCGAAACCTTCGGCGTCGTGCTGGGCGACCATGTCGAGCACCCGGGTGTGCCGCTCGGGCTGCCCCTGCGGCAGCATGCCCAGGTGGGCGACCTTCGCGGCCATGAACAGCGAGGCGGACCCGTTCGGGCAGGCGGCCACGCAGGCACCGCAGCCGATGCAGGTGGCAGCGTCGAAGGCGGCGTCCGCGTCGGCCTTGTTCACCGGGATGGAGTTGGCTTCCGGGGCGGTGCCGGTCGGTGCGGTGATGTAACCACCGGCCTGGATGATCCGGTCGAACGAGGACCGGTCCACCACCAGGTCCTTGATCACCGTGAACGGCTCCGCGCGCCAGGGCTCCACGTCGATCACGTCACCGTCGGAGAAGCTGCGCATGTGCACCTGACACGTGGTGACGTTGCTCCCCGGACCGTGGGAGAGCCCGTTGATCACCAGGCCACACATGCCGCAGATGCCCTCGCGGCAGTCCGAGTCGAACGCGATCGGGTCCTCACCTTCCACGGTGAGCTGTTCGTTGAGCACGTCGAGCATCTCCAGGAACGACATGTCCTCGGAGACGTCGGCCACCTGGTAGGTGTGCATCTTTCCGGGTGCGTCACTGTCGGGCTGACGCCAGACCCGCAGGGTGATGTTCACTTATAGCTCCGCTGCTTCATCTGGATGTTGTGGTACACCAGGTCTTCCTTGTGCAGGACCGGTTTGCCGCCCTCGCCGCCGAACTGCCAGGCCGCCACGTAGGCGAAGTTCTCGTCATCGCGCAGCGCCTCCCCGTCCTCGGTCTGGTGCTCGGCGCGGAAGTGCGCACCGCAGGACTCGGCCCGGTGCAGCGCGTCGATGCACATCAGCTCGGCGAGCTCGAAGAAGTCCGCCACCCGACCGGCCTTCTCCAGCGTCTGGTTCAGCTCCTCGTTGGTGCCGGTGACCTTCACGTCCCGCCAGAACTCCTCACGCAGCTCCCGGATCAGGTCGATCGCCTTGACCAGCCCCTCCTCGGTGCGCTCCATACCGCAGTACTCCCAGACGATGTGGCCCAGGTCGCGGTGGAAGGAGTCCACCGTGCGGGTGCCGTTGACGGCGAGCAGCTTCTCGATGCGCGCGCGGACCTCCTCCGCGGCGGCGACTGCCTCCGGGTGGTCCGGGCCGATCTCCTCGAACGGCGCGTCGGCGAGGTAGTTGCTGATCATCGGTGGGAGCACGAAGTACCCGTCGGACAGGCCCTGCATCAGCGCGCTGGCGCCGAGCCGGTTCGCCCCGTGGTCGGAGAAGTTCGCCTCCCCGATCACGAACAGGCCGGGGATGGTGGACTGCAGGTCGTAGTCGACCCAGAGGCCGCCCATCGTGTAGTGCACCGCCGGGTAGATGCGCATCGGCACCTCGTAGGGGTTCTCCCCGGTGATCTGCTCGTACATCTCGAACAGGTTGCCGTACTTCGCCTCGACCGCCTTGCGGCCCATCCGCTCGATCGCGGAAGCGAAGTCCAGGTACACCCCGCGCCCGCCGGGGCCCACACCGCGGCCCTCGTCACAGACCTGCTTGGCCGCCCGCGCGGCCACGTCCCGGGGCACCAGGTTGCCGAATGCGGGATACCTGCGCTCCAGGTAGTAGTCCCGCTCATCGGGCGGGATGTCCCGCGGGTGGCGGGTGTCCCCGCCCTCCTTCGGCACCCAGATGCGACCGTCGTTGCGCAGCGACTCGCTCATCAGGGTGAGCTTCGACTGGAAGTCACCGGAGACCGGGATACAGGTCGGGTGGATCTGGGTGTAGCAGGGGTTGGCGAAGTAGGCACCCTTGCGGTGGGCCCGCCAGGTGGCCGTCACGTTGCAGCCCATCGCGTTCGTGGACAGGAAGTACACGTTGCCGTAGCCGCCGCTGCCGAGCACCACAGCATCGGCCAGGTGAGTCTCGATCTCGCCGGTGACCATGTCCCGCACGACCACCCCGCGGGCCCGGCCCTCGGCCACGACCAGCTCGAGCATCTCGTGCCGGGTGTGCATCTCCACGTTGCCGGCGGCGATCTGGCGCTCCAGTGCTTGGTAGGCGCCGAGCAGCAGCTGCTGGCCGGTCTGGCCACGGGCGTAGAAGGTGCGGGAGACCTGCACGCCACCGAAGGAACGGTTGTCCAGCAGGCCGCCGTACTCACGCGCGAACGGCACCCCCTGGGCGACACACTGGTCGATGATCTCCACGCTGATCTGCGCCAGCCGCCAGGAGTTCGACTCCCGGGACCGGTAGTCCCCGCCCTTGACCGTGTCGTAGAAGAGCCGATCGATGCTGTCGCCGTCGTTGCGGTAGTTCTTCGCCGCGTTGATCCCGCCCTGGGCGGCGATAGAGTGCGCTCGGCGCGGGGAGTCCTGGTAGCAGAAGTTCTTCACGTGGTAGCCGGCCTCGCCGAGGGTGGCGGCCGCGGAGCCGCCGGCCAGGCCGGTGCCGATGATGATCACCGATCGCTTCCGGCGGTTGGCCGGACTGACCAGCTTGGCATCGAGCCGGCGCTGGTCCCACGTCTGGTGCAGCGGCCCGTCGGGCGCAGTGGTGTCGGCGATCGGGTCGCCGTCGACGTAGTAGTTGCTGAGGTTGACGCTCACTTAGCCGACCAATCCAAACAGAATCGCGAAGGGTGGGATCAGGAAGCCCACCGTGATCAGGAGTGCCACCACCGTGGCCAGCACGTTCAGGTGCCGGCGGCGGCGGACGCTGGTGTTGGCGCCGAGGGAAGCCAGCGCCGCCCAGATGCCGTGGCGCAGGTGGAACCCTACGGCCAGCAGCGCCACCGTGTAGCTGAGCACCACCCACCAGATGGAGAACCCGTTGACGACCCGCTCGTACGGGCTGCCGGAGGCCCCGCCTGGAGAGATGGTGTTCCAGGTCAGGTGCAGCAGGTGGTAGATCACGAACAGCGCGATGATCACCCCGCCCCAGCGCATGGTGAACGAGGCGTAGGTGCGCTGGTTGCCACGTGGAGCCTTGCTGGACACATACCGCCGACCCCCGCCGCCAGCGGTCGCCAGGCGCATCCGCCGCCAGAGCGTGACCGCGCAGACGATGTGCACGATCACCGCCACCAGCAGCACCACACGGATGACCCACAGCGCCCCGGCGTAGGGCAGGAGTGGTTCACCCATGGTGCGCAGGTGGTGGGAGTAGGTGTCGAAGGCCTCCTGGCCGGCGAACACCTTGAGGTTGCCGTACATGTGCGCCAGCAGGTAGAGGACGAGGATCAGTCCACTGATCGCCATCGCGACCTTGAGCACGATGGTCGACCACCACACTGATCTGGTCGAAGATGTCACCGTTCGCGTTGCCACCCTTCTAACCTATCCCTTCCGAGGGGTGAGACGTGCCGGGATCGGCGCCCGGCGGGCCGAACCGGCGGGTTCTGTCGGTGAACGGGCGCAGGGACTGCGCAGAAGGCCGCCAAACCGGCGGGTGATTGACGTTATAGACAACGCCGATGGTGCGAAATTCCGCCAGTTTCCCGCCTTGTCGGTCACCCGCCGGAGCGGCCGGCCACGGCGGGCGGTCCGGCCACGGCGGGGCGGTCAGGCCCTGGTGACCCCGGCGGCGTCCACGTCGTAGCTCACGCCGCCCACGCGCAGGCCGCGCAGCACCGCATCCGGGTCCACGTCCGCCAGCCGCGGTGTCGCACTCACCTCACCGGACGGGTCGACGTGCAGACCGAACAGTCCGGAGACGACCAGCTCCACCCAGGAACCTGCCGAGGAGCAGGACCAGTCGATCAGGTACGGGAACTGCGGTGGAGTCTTGCGCGCTCCCCCGTTCACCGGCTCGGCGGCCTCCTCGACGAAGTGCGCCTGCCCCGGTGGGCCCTGGTTGGCAGTGCGGGCCAGGCCGGGCAACCAGTGCGCCACCACGTCCGGGCGGCCGAGCTCGATCACCGAACGGGCAGCATCCGCCGGCCACGCCGGGTAGGCACCGTTCCACTGGTGGTCCGCGCGCAGCGAGTAGCCGGCATCGGCGTCCAGCGGCGACAGCGCCCGCATCCAGGACGGGGTCTGCAGCTCTCTGGTGAAGAAGTCCACCATCTCGGCGCGGACCTGCTCGTCGAGATCGTCGGCGATCGTGGTGCCCACCGTGGCGAAGTCGTAGCAGTGCCGGGTCGGCAGCAGCGTGCCATCGGGCTGGCGGGCGTGGAAGAACCCAGCCCCAGGGATGTACAGCTCCTTGACCAGCCCGGCGAGCTCGTCGGCCTCGGTGCGCAGCTGGGCGGCCTCCTCGGCGTCACCGTCCAGCTCGGCGATCCGGGCCGCGGTACGCATGCACCACACGTTCGCGGCGTTCAGGCTGGCGACCTCGTGCACGTAGGTGGACACGCACTCCAGCAAGTTGTCGATCTCACCATAGTCCGCCAGGCCGCTGCTGGAACGGATACGGTGCCAGGCCCGCGCCCAAGACCGTACGTGCTCGCGCAGCGGGCGGGTAGCACCATCCGGCGTGGTCAGCTCCTCGTCGAGGAAGCCGATGTCTCCGGTGTAGGCGATGTAGTCGCGCACCAGGCGGGTCATCGCATAGTGGTTGACCGAGTACCAGTAGCCGACCGGCCCGCCGGTGAGCCACTCGGTGCCGAAGTGGGAGTCGATGTCCAGGCCCACCCAGTGCGCGATCTGCCGGCGCATCACCGCAGGGTCGAGCAGCGCGTGCACCTGCGAGGACAGCGAGTAGTCCCAGATGAACGTGGTGGTCTGCCAGTACCGGGGCATCAACGTGTCGTAGGTGCGCCCGAGCACCGATGCCGGGTTGTCCCGCCGGAACCAGAGCACTCCGACCGCGCCCCACCAGTACAGCCGGCGCAACGCCTCGTTCTTGGTGTCCAGGACAGGAAGTGCGCCGGAGAACTCCTCGTCCTCGGGCTCGAACAGTGCGGCGATGGAGGCGTCCCAGGTCCGCTCGCTGTCCGCAGCGGCCCGGTCCAGGCCCGCGACCATCCGGTCGGCAGCAGCCACCGCGTCGGTCTGCTCCGCCGCGATCGCGTGCACGTACCCCCACGTCACCTCGCCGCCCGCCGGCACCTCGACCTCAGCCTCGACCACCCGAGGGCCACCGTCCAGCAGCTGGGCGCCCTCCGGCAGCACGAGCTCCTGCACCGCCCACGCGCTCTGGTCGCTGCCGAGCACCCGGGCCCCGGACCGGCTGGTGTGGTTGACCGCCTGCGGCGGCTCGGCGGCCCGCCACGGCTCTGGCGACCTGGTTACGGTCGAGGTGAGCCAGACGCCGAGGCGCAGGGTGCGCTGCGGACCGGTGTTGCGCACGCGCAGCTGCACGCTGACGCCGGGCTCCCCGGGCGGGCACACGGTGACCGTCTCGATCTGCCAGCCGTCGATCTCGGTGCGGCGCTCCACCCGGTCCGGGCGCCAGCGGGTGTGCACCGGCTGGCCGAAGGACCGGGCCAGGCGACCGTCGAGGTACAGCTGTGCGCTGATCGAGTCGCCCTGGGACACCGGCGGCACGTTCAGGCTGCGCACCGCCAGCACGTCGTGGTCGACCTGTGCGGTGGCCCAGTGGTTGGTCAGCCCGGGCGGGTTGACCATGTCGTCGTAGCGGTCCAGCACCTCGTCGCCGGCCAGGTCGGCGCAGGTGGGGATGAGCGGGTTCGGCACGTGGATCTCTCCTGTTGTTCCGGTCGTGTCGGTTCGAAGAACGTGAGTGTCGGTCAGCCGGGTAGCTGCTGGTGCAGCCAGCCGGCCAGGTGGGCGTCATCGTGGGCACCGCCGGCCTCGTGGCCGTTGTAGCGCCAGGTGCGTACCTCGGGTGTCACCTGCTCGACCGCATTGATCGCACCGAAGATTCCGGAGGGTGGGCAGACCAGGTCAGCCAGGCCCACCGACACCCACGTGGGGCAGGCGACCCGCGGCATCAGGTGGGTCAGGTCGACGAAGTCGAGCACGGCGAGGATCTCCTCGGCGCGGGTGCGGTGCACCCCGAGGTAGGTCGAGAGATCCCCGTACGGGCCGGCGTCGGTGACCTCGAGGGAGCGGGCGATGCCGCACAGGAACGGGGTCCGTGCCCCGGTCGCGGCCACCCCGGGGTGCAGGGCGGCGGCTGCGAGCGCCATCGCCCCGCCCTGGCTGTGCCCCACGGTCGCGATCCGGTCGGGGTCAGCGCCGGGCAGCTGGGCCGCAGCGTCGACGGCGAGCACCGCGTCGGTGAGCAGGCGGCGGTAGTACAGGTGGTCGGGATGGTCCACGCCGCGGGTGAGCAGCCCGCCGCCGGCCGGTCCGCTGCCGTGCGGGTCCGGGGTGTCACCGGTGTTCCACACCCCGCCCTGGCCACGGGAGTCGACCACGAGCTGGGCGAACCCGTGGGCGGCCCAGGTGAGGCGTTCGTGCACCAGGCCGCGGCCGCCGCCGTAGCCGAGGTACTCCACCACCACCGGCAGCGGGCTGCTCGCACCCCGCGGCAGCAGCCACCAGCCGCGCACCTCCTCCCCGCCGAAGCCGGAGAAGGTCACGTCGTAGCTGTCCACGACAGCCAGCCCGGAGGCGACCGGCTCGCACCGGGGCTCACCAGCGGCCGCCCGGCTCTCGGCCAGGGTCCGGTCCCAGAACTCGCGGTGCCCGGTGGGGGCCGGCCGCGGGCAGCGGTACTCGCGCAGCTGCGCCAGCGGCAGGTCGACCAGCACCATCAGGGCCACCGGGCGTACAGGTCAGCCAGTGCCTGTGGGAGCCGGTCCTCGGTGTGGTCGGCGAAGCTGCTGTTCGGCAGCAGCGGATACCAGTCCGGCCGGCCCGGGTCCCGGTCGTAGGGGTAAGGCCCGAGCTCGCGGTAGAGCTCGGCGTACTGGGCGACCTTGTCGCGGTCCAGCTGTACACCCAGGCCCGGTTCGGTGGGCACGGCCATCTTGCCGTCGGAGTAGGGTCGCAGCCCGCCGACCACCACGTCGTCGAGCAGGTGGTGGTAGTGCGCATCAGCGGCGAAGGACAGGTTCGGCAGCACTGCGCCGAGGTGCAGCATGGTGGCCAGCTGGATGCCCAGCTCCCCGGAGGAGTGCACGGCCACGCCGAGGCTGAACGCCTCGCAGATGCCACCGGCACGGATGCACGGGCGTATCCCACCCCAGAAGGTGGTGTCCAGCAGGATCACGTCCACAGCGGGGTTGAGCACGTTCGCTGCGAGCTGCTCGAAGTTCACCACCACGGTGTTCGTGGCCAGCGGCACTCGGGTGTTCTCCCGCACCCGGCGCATCCCGGTGAGCGAGTAGACCGGGTCCTCGAGGTAGTCGTTCGGCAGGTCCTCGATGGCGTGGGCGAACCGGATGGAGTCCTCGGTGCTGAGCGCGCCGTTGGGGTCGTAGCGGAACCGGTCGTCCGGGAACGCCTCGGCGAGCGCCCGGTAGCCCTCGAGCTCGAAGTCGGTGTCGAACACCCCGGCCTTGAGCTTGTGCACGCGGAACCCGTGCTGCTCCTTCAACCGTCTCGCCTCGTCGACCAGCTGGTCGATGGTGCGCACCTCCCCGGTGCCGTCCCGGCCCGGGTAGCGGTAGAAGAGGTAGGAGGCGAACTCCACCTCCTCGCGCACCTTGCCGCCGAGCAGGTCAGACACCGGGAGCCCGGTGTCCTGACCGAGCAGGTCCAGGCAGGCGAACTCGATCGCGGCGAGCAGCTGGGTGCGGTTGTTGTACAGACTGGCGGTGGGGTTGGCGATCATGAACCGCAACGCCTCGAGGTTCGCCGGGTCGTGGCCGACGAGGTAGGGCTGCAGCGCGAGGATCGCCTGCTCGGCGCTCTGCCCCCCGCCGCCCATCTCGCCCAGCCCGACCAGCCCGTTGCTGGCCTCCACCTCCACGATGGTGCGCACGAAGTAGCCCCAGTGCGCGCCGTTGGAGTGCCGCAGCGGCGCCTCCAGCGGCATGGCCACAGTGGTCGCCCGGACCTGGGCGATGCGTAGCGAGCTCATTCAGCTCTCCTTGGTCTCGTCATCGGGGAGGGCGACGGCGTTGCCCGCGGTGAGACCGCCG
>DATGRZ010000110.1:0-2300 GCA_035303065.1 Ruania sp.
GCCAGGGCCGGCAGCTGCTCCAGCCCCTCGGCCAGCGCCACCTCCCCCATCGCCACGCCCCGCCCGGTCCCGGTGGTGCGGGAGCGGTAGTCGGCGAAGTCCCGATCCGACACCGAACCCCACGCCCCGGCCTTCTCATGGCACCGCAGCACCTGACCCCGATACAGGGTCAGCTCGGTGATCAGCCCATCCAGCGCACCGATCGCCTCCTCACGCTCGGCCTGCGGCCACCCCCCAGCCCCGGTACCCGGCGCCCGGCTGCGCAGCTCGCCCACCGAACGACGCACCGCCTCCACCAAGGCCCCCACCGGCGGAGGCACCACCACAACCGGCTCCATCGCCACCGCCCCCACCTCCCTCGGTTCGAACGCTTGTGGCAACCATAAACGCAGCCACCGACATCGACCCCCGAGCCTGTGGACGGCCCCACCACCAGCCCGCGTCACGCGAACGACTAGCCTGCGAGCATGGCGATCGTCGCGGCCGGTGCTTCGGTGGGGGTGGGCCGGTGAACGGCTCGGTCCTCCGCGCGCCGGGCATGCCGTTGCTGGTCGCGATGACCCTCTTGGCGTTCTCCGGCTACGCGGCACTGCTTCCGGTCGCGCCGCTCTGGGCGGTGCACGGCGGGGCGGACCCGGTCGGGGCCGGCATGGTCAACGGCGTGCTCATGCTGTTCACGGTCCTCACCCAGCTGCTGGTGCCCAGCGCACTGCGCCGGTTCGGGTGGGGTCCGGTGCTGGTGGCCGGCATGTTGCTGCTGGGCCTGCCCGCCGGCGCCTTCGTCCTCAGCGATGCCCTGACCCCCGTGCTGCTGCTCTCGGCGCTGCGCGGCCTGGGCTTCGGCGTCATCACCGTCACCGGCAGCGCGCTGGTCGCCGAGCTGGTGGACCCGCTGCGACGTGGCGCGGCGATCGGCATCTACGGCCTGGCGATCGCCGGGCCGCAGGTGCTGTTCGTCTCGGCCGGACCGTGGATCGTGGAGCACCTGGGCTTCGAGCTGGTGTTCGCCGTCGGCGTCCTGCCGGCACTCGGCGCCCTGCCCGCGCTCAGGCTGTCGCGCCGGCTCGAGCATGTGCCGCGGGCCCAGGAACGCGCGCCCTACCTGCAGCTGCTGCGGCCCATGGCGCTGCTGCTCGGAGTCACCCTCGCCGGCGGCGCCCTCATCACCTTCATGGCGCAGATGAGCAGCAGCGCCGGCCTCAGCACCCTGGCGCTGCTGCTTCTGACCCTGACCGCAGCGTTCGCCCGCTGGCGGATCGGGACCCTGGCCGACTGGCACGGGCCGCACCGCTTCATCTGGCCCCTGGTCGTGCTCACCGCAGTCGGCATGGCACTCGTCGCCTGGGCGGTGCGTGACCCGCAGGACAGCGTGGTCCCGCTCCTGCTGCTCGGGGCCACCGCGGTGGGTATCAGCTACGGCGGACTGCAGAATCTCACGTTGGTGGTCGCGTTCCAGTCCGTTGAGCGCCCTCACTACGGCTCTGCCAGCGCGGTGTGGAACATCGGCTTCGACGCCGGCACCGGGCTCGGCTCGGTGGTGATCGGCATGATCGCGGCTGGCGCCTCCTTCAGTACCGCCATGCTCGCGGGTGGGGCGCTGTCCCTCCTCACGCTGCCGCTCGCGCTGCGTCGATCTGGCACGGGCCGACCTGGCACGGGCCGACCTGGCGCCGGCAGCGATGGCAAGGGCCGGGCGTGAGCGGCAACCGCACGTTCACCGAGCGCCTCTAGGGTGACCGGATGAGCACGTCCGGCCCGGGCCTGGTCCGCCGTCTCGGCACGGCGGACGCGGTGCTCATCGGCCTGGGGTCGATGATGGGCGCCGGTGTCTTCGCCGCCTTTGCGCCGGCTGCCCAGGCTGCCGGGTCCGGCCTGCTGATCGGTCTGGTGATCGCCGCGGTCATCGCCTACTGCAACGCCACGGCGTCGGCCCAGCTGGCCGCCCAGTACCCAGCCTCGGGCGGGACGTACGTGTACGGCAGGGAGCGACTTGGCCACTGGTGGGGGTTCCTGGCCGGCTGGTCCTTCGTCATCGGTAAGACCGCCAGCTGCGCCGCCATGGCCCTGACCTTTGCCGCCTACGCCGTGCCCGCCCCCTGGCAACGGCCGCTGGCGGTGGTCGCGGTGCTCGCCCTGACCGGGGTCAACTACCGCGGGATCACGCGCACCGCCGCACTGACCCGCATCCTCGTGGCGATCGTCCTGGTGGCGCTCGGCACGGTCGTGGCCGGCTCCCTCGGCTCCGGCACCCTGGCGCTCGGCCAGCCGCTGACGGCGGAGCACGGGTGGTACGGGATCGC
>DATGRZ010000111.1:0-4659 GCA_035303065.1 Ruania sp.
GCGAGCACGTTCTGCCCGTTGCTGCTGCTGGGCATCTGGTGGCGCCGGCTCACCGATGCCGGGGCGATGGCCGGGCTGATCGTCGGCGGTGGGGCGGCCACCGCCGCAGTGGGCGCCACGATCGCGCTCGGGGCCTCCACCGGTCTGCCCGGCGCGCTGCTGGCCCAGCCGGCGGCGTGGACGGTGCCGTTGGCGTTCGCCACCATGGTGGTGGTCTCGCTGCTCACCCCGGGACGGCGACCGCGGGGGCTGTGGCGCACGATGGTCCGGCTGCACACTCCGGAGGACGTGCCGCTGGACCGGGGGCCGTGGGACCCGGAGCGCCGGTTCCGGCGCTGATCCCCGACCCTCATGGTCAATCAAACCCGGGCACCGGTGCCCGTTCCTTCGTGACATTGCGGTAGGGGCGGACCGCTCGTCGCGGTAGAGCAACCGTTCACCGTGCGGCGGTGCGCCGCCTACCGAAGCAGAGCGCCACCTGCCGCCCGGACGGGCCAGGGGCGTTCCGCCGTCGACGACAGACTCGTAGCGTGACCGGCGTCACATACGACCTCGAGCGAAGGAGCCCGCAGTGACTGCCGACAGCGCCGGTCCCGCCGCCCCGGGTGCAGCTGCATCCCAGGCCCCACCACGTAGCGAGCACATCGTCACCGCCGAAGAGTTCGAACGAGCCCAGGCCTCCCCGGAGTTCCAGGAGCTGCGCCGGCGGGTGCGCACGTTCGCGTTCCCGATGACCGCGGCGTTCCTGCTCTGGTACCTGACCTACGTGCTGCTGTCCACCTATGCCGTGGAGTTCATGTCCACCCCGGTGATCGGGCACGTGAACCTCGGACTGCTGTTCGGCCTGGCCCAGTTCGTCACCACGTTCGGCATCACGTTCGCCTACGTGCGGCACGCCAACCGGCGGCTGGACCCGATCGCGGACAAGATCCGCACCGGTCTGGAAGAGGGAGGTCTCTGATGGACATCGGCAACAGCCTGGTGAACTTCACCATCTTCGGGCTCTTCGTGGTCGCCACGATGGTGATCGTGATCCGCGCGTCCCGGAACAACAAGTCCACCGCGGACTTCTACGCCGGCGGGCGGTCCTTCACCGGTCCGCAGAACGGTATCGCCATCGCCGGCGACTACCTGTCCGCTGCTTCCTTCCTCGGCATCGCCGGGGCGGTCGCAGTGTACGGCTACGACGGTTTCCTGTACTCGATCGGGTTCCTGGTGGCCTGGCTGGTGGCGCTGCTGCTGGTGGCCGAGCTGCTGCGGAACACCGGCCGGTTCACGATGGCCGACGTGCTCTCCTTCCGGATGCGCCAGCGCCCGGTGCGCACTGCTGCGGCCGCCTCCACGCTGGCGGTCTCGTTCTTCTACCTGCTGGCGCAGATGGCCGGTGCCGGTGGTCTGGTGGCGCTGCTGCTCGGGGTGACCGGCCGGGCCGGCCAGTCGGTGGTGATCGCCGTGGTCGGGGCGATCATGGTGTTCTACGTGCTGGTCGGCGGGATGAAGGGCACCACCTGGGTGCAGATCGTCAAGGCGGTGCTGCTGATCATCGGCGCCGCCGGGATGACGCTGTGGATCATGGCCCAGCACGGGTTCAACCTGTCCGCCCTGCTCGGGCACGCCCTGGACACCGCGGGCACCGATGGTCTGCACCTGCTGGAACCGATGAACAAGTACGGTGCCTCGGCGACCTCCAAGCTGGACTTCATCTCCCTGGCGATCGCCCTGGTGCTCGGCACCGCCGGTCTGCCGCACGTGCTGATGCGGTTCTACACGGTGCCCACCGCCAAGGAGGCGCGTCGCTCGGTGACCTGGGCGATCGCGCTGATCGGCCTGTTCTACCTGTTCACCCTGGTGCTCGGCTTCGGCGCCGGAGCGCTGGTCGGTGCGGACAACATCCTCGCCGCCCCCGGTGGGGTGAACTCCGCCGCGCCGCTGCTGGCCTACGAGCTCGGCGGCACGATCCTGCTCGGCATCATCTCCGCAGTGGCGTTCGCCACCATCCTGGCCGTGGTGGCCGGGCTGACCATCACCGCCTCGGCGTCCTTCGCCCACGACCTGTACACGAACGTGATCAAGAAGGGCAAGGAGGACCCGAAGCAGGAGATGAAGATCGCCCGCCGGGCCGCGGTGGTGATCGGTGCGGTGGCGATCGTCGGCGGCGTGATCGCCAACGGGCAGAACATCGCGTTCCTGGTGGCGCTGGCGTTCGCGGTCGCGGCCAGTGCGAACCTGCCGGTGATCCTGTACTCGCTGTTCTGGAAGCGGTTCAACACCTCCGGTGCGCTGTGGGCGATCTACGGCGGGCTGACCACAGCGGTGACGCTGATCATCTTCTCCCCCGCGGTCTCTGGCAAGCCGGTGGATCCGGAGACCGGGCTGAGCGCCTCGATGTTCCAGGGTGTGGACTTCCACTGGTTCCCGCTGGACAACCCGGGCCTGGTGTCCATCCCAGTCGGCTTCTTCTTCGGCTGGCTGGGCACGGTGATCTCCAAGGAGTTCAACAAGGCCAAGTACGCCGAGATGGAGGTCCGCTCCCTCACCGGTACCGGGGCGGAGAAGGCCACAGCGGCGCACTGAGCCACCCGTCCCAGGACGCGCGGCGCCGTCACCCCCGACCCGTGGTGGCGGCGCCGCTGGCTCCTCATCGCGACCGGGCGGGGTCAGGCGAGGCGGTCGACCAGCAGGTGGGCGAACTCGCCGAGCGCCTCCTTGGTGGGGCTGGCCGGCAGCACGGCCAGCTCCTCGACCGCCTCGGTGGCCCACGTCCGGGCCATCACCCGAGCCTGCTCCAGCACCGGGTGGGCGTTCAGCCGGCCGAGCACGTCGACGAGCACGTCGTCGTCGCTCAGGTCACCGTCCAGGTCAGCGACCAGCTGCCGGCCGGCCTCGTCCAGCTCACCGGCCGCAGCCGCCCGGCGCAGCAGCAGCACCGGCATGGTCGGCACCCCTTCCCGCAGGTCGGTGCCTGGGGTCTTGCCGGTGGTGGCGGCGTCCGAGACCAGGTCGATCACGTCGTCGGCGAGCTGGAAGGCCACCCCCACCTTCTCCGCATAGGCCACTGCGGCCGCCTCCACCTGGGCGCTGGCGCCGGAGAGGATGGTGCCGTAGTGCGCGGCTGCAGCGATCAGCGAACCGGTCTTGTCCGCGAGCACCTGCAGGTAGTGCTCGATCGGGTCCTCGTCCTCGAGGGGCCCGAGGGTCTCGTGCAGCTGCCCGAGCACCAGCCGTTCGAACGCCTCCGCCTGGATCCGCACCGCCTGCGGTCCGAGGTCGGCCACGATCCGCGAGGCGCGGGCGAACAGCAGGTCGCCGGTGAGGATCGCCACTGAGTTGCCCCACACCTCGTGCGCGCTGGGCCCCCCGCGGCGCAGCGGCGCGGAGTCCATCACGTCGTCGTGGTACAGGGTGGCCAGGTGGGTGAGCTCGGTGGCCACCGCAGCGGCGCGCACCTCGTCGTTCACCCCGGTGCCGAACTGGCTGGTCAGCAGCACCAGCACCGGCCGGATCCGCTTTCCGCCGGCGGCGAGCAGGTGCCCGGCGGACGGGTCGACCAGCGGGTCGGCGCTGCGGGCGGCCTCGGTCAGCCGCCGCTCGATGTCCTCGAGCTCCTCAGCCAGCACGGACTGCAGGCCGTCATCGCCGAGCGGAAGGTTGTCTTGGGTCACAGCAGGAACTTAGTGGCATCCGCGGCGAGGTCCAACAACGGGCCGGGCAGCACGCCGAGCAGCACGGTGCCGATCGCGCAGACCGCCACCGCCACCACGCTCAGTCCCTCGGTGCGCACCACAGTGGCTCGGGCGCCGAGGGCGTCCTCAGCAGGTTCGGTGAAGAACATCAGCACGATCACCCGCACGTAGAAGAACGCAGCAGCCGCGGAGGCAGCCACGGCCACCAGCACCAGCGGCCACGCGCCGCCTTCGATCGCAGCGGCGAACACCACGTACTTGCCGATGAACCCGGAGGTCAGCGGGATACCGGCGAAGGAGAGCAGGAAGAGGGTGAAGCACACTGCGACCACCGGGTGCCGCCGGCCGAGCCCAGCCCACTGGCTCAGGTGCCCGGCCTCCGCGGTCACATTGCCCTCGGCGTCCCGCTCCCGCACCAGGGAGACCAGCCCGAAGGCACCGACCGTGGCCAGACCGTAGACGAGCAGGTACACCCACACCGAGCTGATCCCGGAGGAGGTCCAGGCGATCACGCCGAGCAGCACGAACCCGGCGTGCGCCACCGAGGAGTAGGCGAGCATCCGCTTGATGTTCGTCTGCACGATACCCACCACGGTGCCCACCAGCATGGTGAGGATCGCGATGATCCACAGCGCGGGGCTCAGGTCCCAGGTCAGCCCCGGGGCCACCACGTACACGAACCGGACCAGCGCGGCGAACGCGGCGATCTTGGTGCACGCGGCCATGAACCCGGTGATCGGGGTGGGGGCGCCGTGGTAGACGTCCGGGATCCAGGAGTGGAACGGCACGGCACCGACCTTGAACAGCAGGCCGATGATCACCAGGAGCACCCCGGCCAGCAGCACCCCGTCCATCCCGGTCATCTGCGGGACGGCGGTGGCCACGTCGGACAGGTGCACCGACCCGGAGTAGCCGTACAGCAGGGCCACGCCCATCAGGAAGAACGCCGAGGAGAAGGCTCCGAGGAGGAAGTACT
>DATGRZ010000112.1:0-5873 GCA_035303065.1 Ruania sp.
GGGGAGTAGACCGCACCACCGGCGCTGGGGCCCAGGATCAGCGAGATCTGCGGGATCACCCCGGAGGCGGCCACGTTCCGGCGGAAGATCTCCGCGAACTGGGTCAGCGCCGCCACCCCCTCCTGGATCCGGGCCCCACCGCCGTCGCTGATGCCGATCAGCGGCACCCCGGTGCGCAGCGCCAGGTCCATCACCTTGGTGATCTTCTCCCCGTGCACCTCCCCCAGAGACCCGCCGAACACGGTGAAGTCCTGGGAGTAGATGCACACCTGGCGGCCGTCGATGGTGCCGTAGCCGACCACCACCCCATCGCCGGGGATGTGCCGGGAGTCCAGCCCGAAGTTCACCGACCGGTGGGTGGCGAAGGCGTCCAGCTCGGTGAAGCTGTCCTCGTCGAGGAGCTGGTCGATCCGGGCGCGGGCGGAGAGCTTGCCGCGTGCGCCCTGCTTCTGCACCGCGGTCTCGGCGAGCTGGTGCGGGCCGGTCTCGGTGCGCTGCGCCAGGTCGGCGAGCTTGCCGGCGGTGGTCGAGGTGTCGGTAGAGGTCTCGGAGGTCACATCAGCACTGTAGTTGTGCCCACCCGCCAACCTCCTGCGCCCTTCCCCGCGCGCGTCGGCGCCAATGTTGTGGGAAGTCCACAACTGGGCGTGCCGGTCGCGGTGGCTGCCGCGATAGTGGCAGGGTGGAGCCATGGCAACGGGTGCGTGGCACTGGGAAGATCCCCGGCTGGAGATCGTGGAGGAGACCGGGTCCACGAACGCCGACCTGGCGCGCGCCGCTGGTGGGGAGCCGGACGCCTGGCCGCACCTGTCTGCGCTGCTCGCTCGGCGCCAGCTCGCCGGACGTGGTCGTTCGGGGCGCACCTGGACCACCGAGGACCATGCGGCGCTGACCTTCTCCGTGGTGCTGCGTCCGGACCGGCCGCGGGAGCAGTGGGGCTGGCTGCCGCTGCTGGCCGGGGCCGCAGTGGTGCAGGCGTTGCGGGAGGCGATGCCAGCCGGTGACGGCGGAGCTCACCTGCCGTCCGTCGGTGCACCGGGGCAGGGGGAGCTTTCGGGGCACGAGGTGGCGGTCGGTCTGAAGTGGCCCAACGACGTGGTGCACCTGGGTGGTGAGGAGGTGCTCGCCGACTGGGGCTGCCTGCGCAAGGTCGGTGGCATCCTCGCCGAGGTGCTGCCGGACGGTCGCGCCCTGGTGCTCGGCATCGGCCTGAACCTGGTCGGCGACCAGCTCCCGGTGCCCTGGGCCGGCACTGCTGCCGAGCTCGGTGTGCGCACTGACCCGGTGCGCCTCGCCCTGGCCGTCCGCGCGCGGCTGGCCGACCTGCTGGCCGACTGGGACAGTGGCACCGACCCGCGGGAGATCATCTCCCCGCTGTGCCTGACCCTGGGCACCGCAGTGCGGGTGGGTCGGCCGGACGGCAGCGCCCTGGAGGGTGAGGCCGTCGACCTGGCTGACGACGGTGCTCTGGTGGTGCGGCTCGCCGACGGCACCGACCGGGTGGTGCACGCCGGCGATGTCACTCACCTGCGCCCCGCCTGAGGCGCACCGACCGGGCCCGGCTGCCGGTCAGGTGGTCTGGCCCTCGTGCTTGCCCTCGCTCATCTCCTCGACGAGCTTGGCGTTGAACGCCGGTAGGTCGTCCGGTGTGCGGCTGGAGACCAGTCCCTGGTCCACCACCACCTCCTCGTCCACCCAGGTGGCACCGGCGTTGCGCAGGTCGGTCTGCAGGCTCGGGAACGAGGTGAGCCGGCGACCGGTGAGCACATCGGCGTCGGCGAGGATCCAGGCCCCGTGGCAGATCACTCCGACCGGCTTGTGCTGGCCGAAGAAGTCACGAACGAAGCCGACGGCGTCGGTGTCCAGCCGCAGCGCATCGGCGTTGCCGACACCACCGGGCAGCATGAGCGCGTCGAAGTCGGCGGCCTTGGCCTCGGAGACCGGCAGGTCCACCCCCTGGCTGTGGCCCTTCTCCCCGGCCACGGTGCCGTCGGCGGGAGAGACCAGCACCGTGCTCGCGCCGGCGTTTGCGACCGCCTCCCACGGGCTGGTCAGTTCGCTGTCCTCATAGCCGTTGGTGAGCAGGAATGCCACCGTCTTTCCGCTGAGGTTCGCCATGATCTGATCCCTTCTGGATTTGCCGATGTGGTTCGGTTGCCAGCCTGCCCCCTGACGCTCGACGGGAATGCTCTGTCCACGCTAACCACGAACGCTGCCGGACGCGCGGTGAGAGTGCGCTGCGGATTGTCCCGAACGGTCCCGATCTGCCGGTGCAACCAGGGCGGATCTGCCGCCATCCGCGCGTCCACCACCGGCACGGCACCGCCACCCTGTTTCCCGCTCTGCAGATCGCCACCGGCCGGCTGAACGCCGCCCTCAAGCCCAAGCGTTGCCACCAGGAGTTCTTCTGCTCTCCTGCACCAGAGTGAGCGGACCTACCGTGACCCCGTCGATGAGGACGACCAACCAGTCGAGGGGCACCTGAGCTGCTCGATCGCTGAAACAAGCGTTCCCACCTGCTCGTCCGGATACTCAGCGCCGCACACCGGTCTCGTCGGCACGCCTCGCCACCACCACCAGACCTATCAGATGCCAAAATCTCTGCACCTTCAATGCCGCACGTATCCGGATAAAAGTATCCTGATGAGCGGTAACTGGTTGACAGCGATTGAGGAGATCATGTAACGTATTTGCCTTCTTGTCATAGACGTCAGGAGAATTCGTGACTGCAACGACACGTCGATCGCGAGGTGTCCTGTTCGGCTCGGTTGTGCTTGGCATGACCCTACTGACTGCACCGATGGTGCATGCTGATACACAAGATGAGCCGGCGCCAGAGGTCGAACCATTAGGGTTCGGGCCCGAGAATGTCATATACCTCATCGGTGATGGCATGGGCTTCAACCAAATTGATGTGGCTAGCCTTTATGAGCATGGCACCGCCAACTACCAGTTCCATGCTGACCCGGATTCCGGCGAAGTCGAGCATGTCGACGGCGAAGCCAGCCAGGTTTACCAGAATTTCCCGGTCCAGGCGGCGGTCGCCACTTATCAGGACGGGCACACGTATGAGTCTGAGGAAGCCTGGGCGGACTTCGACTGGAGGCTTGAGGAGCCACAGGACTCGGCCGCCACGGCTACTGCCCTGGCCACTGGGGTGCGAACCTACAATGCAGCGATCGGTGTCGATCCGGACGGGACGCCCGTGCCGAACCTCACAGAGCGGGCGCAGGATCTAGACAAGGCCAGTGGTGTTGTCAGCAGCGTGCCGTTCAGCCATGCCACACCAGGCGCCTTTGTTGCCCACAACCTCGATCGAAATGACTACCACGGCATCGCCAGAGAGATGCTGACAGAGCACAGCATCAACGTGATCATGGGCGGGGGGAATCCGTATTTTGATGAAGACGGCCAAGAGCTCGACGATCCTGAATACACCTATCTGGACGAAGATACATATGATCGTGTGATGGGTGGCGACACGATCTTCGACGTCGTCGAGGACCGAGAGGATTTTGTTGAGCTGGCAACCGCCGACAATCCTCCGGAGCACGTTTTCGGATTGCCGGAAGTTGCCGGGACCCTGCAGTACGAGCGAAGCGGGCCCGATATGGATTCGGAAGGTAATCCTGTACCTGGGGCCGAACCGTACGATGCACCACTTCTGGAGACCACTCCCACACTGCCAGAAATGACCGAAGCAGCCTTGAATGTTCTCACCAATGCCTCCGATGAGGGAATGTTCCTCATGGTTGAAGGCGGTGCGATCGACTGGGCGAGCCATGGCAACAGCCTGAACCGCCTCATTGAGGAGCAGATCGCGTTCAATGAAACCATTGAGACCGTGGTCGACTGGGTGGAGAGTGAGAGCAGCTGGAGCGAGACGCTCGTCGTTGTCACCGCCGATCACGAGACTGGATATCTGACTGGTGCAGACTCTGATCCCGCCTGGGAGCCGATCGAGGGCGAGGAGGGCGAGCTGCCCGACGTGTCCTGGCACACGGGCGGACATACCAATGGCCTGGTCCCGGTCTATGCGCAAGGAGCCGGTGCGTCCCGGATCCTGTCCTATGCGACCGAAGAGGACCCGGTGCACGGGCCCTACCTGGAGAACATCGACATTGCTGAGTCAGTCTTTGACTACTGGGGTCACGACTGAGCCAGCAGTGGCCTGACACAGCTTCGGCCAGGCAGTGGTGCGGCACCCCGCCGGACGTTCGGTCCTGCGGGGTGCCGCGCTGCGCCGGCCCGGTGTCAGTGAGGCGGTTGCCCGCAGCCGTCTCAAGGCCGCCTCGGTCGGTCCGTTGCGCCGATCAGTGAGCAGAGCGGGGCGGCTCGGTGTGCGGGTGGGTCGCGATGGTGTGAGCCTGGAGGGGGAGGACCACCATGAGCACAACTCAGAAGGGCCGCGCGCGCTTTGCCGTGCAGACCTACGGCACCACCTACGCAGAGGAAGCCCACATCACGCTGCGGGACAAGCCCGCGCCGCTCTACCAGCTGCTCGTGCTGGCGACGTTGCTCTCGGCGCGGATCAGCGCCGATATTGCTGTTGCGGCCGCACGGGAGTTGTACCGCGCGGGGTACCGCACGCCCCAGCGGATGGCAGATGCCACCTGGCAACAGCGGGTGGATGCCCTGGGTCGCGGCGGCTACCGGCGCTACGACGAGCGCACTGCGACCATGTTGGGCGAGGGGGCGGAGCAGCTACTCGCCGACCATCGCGGAGACCTGCGCCGGCTGCGACCCGCAGATCAGGAGGACATCGCCGAGCTGCGCAGCGGGCTCCGGGCCTTTCCAGGCATCGGTCCCGCCGGCGCGGACATCTTCTGCCGGGAGGTGCAGGCCGTCTGGCCCGGGCTGGTGCCCCAACTCGACAGGAAGGCGTTGCAAGGTGCGAAGCGCGCCGGACTGCCCGAGGAGCCGAAGGCGTTGGCGCGTCTGGTTCCGGACAGCGATGTGGCACGACTGGCCGCCGCCTGCGTGCGCGCGGCCCTTGACCCGAAGATCGCCGCCGCCATCGAGGATGCCTGACCGGCTGCTCAGCAAGACCGCTTGCGTACTCCGCGCGCCGATTCACGGCGAGGAGACCGGTCGCTGCCCGCGAGCGTGGAGGTATCGAGCGATCACATCGAGAGCCTTGATGACGTCGCGGGCGGCTTTGCTCGATCGCGGGTCCCGGCACGCCCACGGACTTCGGGGGCGGCTTCGCTACGCCGCGATGTTCGGCCGTACCCGTTACTCTCGGCGGTGTGAACGCCCAGCCCGGACCGAACCCGCCACCGGTGGACGGTGAGCGACCCTCCGCAGCCCAGGCTGCGCCGTCAGGGAGTGCCAACAGCGCCACAGTGAACCGGCACCACGAACGCCTGCTCGGCGGCCCACCGGAGCTGACCGTGGCCGAGCTGGCTGCCCGCGCCGGCGTCGAGGAGCAGATCACCCGGCAGTACTGGCGGTCCCTCGGCTTCCCGGACGTGCCGGAGGACCAGAAGCACTTCACCGAGACGGACGTGGCCGCGCTGCGCGACCTGGCTGAAGCCGTGAAGGCGGACACCGTCAGCCTGACCGCTGCCCAGGACCTGGTCCGCGGGCTCGGGCACTCGATGGACCGCCTGGTGCTCTGGCAGGTGGAGACGATGGTCCAGGACGTCTCCGCGCGGTACCGGCTGGACGACGTCAGCGCGCGGCTGGTGGTGCTGGACCGGATGGTCGAGCTCTCCCCGCTGCTGCGCGAGCAGCTCGACTACGCCTGGCGGCGCCAGCTGTTCGCCCTGCTCGGCCGGATCGACAGGGACATCTCCCGGGTCGGGCTGGAGGGCAGCGAACCCGACCAGCTGCCGCTGGAGCGGGCGATCGGGTTCATCGACATCGTCTCC
>DATGRZ010000113.1:0-21821 GCA_035303065.1 Ruania sp.
ATGACAAACATGGCCGAGGGCGAGGTTCTTGGGCCAACGGGAAACCGCGGAATCTCAAGCGTTACGTTCTGTGCCGAGGTGACAGGTTCGCTGGCATCTCACACCCACGTCCGGGTGAGCGGGCCCCGTTCGGGGCACCAGCACCAGCATGACGGCGGAGCCCGGGTGACGTATCTGCGTCACCCGGGCTCCGCCGTCATTTTTCGCTGTGCGCTGCTGCAGCACCAGATTTACGCAACAACAACTAGCAAAATTGAAGCAATTATGACATAATTAGGCTGTCGTCTGAGAAGGGAATAGCGTTGCAGTTCGCCAAGGGCCAGATCGTCGTCCACCCTCACCACGGGCCGGCAACGGTCACCAGGTTGGCACTTCGCACTGTCGGCGAGCAGCGCACCCGTTACCTGACCCTGCGCATCCGCCGGGACGAGCTGGAGGTCTCGCTGCCGGTGGAGCGCGCTGAGGAGATCGGGGTGCGCTCCGTGCTCGATGTCGAGGGGCTCGAGCAGCTGTTCGAGATCCTGGCCGGACCCGGCCAGGCGTTCGACAAGGTCTGGTCGCGCCGGATCAAGGACTACACCGAACGGTTGCGCTCGACCGACATCCTCATCGTGGCGGCTCTGGTGCGGGACATCATCCGTCAGAACGCGGAGAAGAAGGTCTCCTACGGGGAGATGAACCTGCTGCTGGAGGCCAGGCGGCTGGTTGGCGCAGAGGTAGAGGTCGCGCTGGGCGTGGCCGAAGATGATGTGGTGGCGATGATCGACGCCGCCGTGCTGGAGGGGACGAAGCCCGACCTGACCGCCGGGGAGCTGGCCCGCGCCAGCTGACGGCGAGGAGCCGGTCGTACGACTCGCTGGTGGGCACGTCCCCGCACATGGACTGCGCGGGGACGTGCCCACCAGCATCTGGCTCTTCGCCTCATTCCGTTCCCACGACGTCGTAGCCAAGGCACGCGAGCTCCCGGTTCTGTGCCACCTCGGTCAGCTGGAGCTCGATCCGCCTGGGCAGCAATGGTGCCCCCGCCCCGAGGGTCACCGGCGCCACCGAGACCAGCACCGCATCGAGCAGGCCGTGGTCGGCGAGCTGGCCGGCCAGGTCCCCGCCACCAACCACCCACACATCAAGCCCGGCTGCGGCCTCGACCATCGCCGGGTGCAGGGCCGCCACGTCCCCGGCTGCGAACCGCACGTCCCCGCCGTCGGTGCGTGCAGCAAAGCTCCGGTGGGTGAGCACCCAGGCGGGCAGGTCGTAGGGCCACGGCCCGTCCAGGTTCTGCTCGATCCAGGCGTAGGTGGAGGCGCCCATCACCAGGGCGCCGACCTGGGCGATGAACGAGTCGTATCCCAGCGCCCCGGCCGGGTCGGCGTCCCGGTCCAGCAGCCAGTCCAGCGAGTGCTCGGGTGTGGCGATGAAGCCGTCCAGGCTGGTGGCGGTGTAGTACACGGTGCGGGTCATCGAACGTCCTCCTGCTGATCGGGACGGGGGCTGGTGACTCCGCGGTCGCGGAACCATCGGATCGGGTCTCCGTCGCCCAGGTCCAGCCCGGCCTGGCGGAGCAGCTGCCGGGCGAGCTGGCGCCGGTGCGCGCCGTAGGTGAGCACGTGCGTGACCACGCTGCTGAGCACAAAGCTCTCCGGCGGTTCGCACAGCGCATCGATCAACCGGTCGCCCCAGGCGCCCTCCCGGTCGATCCGCCGCACCGCGTCCACCCACCGGGGGCCGGCCTCCTGCTGCCGGGCGAGCAGCGCCGACGGGTCGTCGCCGCCGGGCTGCGGGAACGGCCCGCCCTCGATGGCCGCCAGCCAGACCTCCTTGGCGCGTACGTGGTGGTCCAGGACCGCGGCGATCGATTCCTCCGGGCCGTCCCAGTCGAGCACCTGGAACCCGGGCAGGCGCACCCGTCGGTACTCCGCGTCCGGGAGCTCACCGGCGCGGCGGAGCAGGTCGATGGTCTCGTCCAGGTCGTGCTGCACCAGCTGGGCGACCACCTGCAGGCTCGCCCCGGCCGGCTCGCGCTCGCTGACCCACAGGTGCATCGGCGGATGGAAGTGGATGCCGTTCGGTGCTGGCAGCCAGTGCGCCTGCGCGGCGCCCTCCCCTGTCCGCACACCGCTCGGCGGGTACCCGTAGGCGCGGGCGAACGCGCGGGAGAAGCCCTCCACCGACTCATACCCGGCGGCGAACGCCACGTCGGTGACCGAGGTGCCCTGCCGCAGCTGCCAGGCGGCGCGCTCCAGCTCCACCCGGCGTCGCAGCGCCACCGGTGGTTCCCCGGCGCCATGCCTCAGCTGCCGGCTGAAGTGCCAGGGGGTGGCGAAGGCACCGGCGGCCATGTCGGGCAGGTCGGCGTGCTCCTCGTCGAGCACAGCGTCGAGGAGCGCGCGCAGGCGGTCGCGGCTGGGTCCGGTCATGGGCACCAGTGTGACAAGCGGTCCGGCAGCTGCGCCTGACTGTTCTTGCTCACTGTGGGCGGGCGCGGACCATGCCCGGACCGCCAGCGCCGGCGGTCGTCAGCTGTGGCCGGCCCGGTCCTCGTGCTGGGGCTGCCGCGCATCGACCAGCTGCTGACCGCTGACCAGCCCGGGCAGCCCACGCCCGGCTGTGGTCAGCAGCACGAGCACCACGCTGACCACGGCGAACAGCGAGCCCAGCCACGCCGCGTCCGGGATCGACGTCAGCAGCCCGTACCCACCGATCCCGCCGAGGAAACGCAGCAGCCGGGCTACCGGCTGTGGCAGCGGCCCACCGTGGTAGCGCAGCTCCACGGCCAGATCACCGATCGTCCTGCCGGTGGCGAGCACGGCGACCAGCCACACGAGCAGCGCCAGCACCGCACCCACGGCCGAGGCGATACGACCATCGTCCATCAGCGACTCGTTCCCGGTGACACTCAGCAGGAGCTGCACCAGCACACCGGTCCCGAAGACCACGACGGTGAAGCCCAGCCAGTCACAGACCATCACCAACGCCCGGCGGCCGCGCGTGACCGCACGCGGCTGGCCGGCGTCGACTGCTCGGGCCATCCCGCGATGCCGAGGCGGCACAGCGAGCGCCAGCACAGACCCGATCACCGCACCGACCGTGTTGGTCAGCAGGTCATCGACGTCGAACACCCGGTAGGCGCAGGAGTACACCCCCCACACCCCGGTGAGCTGGGTGAGCTCGATCAGCAACGAGGTGCCCAGGCCGGTCAGCAGCGCCGCTACGGTGCCGCGGCCGCCGAGCACGCGCACGAAGAAGCCCAGGGGCACGAACAGCACGACGTTCAGCGCCAGCTGCAGCACCGCGGGGTCGGTGAGCAGGCGCCCGGGTCTGCCCGCCGCATCGCGGAGGGTGCCGACGAACTCGAGCACGTCCAGGTTCGTCCCCACACACTGCAGCTCTGCACCGCTGGGCAACGGGAGCAGGGTGTAGGCCCAGAGCGCCCAGAAGTACACCAGGGCTGCCGACCAGAGCAGCAGCCGGCCAGCACTGAGCCGTCCCCGCCGCCGGTAGCTGAGGGCCACGAACGGGACGAACAGCCCCGTCCCGACCGCCACTCCGGTGACGATCGCGATCACCGCGGGCAGTACCGGACCGGCCATGGGCTGAGGTTATCGCGGTCAGACCAGGCCGCGGTCGATGGCCTCGGCGAGCACATCAGCGTGCAGTGCGTCGTGCTTGGCGAGCTCGGCCACCGCCTCGTGCGGCGGCAGTGCGGTGACCGCCACGACCTGCTCGCCGTCGTCAGGGTTCGTCGGCGGGCCGGTCACTTCCACCTGCGCGACGGCGTAGGCCCAGTAGGTGCGCGGGTGCGGCAGGTGCGGACGGTACGGGGCGGGCAGTCGGCTGATCGCCTCGTGGCCGCCGAACAGCCGGATCTCGCTGCGCAGCTCCGCCCCGGCCTCCTCGGCCAGCTCCCGGGCGGCCAGGTGCGGCAGCGGCTCGTCAGGCTCGCGGGTGCCGCCGGGCAGGAACCGCCAGCCCTGCACGCTGCGGCACACCACCACCAGACCCTCGTGGGTGCGTGCCACCAGGTGCAGCCGGGAGACGAGGTCCGTCGGCGGTGGTGCGCCGTGGTACTGGATGTCGCAGCCGGCATAGGCCACATAGGCCGGTCGCATCAACCGCGTCTGCCAGAGCGTCTGCACCCCAGCAGCCTATGCCCGGTCGGCGAAGGTGCTCGACGGCGCGGGGAACTGCGGCCAGGGCGCCAGCGGCACCAGGTCGCCGACCCGCACCGGTGCACCGGCTTCGGTGAAGGCGGCCCAGGCAGCACGGCGCAGGTCGTCGTCGGTGAGCACGTCAGCCGCCGTCTGCGCCAGCCCGATCACCGAGTCCACGATCGCCCGGCGACCGTCCGGGGTCAGGGTGGAGTCGGCGCGCTCGCGGGAGTGCCCGGGGATGTCCGGGTCGCCGATCGCCACCGTCGGCTGGATGGTGGGGAAGAGGTGGGAGACGTTGCCGATGTCGCTCGAGCCCGGGCTCTCCGCCTCCCAGCGCACCGGCAGCACCTCGCGCCGGTCGGCCAGGGTGGCTGCGTACCGCTGCGCCAGCGGTTCGTTGATCCGGTGCGGCAGGTAGATCGGTTCGGCGTCCCAGGCCACCTCCACCTCCACCCCGGCGGTCAGCGCCGCCCCCCGGAACGCGGCCTCGACCCGTTCGGAGAGGGCCAGCACACCGTCGATGGTGCGGGAGCGCAGGAAGAATTCCAGCACCGCCCGTTCGGGCACGATGTTCGGGCGGGTGCCGCCCTCCAGGAACACCCCGTGCACCCGGTCCGTGGTCGGGATGTGCTGACGCAGCTGGGCGATCGCCTGGTAGGCGGTGACCGCACCGTCCAGGGCGTTGCGGCCCAGGTGCGGGTTGGCGGCAGCGTGCGCGGTGCGGCCGGTGAACGTGGCCACCACCTGTCGCTTCGCTGCGGACGGGCCGGCCGCCACGTCCACCGCACCCGGGTGCACCATCACCCCGGCGTCGTACCCGTCGAGCACCCCCGCCTGGATGAGCAGCTCCTTGCCGCCGCCCCCTCCTCCGCCGGAGTGCCGACCAGGGTGACGCCACCGGGAAGGGGAGCTCCGCCGTCGAACAGGGGAGCCAGGGCGAGGAACGCGCCCAGCGAGGACGCTGCGATCACGTTGTGCCCGCAGCCGTGCCCCACCCCGGGCAGCGCGTCGTACTCGGCGGTGATCGCCACCTGCGGCCCGGAGGTGCGGGTGCCGAGCTGGGCGGTGAACGCGGTCGGGATGCCACCGGCGCCGCGCTCGACCGGGATGCCGGCCTCGCCCAGCGCCGCGGCGAACGCCTCCAGGGCGTAGAACTCGCGGTAGCCGAGCTCTGGGTGGGCGTACAGGTCACGGGAGAACGCGTCCAGCTGGTCGGCCAGCGACTCGGCGCGCTCGCGGATGCTGCCGGCCAGCGTGGTCGGGGGAGTGGAGGTCATAGGCCGACCGTAGGAGTCTGCCCGTTGCCCCGCTGAGGTTGGACTGCCACGTCCCAGCCAATGAGACCGACGGCGGTCCGTGGGCCGCTCGCCTCGGGCCCGACCGGGATGTGCGGTGCGAGGTCAGGCCCGCGGGGCCGTCAGTCCAGCGGGCGGTAGCCGATGCCGCGTGCCGTCAGCCGGGGCAGGTGCTGCTGCAGGCGGTGCCGGAAGTCCTCCCAGCTGGTCCGGTGTCCCCAGGCGACCTCGCTGACCGCGCACAGGCGTGGGAAGAGCATGTACTCCAGGCGCTCGCTGGTGGGCACGTACTCCCGCCACAGCTGACCCTGCACGCCGAGCAGCAGGTCGCGCTGCTCGCCGGTGGCGCCGGTGGGCAGCTCCTCGGTGCGGTACACGTCTTCGAGCGTGGAGCGACCCCCGAGCGCGAGCGGCTCGTTCGCCGGGTCGGCCTGGTAGTGGTCCAGGTACAGCGTGTCCGAGCAGGCGTACACGCAGCGCAGCCCGTGCTGCTGGGCGTCGGTGACGTCCTTGCCGCGCCGCCAGAGCATGGTCATGGCGTCCGCAGGCGGCTCCGCCTCGAGGATCTCGTCCCAACCGACCAGGGTGCGCCCGGCAGCCGAGAGCACCTCGTGCGCCACTTTCAGGAACTCCCGCTGGATCTGCCGCTCGGTGGAGAGCCCATGGGCGGCCATGAACTCCTGCGCCACCGGCGAGCTGCGCCACTCCACGGTCGGGCACTCGTCCCCGCCGATGTGGATCCACTGGCTGGGGAAGATGTCCACCACCTGGGTGAGCACGTCCCGCACGAAGCGGAACGTGGTCTCGGTCGGTGCGAGCACATGCTCGGAGATGCCCCAGGTCTCGCGGACCTGGACCGGCTGGTCGAGGTTGCCGAGCTCGGGATAGGCGGCGACCGCCGCCTGCATGTGCCCGGGCAGGTCGATCTCGGGCACCAGGGTCACACCGCGCTGCGCGGCGTAGCGCACCAGTGCCCGCAATTCCTCCTGGGTGTAGTGGCCGCTGTGCGGCTCGTTGGTCCACGGCGGCTCGCCGCCGGAGGCCTCGGCGCTGCGGTGGTGTCCGGCGAGCGTGCGCGGGCGGGTGGCACCCACCTCGGTCAGCCGCGGCCAGCCGTCGATCTCCACCCGCCAACCCTGGTCGTCGGTCAGGTGCAGGTGCAGCCGGTTCATCCGGTGCAGGGCGAGCGCGTCGATGAGCTTCTCCAGCTCGTCCACCGGGGTGAAGTGCCGGGCGCAGTCCACCATCAGGCCGCGCCAGGCGTAGCGCGGTTCGTCCTCGACGACGACGCCGGGCACCGTGGTGCGCCCGTCGGCTGACGTGGTCGCCGAGTCCAGCAGCTGGGTCCAGGTCGCGCGCCCGTTGTGCAGCCCCGCCTCGCTGCCTGCCAACAGCGTGGCGCCCTCAGCGGTCACGGTCAGCCGGTAGGCCTCCGGCGCGAGGGAGGTGGAGAGCTGTTCGGCCAGGGCGGTGGCGACGTCGCTGCTGGTCAGCGTGGAGCCGGAAGGTCGGAGCAGGCGGGGCTGCGGCACGATAGCGGGCAGAGCGGTGTCGGGCACGGGTCTCCTTGGTTGCGACGGCGCTGGATGCCTGGCCGCTCAGTATGCCCCAGCGGGCCGTGGGGACAGTGTCCCTGCCGTGGCCGTGTCGGGGATCCCTGCCGGGTGGTCAGCGTTCTTCGAGCGCCCGCCCGGTCAGCTCCGGCAACGCCAGCGCCGCCCCGCACGCCAGCCCGAACGCGACCGCGAACACCACGAACGCGAACGCGGTGCCGCCCACGCTCAGCAGCAGCGGCACGCTCAGCGGCGCCAGGATCGAGGCGATCCGCCCGAACGCGGCGGCGCTGCCGGACCCGGTGCCGCGCAGCGGGGTGGGGTACAGCTCCGGCGTCACCGCATACAGGGCGCCCCAGGCACCCAGGTTGAACGCGGAGAGCGTCATCCCCGCGGCGATGATCATCCCCACCGAGTCCGCCTGGCCGAACCAGATCGCCGCCACCGCCGACCCGGCCAGGAACGTGGCCAGCGTGGGCCGCCGGCCCCACTTCTCGATCAGGAACGCCGCTGCGGCGTACCCGGGCAGCTGCGCCAGGGTGATGATCAGCGTGTACCCGAAGGAGTGCACCAGGTCGAAGCCCTTGGCCACCAGCAGCGACGGCAGCCAGATGAACGCCCCGTAGTAGGCGAAGTTCACTCCGAACCAAGCGAGCCAGATCGCCGCGGTGCGGCGGCGCAGCCGGGGCTGCCACAGGTCGCGCCAGCCGACCCGCTGCCCCGGTGGGTCGGCTGCGGGAGGCGAGGCTGCGCCGTCCTCGGCCCCAGGCGCCTCGACAGGTGCGGCGACCTCCCCGGGTGAAGTTGCTCGTCGATCTGGCTGCCCAGGGTGGCCAGATCGACGAGCAATTTCCGGGGAGGACTCGAAGCGCCGCACCACCGCCTCGGCCTCCTCGTGCCGCCCGGCCCGCTCCAGGAACCGCACTGACTCCGGCATCCGCCAGCGCACCACCAGGGCCCACAACGCGGGCACGGTGCCCAGCAGCAGCGCCCACCGCCACCCGTTCGCGCCCGGCACCACCAGGTAGCCGATCAGGGCCGCCGCGATCCACCCGAAGGCCCAGAACGCCTCCAGGATCACCACCACCCGGCCGCGGATCTTCCGGGGAGCGAACTCGCTCATCAGTGTGGAGGCCACCGGCAGCTCCGCACCGAGCCCGAGCCCGACCACGAACCGCAGCACCAGCAGCATCGCCAGCCCCACCGAGGCCGCGGAGAGCCCGGTCGCCAACCCGTAGACCAGCAGCGTCAGCGCGAAGATCTGCCGGCGGCCGAACCGGTCGGCGAGCAGCCCGCCCACGCTGGCACCGATCGCCATCCCGACGAACCCGATGGACCCGATCCAGGACTTCTCCGCATCGGTCAGCGCCCACTCGGCGCCGAGGGCGGCCATGATGAACGAGATCAGCCCGACGTCCATCGCATCCAGTGCCCAGCCCACCCCGGAGGCACCGAGCAGCTTGCCGTGTGCGCGGGTGAACGGGAGCCGGTCGAGACGCTCGGTACGAGTGAGCTGGGTGGTCGGACCTGGGTCAGTCATCGGACCTCGATCGGCGGCGGGACAGGGACTGAGCCGAACTCTAGTCCTGCCTGCCAGCGCAGGGCCCGCCGCTGTGCCAGGGCCGCAGCCACTGAGCTGCCCGGTCCTCCGGCGCAGATATTCGCTCGGCACCGGGGCGCCGGACTGCGACGATGACGCCATGACAGCTGGTCCTGGAGATATCGTCGCGCTCGCGGCCCGGCACGGGCTGGAGCTGGACCCGGCGAGCGTGCACCTGAACGAGAGCGGACTGGACTACCGGGTCGCGTACGCACGCGATGCCGCCGGCGCGGACTGGGTGCTGCGCATCCCGCGCCGGGCCGACCTGGCTCCCGGGGCACGGGCCGAGGCGCTGCTGCTGGACCTCGTGCGCGAGCGGATCTCACCAGCGGTGCCGCAGTGGCGGGTGCACACCGAAGAGCTCATCGCCTACCCGCTGCTCCCGGGCCACCCGGGCCTGACCATCGACGACGGCGAGGTCACCTGGCACGTGGACCTCGCCTCCCAGCAGTTCGCCCAGGCCTATGGGCAGCTGGTCGGCCAGCTGCACCAGGTGCCACCCGGGGAGGTCGCGGCAGCCGGGCTGCCTACGCCGACGATCGATGAGGTCCGAGCCGCGCGGGCCGACGAGCTGGCCCGGGTCTCCGCCGAGTTCCGTATCGCCCCGGCGCTCCGGGAACGCTGGCAGAACTGGCTCGCTGTTGACACCGGGTGGCCCGAGCGCACGGTGTTCACGCACGGGGAGCTGTACCACGCACACCTCCTGGTCAGCGACGAGGAGACGATCACCGGGGTGCTGGACTGGACCACCGCCGGGATCGGTGACCCGGCCAAGGACCTGATGTTCCAGGCCGGGTACGCCCCGCCCGAAGCGTTCGTCACCTTCCTGGAGGCCTACGCCGAGGCCGGTGGGCGGGTGTGGCCAGGCCTGGCGGAGCACTGCGCCGAGCTGCTCGCCTTCGGCCCGGTGGACTACGGCCTGTTCGCCCTGCAGACCGGTGAGGAGGAGCACCGGGCGGCCGCTCAGGCTCAGCTCGACCCCACCTGATCCGCCCACCCGGCAGCTCGTCATGCCAGGGCTGCGCTCTACCGCACTGAGCCTTCACAGTGCGCCAGAGCGCACTCCTCACCCCACGACTCGGTGGGGATGGGTGGGCGCGAGCCAGTCCAGGACCTGGTCGAACGCGGCGGCCAGCTCGGTGGGGCGGTCGGTGGCCAGCACCGGCAGGCAGGCACCCTTGCACAGCGCGATCAGCAGCGCGGCCGTGGCGTCGGGGTCTACCGGGACGGCCCAGCCGCCATCGTCGACTCCGGCCTGGAGCAGGTCGCGCAGCTGGCTGAACCACGACTCCTCGGCTGCCGCGATCGCGGCGCGCAGCTTCTCCTCCCGTCGCGCCCGCAGGGCGATCTCGGACAGGACGGAGCGCAGCGCGTCGTCCCCGAGCAGCAGGGCGCGCACCTCGCGCAGGTGGGTGGTGAGCCGCTCGGCCGCGCTGCCGTCGGCGGGGACCGTGGCCTGGAACCGGGACTGCAGCTGCGCGTAGGCGGCGTGGATCAACGCTTCCTTGCTCGCGTAGTAGTAGTGCACCGTGGCGATGTTCACCCCGGCGCGCTGAGCCACGTCCCTGGTGCGCATCCCCTCGAATCCGCGTTCGGCGATGCTGGCATAGGCGGCTCGCGCGATCTGCGTGCGACGGTCCACACCTGCTCCTCAGTGTCAGTCAATCACTTGATTATAGGTGGGCGGGCAGCCTAGCGTAGGCGTCAATCAACTGATTGATGCGATTGAAGGAGGATGGACGATGGGTCAGGATGCCGTCGCCACGGGCGTGGTACGGGACAACAGCCGGAGCCGCTGGCAGCGCTCCTTCAACCGGTTCGTGCGCTGGGTGCTCGGCTCCCCGGTGCACTGGATGATGAGCGGGAAGCTGATGGTCGTGGAGGTCGTCGGTCGGCGCACCGGAGCCCGGTACTCGGTGCCGACCGCTTACGCTGACCGCGGCGACCAGGTGCTCGCTGCCTCCCCCGGCAGCTGGGTGCGGAACCTTGCTCCGGACCGACCGGTGGTGCTCGTGCACCGCGGCCGTCGGCGCACGATGGTGCCCCGGATCGTCACCGACCGGGAGGCAGCCGGCCAGGTGGCCGCTGACCTGTTCCCGGGCAACCCGGTGCTCCGCCGGAACATGCAGGTCTCCCTCGGCCGGGACGGGCAGGTAGACCACGACCAGCTCGCCGCCGCGCTGCAGCGGGGCGTGCGGCTGATCACCTTCAGCCCGCCGGCCTGACGGTCAGCCCCGCAGGGCGGAGACGATCGGGGCGAGCATCTGCGGATCGGTCTGCAGGATGAGCGTGGTCACGCAGCTGCTCTCCCAGGTGGCCAGCTGGCCGCGCAGCTCCTCCGGCGGGCCGACCAGGGCCACCTGGCGCACCAGCTCGGTGGGGATCGCCGCCGCAGCAGCCTTCTTGTCCCCGGCGGCGTACTTCGCCTGTACCTCCGCGCACACCTCGGTGTAGCCGAGCCGTTCGATCGCTTCCCGGTGGAAGTTCGTGCGCGCCGAACCCATCCCGCCGATGTACAGCGCCAGGTGCGGGCGGACCTGGTCGGCGGCACTCTCGATGTCCTCGGCGATCACCGCCGGCACGGCGGCGCTGACCTCGAACTCCTCGACCGGGGAGAGCTCCGGTGCGCGCCGGGCGAACCCGTCGGCCAGGTTCTGCCGGTACTCGGCGTCCAGCGCCGGGGAGATGAACGCCGGCAGCCACCCGTCGGCGATCTCCGCGGCGAGCGCGGTGTTCCGCGGACCTTGCGCGGCCAGGTGGATGGGCAGGTCTGCTCGCAACGGATGCACTGTGGACCGCAGCGCCTTGCCCTGGTGAGCTCCGCCGTCCAGCGGGAGCTGGTAGTGCTTTCCGGAGAAGGTGACCGGTGCTTCCCGGGCGAGCACCTGACGCACGATCGCGACATACTCCCGGGTGCGCTGCAACGGGCGCGGGTAGGGCCGGCCGTACCAGCCCTCCACCACCTGCGGACCGGAGGCACCCAGCCCGAGCACGAACCGGCCACCGCAGAGGTGGTCCAGCGTGAGCGCGGTCATCGCGGTGGCGGCCGGGGTGCGGGCAGACAGCTGGGCGATCCCGGTGCCGAGCCGCACCCGCTCGGTGCGGGCACCCCACCAGGCCAGCGGCGTGAACGCATCCGACCCGTAGGACTCGGCGGTCCACACGGAGTCGAGCCCCAGCTCGTCCGCTGCCGCTACCGCCTCGGCCGCTCCTGGTGGCGGCCCGGCCGCCCAGTATCCGGTGTGAAATCCGATCCGCATCCAGCCATCATGCCGCAGTGATGCCGGTCAGGACCCGAAGATCTCGCCGCCAGCCCTCAGCGCCAGGATCGCGCCGCCGATGCCGATCAGCCAACCGATCGTCTCACCGGCCTCTCGTTCCAGGAAGTCCCCGAACCTGCGCAGCGCGCCGTCCAGCCGGGTGCCGGCGGCAAGGCGCACCACGAGGAGCACGGCTGCGGGAGCCACCATCACCAGGCAGTAGCCGAACAGCACACCCGCCTGGGCCACACCGCCCAGGTCCGCCGCGCTGAGCAGCCCGATCCCAGCGAGGTACGGCAGCATCGTGGGAATCTCCGCCGAGGCGGCCAGGACCGCCAGAGCGGCCAGGGCGACGACGCTCTTGGTGGAGCCCTGCTCGGTCATCGCCTGCTCGCGCCACCGGTCTAGCCGGCCGCGGGGGATGTCTTCGCCGCGGTTGCGCGCTTCCTGGCGAGCGACCGCCGCCTTCTTGCCCGGGATCTTCCAGGAGATCGCGAACAGGGCCACGCCCGCCAGCAGGCGTAACCAGGTACCGGCGTCCGTGGCCAGGAAGGTGGTGATCTGGTCGCTGAACGTGACCGCGCCGGCGAGCAGCAACAGCCCCATCGCCCAGTAGAACAGGGCGACCACCAGCAGGAAGGCGCCGATCCGGCCGGCGAGCAACCGGCCCCGCTGCAGCATCAGCCAGATCGGCAGCACCAGGGTGCCGATGCTGGTGGAGTCGATGAGCGCCAGTACGGCCAGGCCACCCGCGAGGGAGAAGGACATGGCATCAGCCTGGTTGTCGGCGGGCGTGGGTCGCGTCGGCAGGCTGGTGCATCTTGGCGGATTCGGCGTACAACCTTCGTCGGATGCGGGTGCGCCCAGTGGGCTCCTTCGGCCGATGAGCGCGGCCGGGTTTCGGCCCCAGGATGGGCAGCGTGGAAGGAAACTCGACGATCCTGGTCGGCGGCATCATCGCCTCGGAAGTGCTGTTCTGGGTGCTCCTCTTCGGCGGCCTCGGCGCCCGCTACCTGCTGCGCGCGACGCGGCTGAGCACAGCGCTGCTGCTCGGGGTGCCGGCAGCCGACCTGGTGCTGGTCACGCTCACCCTGGTGGACCTGCTGCGCGGGTCGGTCCCGGGCAACGTGCACGGGCTCGCCGCGATCTACCTGGGCGTGAGCGTGGCGTTCGGGCCATACATCGTGCGCCGCGTGGACGCCTGGTTCAGTCATCGGTTCGCCGGCGGCCGGCCACCGGAGAAGCTGCCGGAGTCCGGGCCGGTGCGTCTGCGGCACGAGTGGCAGAGCATGAAGCGGATGCTCGGGGCCTGGGCGCTGGCCGTGCCGCTGCTGCTGGTCATGGTGGCCGTCTCCGGCTGGCGGGTGCCCGGCTCGCTCGAGCAGCTGTTCGGCACCGACCCCATCTGGGCGTGGATCGGGCGGCTGACCGCCCTGTTGGTGATCTGGTTCGTGACCGGGCCCGTGTACTACGCCGTGTTCAAGTCCGCCACACCGCCCGGTGCGCCTAGTCGGCAGGCTGCGCCCGGCCCGGGCGGTCAGAGGACCGCAGGCTCGGCCGCGTCCTCGCGGCGGCGCACCGGCTGACCCTCCGGGCCCTCGAACCGGCGGCCCCAGCCGGTGACCACTGCCACCACCAGCACCACAGTGAGCAGCAGCGGGTAGAACGTGGTGGTGAACAGCTGCGCTGTGGACAGCTCCGGCGCCGGAGGGTGACCGCCGGTGAGCATCGCCCCGATGAACAGGAAGGCGCTGAACACCGGCACCACGCAGGAGATGCCCATCGCGAAGCAGTCCATCACGTTCGTCCGCCGGTAGGGGTGCAGGCCCTGGCGGGCGCCGATCTCGTCGGCCACCGGGCCGAAGGTGAGCATCGCTGCCGAGTTCACCCCGCCGAAGAGCACGGTGGTGGCGCTGACGCCGATCCCGATCGCCGCCTCGGCGCCACGCGGCGAGCCCACCAGCCGGCTGTCGGTCAGCGCGGTGACGATCCGGTCCAGCACCCCGGCCGCGCGCAGCACGCCCATGATCCCGAACACCGCCACCACCAGCGCCACCGTCGGCAGCATCGCGCTCACCCCGGTGACCAGGAACCCGGTCGGTTCACCCTCGACCACCCCCAGCACCCCGGCCGGTTCGAGGAGGCCGGTGAGCAACGCCGTCACCGTGCCCAGGACGAGCCCCACGGTCACGGCGAGGAAGATGTTCCGGGAAACGAACGCCGTCAGCAGCAGGACCGCGATCGGCAGCAGCATGACCAGCCCGCGCGGGTCGGACTGCTCGGCGAGGTCGACCGAGGCGGCACCGGCGGGCCCGCCGCCGAGCACCAGGTAGCAGATGGCGGCCAGCAGCGCCGCCACCAGGGCGTACCGGGCCCGGCTGGTGACCACACCGCCGATGTCCGCCGAACCGTCCCGGTGCCGGTAGCGCTGGGTGGAGGCGGAGATGATCGTGGTGTCCGAGATCGGGGCGAGGTTGTCGCCGAAGATCGCACCGGAGACGATCGCTCCGGCGAGCATCGCCGGGTCAGCGCCGAGCAGCACCCCCGCCGGGTAGAAGATCGGGAACGCGGTGAACATCGTGCCGATCGAGGAACCGGTCGCCATCGCGATCAGGCAGCACGCGGCGAAGGTGAACAGGGTCAGCGGCGCACCGCTCAATCCCGCCTGGTCGGCGATCCAGACGAAGCCGGCGGAGACGTCGGTGTCCTTGATCAGCTGGGCGAGCATGCCCACGACCACCAGGATCAGCACGATCGAGACCGACGTGGCGCTACCGATCCCGGCGATCACCGCATCCCAGAACGTGCCGTACCGGCGGGCGAGCAGCGCGCCGACCAGCAGGGCGAGGAACCCGCCCACGGCCAGCGCGGTCATGTCGAAGGCGTCCAGCACCACGAAGTACAGCACACAGAAGATGCCGAAGATCAGCACCGGGACGAACGCCACCGGCCAACCGCCGCGGAACGTCAGCTCTGGTTCGGAGCTCATCGAAGCACCCTCCATCGTCGTGCGCCGCACCCTGCGGTGCCATCTGGCCGGGAGGCTACACGGGAGCGCGGTGCCGGCGACCGGGGTGTCCACGGTGTGGGGCCCAGGCTCGTGCACGGGATACTGAGACGTCAGGAGGAGGAGTGATGAACGAGCAGAACAGCCCCACCGGCGGGGCCGACGAGCGGCGCACCGAGCTGTACGACCTGCGCGTGGTGGTGGACCGGATCGAGGGCCGTTCCGTGTGCGGTATGCGCCCCGGTGACCACATCGACCTCACCTGCTCCAGCCGGTTGACCATCCCCGAGGGTGGCCACTTCTGCCTGTACGCCCTCTCCGCGGTGCTGCCGCTGCTGCCGGCCGCCCAGCGTGCGGTAGCGGCCGGCGACTGGCTCGCCACCGACAACGAGGTGGCCTGCCCGGACCCGGAGGAGCGGCTGATCATGCGCATCGAACGCACCGGCCGCACCAGCATCCCCACCGAGGAGCTCACATGAGCGTGGCGCTGAGCATCGCGCTGCAGTCGGACAAGACCACTGCGGAGTACACCCGGCTCGCCCGGCAGGTGCAGGAGCACGGGTTCGACGGTCTGTCGGTGTACTCCGACCTCGGTTTCCAACCGCCGCTGGCCGCGCTGCTGGCTGCGGCCGGGGCGACCCACAGCCTCCGGCTGGGCCCCTCCTGCCTGAACCCCTACCTGCTGCACCCGGCCGAGATCGCCGGACAGCACGCGGTGCTCGACGAGGCCAGCGGCGGGCGCGCTTACCTCGGTCTGGCGCGCGGCTCCTGGCTGCAGCAGGTCGGCACCGCCCAGGACCGACCGCTTGCGCACCTGGAAGACACTGTGCAGATCGTGCGCCGGCTGATCGCGGGGGACGACGGCGGCTACCAGGGGCGGGTGTACTCCGTCGAACCCGGCTTCCGCCTGCAGTACCCGCCGGTGCGGCCGGAGGTGGACGTGCTGCTCGGCGTCTGGGGACCGCGCGGGGCGGCACTGGCCGGGCAGATCGCCGACGAGGTGAAGATCGGCGGGTCCGCCAACCCGGACATGGTCCAGCAGATGCGCACCTGGGTGGAGACGTCTGCCACTGCCGCAGGCCGGGGTACGGCAGCGGTGCGGGTGTGTGCCGGGGCGGTGACCGTGGTCGACGAGGACGGCGAGCGGGCCCGCGCGCTCGCGCGTCGCGAGGTGGCCATGTACGTCGACGTCGTCGCTCGCCTGGATCCGACCGTGCAGGTGGAGGAGGAGCTGCTGGTGCGGTTACGCGCGCTGCTCGCCGACGGCCGGGCGGACGAGGCCGGCGGGCTGCTCAGCGACGACCTGCTGGACCGGTTCTGCCTGGCCGGCACGCCCAGCCAGGTGGTGGAGCACACGCTCCGCCTGGCCGCTGCCGGTGCCGACCGGGTGGAGTTCGGCACGCCGCACGGCCTGACCGGCTCCGGCGGCATCCAGCTCCTCGGGTCGGTGGTGCTGCCCGCAGTGCGTTCGGAGCTGGCGGCGGTCTGATGGGGGGAATGCGCTGATGGATGGGGTGAGCTGATGGGTGCGGTGCGCTGATGGACGCCGCGACGAGCGACCCTCCCTCGCCACGCCGCTGGCCGCGCCGGCTGCTGAAGGTGGCGATCGGCCTGCTGGCCAGCATCCTGGTGCTCGCGCTGGTCGTGGTGATCGCGTTCCAGGTGAGCTACTGGCCCACCACGCTGCTGCTGCGGAACCTGCCCGCCTTCAACGGTGATGACCCGGCCGCCGGGCAGGTGGAACCGCCGCCCGGGGTGCACTCCAGCGTGGATGTGGTCTACCGTCCAGGCGACGAGGACGGACGGATGGACGTGTTCTCCCCCGAGGACGCCGAGGAGCCGTTGCCCACTGTGGTGTGGGTGCACGGTGGTGCGTTCGTCGCCGGCACGAAGGACGGCACCGCGACCTACCTGCAGACGATCGCCGCCCACGGCTACACCACCATCTCGGTGGAGTACACCAAGGCGCCGGAGGAGCAGTATCCCTACCAGCTGGACCAGGTTGCTGACGCGCTCGCCTACGTCGACGCCCACGCCGAGGAGCTGCACGTGGACCCCAGCCGCATCGTGCTCGGCGGGGACTCCGCCGGCGGGCACATCGCCGCCCAGACCGCGATGGCCATCAGCCAGCCCGGTTACGCCGAGGCGGCCGGGCTGCAGCGGCCGATCCAGGCCGACCAGCTGGTCGGCACGGTGTTGATGTGCGGTGCTTACGACCTGCACCTGCCGGACTACGACGACGGGATCATGGGCCGGTTCCAGCGGGACATCATCTGGGCCTACACCGGTCAGAAGGACTTCCTGAACAGCCCGAGCCTGGCCTACGCCTCGCTGCCGCAGCACGTTACGGGCGAGCTCCCGCCCACGTTCATCTCCGCCGGCAACGGCGACCCGCTCGAGGCGCACTCGCACTCGATGGCTCAGGCGCTCGAGGAGGCCGGCGTGGACGTGGACACCCTCTTCTTCCCGGCCGACACCGACCCGCCGGTGCCGCACGAGTACCAGATGGCCCTGCACACCGAACCGGCACAGCTGGCGCTCACCCGGGTGCTGGACTTCCTGCAGGCGCGCATGCAATAGCCGGCGCCCGGTGCCGGTGCGCTCTCAGCTCAGCTGCGGCGCCACCTCACGGGCGATCAGGTCCAGGTGGTCCAGGTCCGCCAGGTCGAGGATCTGCAGGTAGACGCGCTCGGCACCCATCTCCTGCACCTCGCGCAGCCGTGCCGCCGCCTCCGCCGGGGTGCCGGCCACACCGTTCTCCCGCAGCTCCGCCGGCTCGCGGCCGATCGCCGCCGCCCGTCGGGCCACCTCGGCCTCGTCCGCACCTACGCACGCCACCAGCGCCACCGAGTAGGTGAGCTCGCCAGGGTCGCGGCCGATGTCCTGGCACGCCTGGTGCACCCGCGCGAACCCGGCCGGGATGTCGCCCAGCTGCGGGAAGCCGATGTTGAACTCGCTGGCGAACCGTGCCGCCAGCGCCGGGGTGCGGCGCTTGCCGTGCCCGCCCACCAGCACCGGCACCTGCGGCTGCGTCGGTTTGGGCAGCGCGGGGGAGTCGGTCAGCTGGTAGTGCTCACCGGTGAAGGAGAACGTCTCGCCGACGGGGGTGCGCCACAGTCCGGTGACGAGCTCCAGCTGCTCTTCCAGCAGACCGAACCGCTTGGCCGGGAACGGGATGCCGTAGGCGGCGTGCTCCTGCTCGTACCAGCCGGTGCCCAGGCCGAGCTCCACCCGGCCACCGGACATCTGGTCCACCTGGGCCACCTGGATCGCCAGCACACCGGGCAGGCGGAAGGTGGCCGAGGAGACCAGCGTGCCCAGCCGGATGCGCGAGGTCTCCCGTGCCAGCCCGGCGAGCGTGGTCCAGGCATCGGTCGGTCCAGGCAGACCGTCGGTGCCCATGGCCAGGTAGTGGTCGGAGCGGAAGAACGCGTCGAAGCCGAGCTCCTCGGTCGCCCTGGCGACGGCGAGCAGGTCGTCGTAGGAGGCGCCCTGCTGAGGTTCGGTGAAGATCCGTAGCTGCATGGCTCCAGCCTGCCATGAGGCCGACCCTCGGACAGCCGCCCTGATGAGCGTGACGTCGCCGCACAACGACACCGCACCGATGTCACCGTACGCAGACTTTGCTGCAATGTCGTCGTTCGTGGACATTGCAGCAATGTCGCCGTATGATGACATCATGTCCGGTTCTCGTGCGCTGACCAACGTGAGGTCCCTGCCCCGGTTGGGCACCGCCGTCCGGATGTTCCGGATGCGGCGTGGACTGACCCAGGCCGAGCTCGCCCAGCTCGCCGACGTGTCCCGGCAGTGGTTGATCAAGCTCGAGGCCGGCAAGACCGCAGGGCTGGAGATCGGTCTGGTCCTGCACGTGCTGGACGCGCTGGACGCCAGCCTGATGATCCGGGACGAGGCACCGTGAGGCCGCCCCGACAGCTGGCGGTGCTGCTCGGCGGAGAGCACGTCGCGATGGTGGAGCGCACTCGCTCGACGCTGCGGCTGACCTATCTGGAGCACGTGCGGCGCTCGGACGTCACACCGCTCTCCCTCGCGCTCCCGCCGGTGCTCGGCACACACTCGGGAGCGCCTGTCGAGGCCTACCTGGACGGTCTGGTCCCGGACAGCGACGCTGCGCTGGCGGCCTTGAAGAATCAGTACGCGGTGGACACCAAGGACCAGCTGAGCATCTTGGCGGCCATCGGCAAGGACTGCGCCGGCGCCGTGCAGTTCTGCCTCCCGGAGGAGATCGAGCAGCTGCAGGCACGCGAGGGCGAGCTGGTGCCCGTCTCTGACGCCGAGATCGAGCAGCGGCTGGCCGAGATGGATGTGGACGAGGATGCCTCCTGGATCTTGCCCGGGGAGCACTGGTCGCTGGGCGGCACCCAGCAGAAGTTTGCGCTGCGCTGGCACGGCGGCTGGCACACCGCGCACGGGGCGGAGCCGACCACACACATCGTCAAACCGGGTGTGCGCGCCCTCAGAGCCCAAGCGCTCGCCGAGCACGTCAGCATGCGCGCTGCCACCGCGCTCGGCCTGCCGGCGGCGCACACCGAGTTCACCGAGTTCAAGTCACAGCTCGCGATCGTGATCACCCGCTTCGACCGTGTGGCCGACGAGCAGGGCCAGCTGGTGCGCCGGCACCAGGAGGACCTGTGCCAGGCCCTGGGCCTGGTGGAGAAGTACGAGGAGTACGGCGGCCCGTCCGCCTCGGACGTGATCGACCTGCTGCGCGCGGCCTCGGAGACGCCTCGAGCGGCCCGGGCTAACGTGGACGCCTTCGTGGACGGGCTGATCTTCAACACGGTGATCGGCGCCCCTGATGCGCACGCTCGCAACTACGCAGTGCTGCTCGAGGGCGACCAGGTGCGCCTGTCGCCGCTCTATGACGTGGCCTCCGGCCTGGGCTACGGCGCGGGCGGCGGCCAGCGCAAGCTCTCGATGAGCATCGGCGGCACCTTCTTGCTCACCGAGGTGACCCGTGAGGCGTGGCGACGGTTCGCCCAGAGTGCACGACTGGACGACGAACGCCTGCTTGCTCGTCTGGCCGAGATCGCCGAGCGGGCCCCGGAGGTGTTCGCGACTGCGCTGGCCGAGGTGGACGACTGGCACGGCCAGGCTCGGGAGCTCTCCGCACGCCTGCTGCCTGAGCTGCGCCGTCACGCAGCGCGCTGGACGTGAGTCGGGACCAGTGCTGGCCCGTAGCTGCGCGGTCCCCGGTGGGCCGGGCCGATGGGCGCGTCCCCGATCATCAGCGCCGCTGCGGGCGGTGGTGCGCGAGTCGTAGCCGTGGCACCCAGCAGGGCACCGCCTCCTGGTAGGCGGTGAACTCGGCGCCGAAGCGAGCCTCGAGGTCCGCCTCCTCCTCCGGGCGGATCAGCGTGTTCCACACGATCGGCCCGCACAGCGCGTAGATGGTGACGATCCACGAGCCGAGCACGATGCCCACAGCCACTGCCTGGGTGATGCCGGCGACCGCCATCGGGTTGCGCACCAGCCGGTAGGGGCCGGTGACCACCAGGTGGCGGGCCGTCACCGCGGGCAACGGTGTACCTGCGCCACGGTGGGACATCGACCACGCCGACCACACCCCCAGCGCACTGGCGAGCACGAGCAGGACCACCCCCGCCAGCCGCACCCCCGCCGGGACGTCCAGGTGCAGCCCCCAGCGCCGTTCGAGAGCAGCGAGCCCGAGCGGGAGCAGCACGAGGAAGAGCCCCCAGAAGACGACCATCTGGGCCCCGGTGCGCCGCACGTGCACCCGTGGCGGCGCGGGATCGGCGGGCCGGAACGCGAACGGCCCGACCAGCAACCACTCACCGGACAGCCGCCGAAAGATGACCAGGAGGCCGGCAGCGACACTGCCCACGCTGGCGGCGACCATGAGCAGCGCGCCCCAGCCGGCCTGACCAGTGATCGTCGCGTACCCGACCATCCCCGCTGTGACCAGCACCGTCCACGGCACGACGACCCACACCGCCCAACGACGCCCCAGTGCGGCCAGCGCCGAGGCAGCCACGAACAACGGAAGATCCAGGGCCGCCACCAGTACCGGGTCCAGGTGGCCGAGCGTCGCCTGCCGCACGGCAGGTAGCAGCGCCACAGCAAGACACCAGAGCGCGCCGGCCGCCGACTGCACTGCGAAGTAGCCGCGCCCGTGCCGGTCGGTCAGGCCGGCCACGCTGCCATCCCCGGCCTCTGCCCCACCCATGGACGGCAGTCTATGTGGCGGGCTGTCGTGGGATGGGTGGCGCCGGTAGAGGTGCCCGCCGGCCGTCCTCCGGCAGCCGTCACTACGGCACAATGGCCCAGATGACGCCCGCCGCCACTGCCACTGCTGAGACACCTCTGATCCTGACCGGCGGTCGTTTGCTCACCGACGGTGGTCTGGCGGACACCAGCGTCGTCGTCCGCAACGGACGGATCGCAGAGCTGACCGACGACCCGCCGACCGGCGAGGTGCTCGATGTCGGCGGCCGGCTGGTTGGCCCCGGTCTGGTGGACATCCACATCCACGGGGCCGCCGGGCACAGCTTCGAGCAGGCCGAGGATGACGACGGCGTAACGGCTGTCCTGCATCATCTCGCCTCCCGAGGGGTCACCACAGTGCTCGCCGCCCTCGCCTCGGACCGCATCGACACCCTGGTCGCTGCTGTCGGCGGGTTGCACCGCCACCGCGACCACCCCTCGCCCGGGGCAGCTGAGCTGGCCGGAGTGCACCTGGAGGGCCCGTTCCTCGCCCCGGCACAGGCCGGGGCACACTCTCCGGCTGCGTTGCGCGACCCGGACGCGGAGGCGGTGGCGAGGTTGGCGTCGCTCGGTCCCGCGATGATCACACTGGCGCCGGAGCTGCCCGGGGGAGTCTCCGCCGTCGAGCAGTTCGCCGCTGCGGGCACGGTGGTGGCGGCGGGGCACAGCGAGGCGCGCGTTCCGGACTTGCGGGCGGCGCAAGCGGCCGGGCTGA
>DATGRZ010000114.1:0-13766 GCA_035303065.1 Ruania sp.
TCGAAGGTGATCGCCCGCTCCACGAACCTGCGCACGTGCGGCTGCATCGCCTCCACGTCCTTGGCGAGCATCGTCTTCTGGATCTTCGGGATGAGGCCCTCGTAGGTGAGGTTGACGCCCTCCACCTTGATCTTCTCCGGCAGGCCGTAGAGCAGCTTCTCCCGCTCCCGCTTGCTGTACTTCCCGATCGGCTTGTCCAGGTCGAACCCGGCACCGGTGAAGATCCGCCCGTACCAGCCGCTCATCGAGTACCCGGGCACCAGCAGCGCTTCCTCGCTGAGCGACCTGGTCTCGTCGTACAGGGCGCTCAGGTCGAAGTCGGAGACCGAACCGGTGCCCTCGCACCGCGGGCACATCCCGCCGAGGTAGACCGCGTCCTTGACCACCTTCTTCTCCACCCGGCCGGCCTTCTCGGTGCTCATCACCCCACCGGCCCGGGAGGTGGGCACGTTGAACGCGAACGCTGTGGGCGGTCCCACGTGCGGTTGCCCGATCCGGGAGTACAGGACCCGCAGCATCGTGTAGGTGTCCGTGGCGGTGCCTACGGTCGAGCGTGGGTTGGCGTCCATCCGCTCCTGGTCCACGATGATCGCCGTGGTCAGCCCGTCCAGCACGTCCACGTCCGGGCGCGGCAGGCTGGGCATGAATCCCTGCACGAACGCGCTGTAGGTCTCGTTGATCATCCGCTGGGACTCCGCGGCGATGGTGTCGAACACCAGTGAGCTCTTCCCGGAGCCGGACACCCCGGTGAACACGGTGATCCTGCGCTTGGGGATCTCCAGGGCGACGCCGGTGAGGTTGTTCTCCCGGGCGCCGACCACCCGGATCCGGTCGTGGCTGTCGGCCAGGTGGGTGCTGCGGGTGGCCGATTCGGTGGTGGTGGCCATCGAGGGGTTCTCCTCTGCTCGGTGGAGCGGTCCGGGTGGGTCTTCATCGTGCCGGACGCAGTGCGTCCAGGTGGTCGGGTCAGGTCAGCCAGGCGCCGGCGCGCATCAGGGTGCGGCCCTCCTGCTCGTCGACTTCGCGCCAGGCCTGGATGCGCTGCGGGCGGAGCACAGCGTAGACCTGACCAGCAGGGGCGGTGCGCGGATCCCAGTCCGCCTGGGCCGCGTAGCCGGCGCCGATGGTCGCTGCCTCGTCCTCGTCCACCGCCAGGAGCCGGTCCAGGTTGGCGTCGATGAGCACGACGTCCCGGGTGGGTCCCACACCGAGCCGCGCCCTGGAGGTCGCCGCGAGGTTGCGTGCGGTACGCGTTGCCGCAGGCAACGCGAGAACCACCCGGCCCTCGATCCAGGCGAGGGAGAGCGGGACGACGTACGGGACGCCGTCGGGCGATGCGGTGGCCACCCAGGCATCGACAGCAGGGGTGGTCAACAGGGTGAGGGTGTCCTCCTTGCGCTGCTGAGCATCCCGCGGTGCCGCCGGGACGCGGCGGACGGGTGGGCCAGCTCTGCCGGGGCTGCACACGGCCGGTCAGCCGACCTGCTGCATCCGGACCATGTTGCCCGCCGGGTCGCGGAACGCGCAGTCCCGCATCCCCCAGTCCTGGTCGGTGGGCTCCTGGACCACCTCCACGTCGTGGGCCTGCACGGCGGCGAACGCCGCATCCACGTCCGGGCTGGCGAGCATCAGGCTGGCGAAGGTGCCCTTGGCGATCATCTCGGTGATGACCTTGCCCTCCTCCTCGGTGATGTTCGGGTCGGCGGTGGGCGGGTAGAGGACGATGTTGACGTCCGGTTGTCCGGGCGGGCCGACGGTGAGCCAGCGCATGTCTTGGTAGCCGACGTCCTTGCGGACCTCGAAGCCGAGCGCGTCGCGGTAGAAGCCCAGTGCGGCCTCGGCGTCGGTGTGCGGGAGGAAGCTTGCGTGAATCGTGATGTCCATGCGGCTCAGACTAGAGCGCGGTCACTGGGGTGGCTTCTCGATTCCTGACCGGTCTGGTGACGCGTTTGGCCATGCACGGTGGGATGCCGCGCACCGAGTGCGCCTGCTGCTCGCGGTACTGGCTGGGAGGCATGCCGACCAGCTCGGTGAACCGGGTGCTGAACGTGCCCAGGGAGGAGAAGCCGACGGCGAAGCACACCTCGGTCACCGAGAGGTCCCCTCGGCGCAGCAGCGTCATCGCCCGCTCCACCCGTCGGGTCATCAGGTAGCTGTACGGCGGCTCACGGTAGGCGGCGCGGAACTGGCGGCTCAGGTGGCCGGCGGACATGCCCACCTCGCTGGCCAGCGCCTGAACGTTGAGCGGCTCGGCGTACTCCCGGTCGATGCGGTCCCGCACCCGCCGCAACAACGTCAGATCACGCAGTCGCTGCTGTGCAGCCGTGGTGGAGGCCATGCCCCGATCGTGTCACGACCTCCACCACGGGGTCTATGGGGAAGATCAGACCTGGATGCCGATGTACTTGGTCTCCAGGAACTCATCGATACCGAAGAAGCCGCCCTCCCGGCCCAAGCCGGACTCCTTGATCCCGCCGAACGGCGCTGCCGGGTTGGACACCACGCCCATGTTCAGCCCGACCATGCCGGCCTCCAGCCCCTCCCCGACCCGGAGGCCACGGGCCAGGTCCTGGGTGAAGGCGAAGGAGACCAGACCGTAGGGGGTGTCGTTCGCCAGCGCGATCGCCTCCTCCTCGGTGTCGAACGAGGTGATCGCCGCCACCGGGCCGAAGATCTCCGTGCGGCCCATCTCCGCCTCCGGCGGCACGTCGGTGAGGACCGTGGCCGGGTAGAAGTGGCCGGGCCCCTCGTGCGCGGTCCCGCCCAGGTGCACAGTGGCGCCACGCTCGGTGGCGTCGGAGACCAGGCCGGTCACCTTGGCCACGGCCCGGTCGTCGATCAGCGGGCCGACGACCACTCCCTCCTCGGTTCCTCGGCCCATCGGCAGGTCGGCCATCCGGGCAGTCATCTTCTCCGCGAACTGGTCGGCCACCGAGCGGTGCACCAGGATGCGGTTCGCCGCCGTACAGGCCTGGCCGATGTTGCGCATCTTCGCCAGCATCGCCCCGTCCACAGCGGCGTCCAGGTCGGCGTCCTCGAACACCAGGAACGGGGCGTTGCCGCCGAGCTCCATCGAGGTGCGCATCACCGTCTTCGCACACAGCTCCAGCAGGTGCTTGCCCACAGCTGTGGAGCCGGTGAAGGACAGCTTGCGGGACCGGGGGTCCAGGATCAGCGGGCTCATCACCTCGTCCGACTGCCGGGTGGTGACCACGTTCACCACCCCGTCCGGCAGCCCGGCGCGGGTGAGCAGCTCGGCGAACGCGAGGGTGCACAGCGGGGTCTGTGCGGCAGGCTTGATCACCGAGGTGCAGCCGGCGGCGATCGCCGGTCCGATCTTCCGGGTGCCCATCGCCAGCGGGAAGTTCCACGGGGTGATCATCAGGCTCACGCCCACCGGCTGCTTGGTGACCAGGAACCGGGAGCCCCCGCCCGGGGCGGTCATGTAGCCGCCGTCGATGCGCACCGCCTCCTCGGCGAACCAACGGAGAAACTCGGCCGCGTAGGCGACCTCTCCGCGAGACTCGGCCAGCGGCTTGCCCATCTCCAGGGTCATGATCAGCGCGAGCCGCTCGGTCTCGGCGATCATCAGCTCATAGGCGCGAGAGAGGATCTCGCTGCGCTCGCGTGGTGCGGTCCGGGCCCAGTCGGCCTGAGCGGCGGCGGCCGCGTCCAGGGCGGGCACCGCCTCAGCGGGGCTGGCATCGGCCACCTCGCAGAGCACCTCGCCGGTGGACGGATCCTCCACCGGCAGGGTGGTCTCGGTCGGGCGCCACTGGCCGGCGACGAACAGCCCCTTCGGGACAGACTCGATGGCTTCGCGCTCAGCGGCGGCGGTGGGTGTGGTGGTTTCCATCTTCGACTCCTTGCCTCATGGCCAGCCTAGAAGTATTGTCGACAATCCGACAATACGTCTCTGGAGGGTCCCATGGCCACATTGTCTCCCCACCTGCGTCAGGCCACACCTGTGGTGGTCGATCACGCCCGCGGCTGCGAGATCTTCGACGCCGACGGACGCCGCTACCTGGACTTCACCGCCGGGATCGGGGTGACCAGCACCGGGCACTGCCACCCCAAGGTCGTGGCGGCCGCCCAGGAGCAGATCGGCAAGCTGGTGCACGGCCAGTACACGACGGTCATGCACCGTCCGCTGCTGGACCTGGTGGAGCGCCTCGGGGACGTGCTGCCCGAAGGCCTGGACTCGGTGTTCTTCGCCAACTCCGGTTCCGAGGCAGTGGAGTCCGCGCTGCGACTGTCCCGGCAGGCCACCGGCCGGCCGAACGTGATCGTCTTCCACGGCGGGTTCCACGGCCGAACGGTCGCCACAGCCACGATGACCACCTCCGGCACCCGGTTCTCCGCCGGGTTCTCCCCGTTGATGTCCGGGGTGCACGTCGCCCCCTTCCCGACCGCCTACCGGTACGGCTGGAGCGAGGAGGAGGCTACCGACTTCTGCCTGCGCGAGCTGGACTACCTGTTCGCCACCGTGACGTCTCCGGCCGAGACCGCCGCGTTCGTCGTCGAACCGATGCTCGGTGAGGGGGGCTACGTGCCCGGCAACACGCGGTTCTTCCAGGGGCTGCGGGAGCGGGCGGACGAGCACGGCATCCTGCTGGTGATGGACGAGATCCAGACCGGGTTCGGCCGTACCGGCAAGTACTTCGGCCACCAGCACTTCGACGTCCGCCCGGACATCATCACCATCGCCAAGGGCTTGGCCTCCGGGTTCCCGATCTCCGGGATGGCCGCCTCCGCCGAGCTGATGGCCAAGGCCTGGCCCGGCTCCCAGGGCGGCACCTACGGTGCGAACGCCGTCGCCTGCGCCGCCGCGCTGGCCACCATGGAGGTGATCGAGGAGGAGGGCCTGGTCGCCAACGCCGCCGAGCGCGGGCACCAGCTGCTCGCCGGCACGCGGGACCGGGCGACTGAGGCGGTCGGGGACGTACGCGGCCTCGGCCTGCTGGTCGGTTCGGAGTTCACCACTGCCGACGGCCGTCCGGACGGGGCTCGTGCCGCGGCCGCCCAGCAGGCAGCCGCCGCCAAGGGCCTGCTGATGCTCACCTGCGGCGCGTACATGAACACGGTCCGGATGATCCCGCCGTTGGTGGTCAGCGCTGAGGAGATCGACGAGGGGCTGAGCATCTGGTCCGAGGCGCTCGCCGAGGTCTGAGGGACTGCCGGAAGGCCCGCACAAGAACGAGGAGGCCACTGTGCCGCGCTACATCACCATCACCCTGGAGCAGCGGGGCGTGACCTGCCGCGCCCGGCTGCTCGACGACATCGCCCCGGCGACCAGCGCGGCCGTGTGGGACGTGCTGCCCCAGTCCGGTGACGCCGTGCACGCCAAGTTCGCCCGGAACGAGGTGTACGCGCTGGTGCCACGGATCACCGACGCCCCGCGCCGGGAGAACCCGACCATCACCCCGATCCCCGGGGACGTGTGCCTGTTCGACTTCGAACCCTGGGAGATCGGCAATCCCGCGTATGGCTACGAGCAGGGGTCCCAGGCGCACGCGGAGAACGGCGCCACCGACCTGGCGATCTTCTACGACCGGAACAACCTGCTGCTGAACGGGGACGTCGGCTGGGTGCCCGGGAACGTGTTCGCCACCATCACCGACGGTCTGCCGGCGATGGCCGAGGCGTGCAACGACCTGTGGCGGAACGGATTCGTCGGCGAACGCCTCACCTACGCCCGCGCCTGACCTCACTCCTGTGCGCGAACGCTCGCCAGGGTGAGGCGCGAACGCTCGCCTGGGTGAGGCGCGAACGCTCGCCAGGGTGAGGCGTTGAATCGGTTCAGAGCCCAGAGGCGAGCGTTCGCGACCCTGGGGTGCGGCGTCGGTACTGCTCAGGCGAGCAACCACTCCACGAACCGGGCGATCGCCAGCACCAGGTCGTCGGCGTGCCGAGGACCGACGATCTGCAGCCCCACCGGCAGACCGGCAGCCGTCGTCCCGACCGGCACGCTGATCGCCGGCTGACCGGTCATGTTGAACGGATAGCTGAACCCCGCCCACTGCGGCCACCGGCTCAGGCCGCTGCCCGGCGGCACGTCGTGACCGGCCTCGAACGGGGGGATCCCCACCGTCGGGGTGATCAGCGCGTTGTGCTTCTCGCTGAACTCCCCCATCGTGATACCCACCGCTGCCCCGACACTGCGCGCCTGGATGTAGTCCACCCCGCTGTGGCTCTCCCCCTTGTCCCACACCTCGCCCAGGCCGGGGTCGATCGTCTCCCGGACGTTCGGCATGGTGCGCAGCAGCGCGGCGGCCCCGCACGCCCACATCGTCTCGAAGGAGTCCAGCGGGTCGGCGAACCCGGGGTCGACCGCCTCCACGTGCAGCCCGGCCTGGTCGATCTTGGTCACTGCCGCCTCGACGATCGCCGCCACCTCCGGGTCCACCTGCAGGTAGCCCAGGTCCCGGGAGTAGGCCACGTGCATCCCGGTGACCTCCCGGTTGAACTCGCCCCGGTAGGTCAGGTGCGGCGGCGCCTGCGAGGTGGGGTCGCGGTGGTCGGGCAGCGCCAGGATGTCCATCAGCAGAGCGGCGTCCTCCACGGTGCGGGTCATCGGCCCGGCGTGCGCCAGCGGTGCGAACGGGCTCGCCGGGTACATCGGCACCCGCCCGTGCGTGGGCTTGAGCCCGACGATGCCGCAGAAGCTGGCCGGGATGCGGATGCTGCCGCCACCGTCGGTACCCACGGCGAGCGGGGCCATCCCTGCCGCCACTGCTGCACCGGCGCCGCCGGAGGAGCCACCCGGTGTCTTCGACGGGTCGACGGGGTTGCGGGTGATACCGGTCAACGGGGAGTCGGTGACCGCCTTCCAGGCGATCTCCGGAGTGGTCGTCTTGCCGACGAACACCATCCCGTCGTCCCGGAGTCGCGCCGCCACCGGCGAGTCCACCGGCCATGGCTGGTCGGGCGGCACAGACTTCGAACCCCGCAGCGTGGGCCAGCCCTTGGTGAGGAAGATGTCCTTGATCGAGATCGGCACGCCGTCCAGCAGCCCCTTGGAGTAGCCGGTGCGCCAGCGCTCCTCGGACTCCTTGGCCTGGGTCAGGGCGTACTCCCGGTCCACCAGGTTGAACGCGTTCAGCTCCCCGTCCACCTCCTCGATCCGGTCGAGGACGGCGGAGGTCACCTCCACCGGGGAGAGGTCACCGGCGCCGTAGGCGGTGACGAGTTCGACGGCGGTCATCTCGGTGGGTTCCACGTCAGCTCCCTGGTACATATCCTCGTGTCTTGTCCACGACGTTGTGCAACGGCTCCCCCGCCTGCCAGCGGGCAAGGTTCGCCGCGAACAGCTCCACCAGCGCGCCCCGCCAGCCGATGAAGTCCCCGGAGCAGTGCGGGGTGACCAGGGCTGTGGGCAGGTCCCACAGCGGGTGCCCGGCCGGCAGCGGCTCCGTCTCCAGCACGTCCAGGGCGGCGCCGGCGATCGTGCCCTGCTGGAGCGCGGCCACCAGGTCCTCGGTGCGCACCAGCTCCCCGCGGCCCACGTTGATCAGCCGGGCGGTGGAGCGCATCGCCGAGAGCGCCTCGGCGTCGATCATCCCCCGGGTGGAATCGGTCAGCGGCGCGGCCAGCACCACCCAGTCCGCGGCGGCCAGCTCACCGTGCAGGTCCTCCTGGGCGCAGACCACACCGAAGTCCGGGTCCTCCTCCCGGGCTCTGCGCCCCGAACCGCGCACCTGCAGACCGGCCGCACGCAGCAGCCGCGCGATCGCCCGCCCGATCGGCCCGGTACCCACCACCAGCGCACGGGTTCCGGCCACCCGCTCGGACTCCCGGTGCTCCCAGGTGTGCTGCTGCTGCCGCCGCCACGACCCGGGCAGGTCCTTGGCGAAGGAGAGCACCTGGCCGAGCACGTACTCGGCGATCGCATCGTCGAACACGCCCCGAGAGTTGGTCACCACCACGTCGCTGGCCCGCACCTGCGGGGTCATGAAGGAGTCCACCCCGGCGGCGGCCACATGCAGCCAGCGCAGGCTGTCCGCCCCGTGCCAGGCCTCAGCGAGAGCGTCGGAGAGGAAGTGGTAGGCGAACAGCACCTCTGCCCCGGCCAGTGCGTCGGCGAGCCCGGCTTCGTCGGTGTAACGCACCTGGGTGAGCGCTGTGACAGGTGCCATCAGCTCGGCACCGGGCGTGGTGCCGTCGTGCAGCACGACGACGGGCTGATCACGCATATTGACAACGTAGGAGGCCCTCCTACTATTGTCAACAATCAGATGATCCGCCGGCGCGAAGGTGAGACCTGTGGAAGCAAGCGGCGCGGAGTTCGAAGGACCGTTGGCCCAGCGCGGCATCGGCATCATCGCGCCCTTCGACCTGGCCCTGGAGCGCGAGCTGTGGCGCTGGGCGCCGATGGAGGTGAGTCTGCACCTGGCCCGCACCCCCTACGAGCCGGTACCGGTCAGTCTGGAGATGGCCGAGCTGGTGTCGGCCACCGACCACCTGCAGCGCGCCACCCGGGACGTGCTCGGGGTGGAGCCAGAGGTGGTGGCATTCCTGTGCAGCTCGGGCAGCTTCGTGCACGGCGTGGCCTACGAAGTAGCACTGTGCGACGCGATCCGCGCGGCGGGCGCGCCAGATGCGGTGACCACCTCCGGAGCGCTGGCCGAGGCAGTGCGCGAGCTCGGCCTGACCCGCATCTCCGTGGTCACCCCCTACGACGAACCGCTGACCCTGCGGCTGGAGCAGTTCCTCGGCGAGCTGGACGTGGAGGTGCTGCGCGCACAGTACCTCGGGCTCGGCGGCGGGATCTGGAAGGTGAACTACCGGACCGTCGCCGACCTGGTGATGGCCGCCGACCACCCCGAGGCTCAGGCCATCTTCGTCTCCTGCACCAACCTGCCCACCTACGACATCATCGCCCCGCTGGAACGGGACCTGGGCAAACCGGTGCTGACGGCCAACCAGCTGACCGTGTGGGCGTGCCTAGGTCGGATGGACCTGCCGATGGTCGGCCCGGGCGAGCTCTTGCGGGGAGTGTTCCAGGAGGGGATCGAACCGCCGGTGGTGGTCGACGGACCGGAACCGCTGTCAACGGCCGGAGCCGACGGACCGCCGGACGCCATCGAGGAGGGAGCATCGTGACCACCACGCCGACCGTCGGGTTCATCTACCCCGACCATGCTGCTGAGGACGACTACCCGCTGGCCGCCACCTGGCTGGAGGCGGACTTCCCGGTGGCGCACATCTATGGCACCGACCTGCACGCCGTCCCGGAGCTGCTCGACCTGGGCAGCCCGGCCCGGCTCGCCGAGGGGGCCCGCCTGCTCGCCGATCACGACCCAGCCGCAGTGGTATGGGCCTGCACCTCCGGCAGCTTCGTCTACGGGCCGCAGGGCGCTGAGCAGCAGGTGTCCGCACTGGCGGAGGCGGCCGGGGTGCCGGCCTCCAGCACCAGCCGCGCGTACCTGGCCGCGCTGTCCGCGCTGGGAGTCCAGAAGGTCGCCGTGGCGGCAAGCTATCCCGACGACGTCGCTCGGCTGTTCATCGACTACCTCGCCTCCGCGGGGGTCGAGGTGGTCTCCTTCTCCAGCGCCGGGATCAGCACCGCCGCCGAGGTCGGCACGCTGACACCGGCGCAGGTGACCGCGCTGGTCACCGGGAACGATCATCCGGATGCTGAGGCGCTGCTCGTACCGGACACCGCGATGCGTACGTTGGCGGTGCTGCCGGAGCTGGAGGAGCACCTCGGCAAGCCGGTGCTGACCGCCAACCAGGTCACCATCTGGGAGGGGCTGCGACTGGCCGGAGCGCCCCGGTACAGTGCCCGGCTGGGGGCCCTGTTCGCAGAGAGGATGGCAGATGCCGGTCGGTGAGCTCCGCCCGCCGAAGCGACAGTCCACCGTGGAGTACGTGGCCGAGGAGCTGCGCGGTGCGATCATGGCGGGCCGGCTGCAGCAGGGCGAGCAGCTCGGCGAGACCGAGCTCGCGGAACGGCTCGATGTCTCCCGCGGGCCGCTGCGGGAGGCGATGCAACGGCTGGTCGCCGAGGGGCTGCTGGAGGCGATCCGCAACCGTGGCGTGTTCGTCACCGAGCTGTCCACCACCGACGTGGAGGACATCTACCGCACCCGCTCGGCGATCGAGCGTGGCGCCCTGGAGCTGGTGATGGATGGGCGCCGGGAGGAGACCGTGCGCGCGCTGACCCCGAGCATCACTGCGATGCGCACTGCCGCCCGCCGGGACAGTGCGCCCGGGGTCTCCGACGCCGACCACAGGTTCCACGAGGAGCTGGTGGCCTGCTCGGGCAGCCCCCGACTGATTCGCGCGATGCGCACCCTGGTGGTGGAGACCCGGATGTGTCTCGGTGAGCTGGAGACCACCTACCCGGACCTGGGTACCCAGGTGCGCGAGCACGAGGAGCTGGTCGAGGCGATCGGGCAGGGCACCCTGGAGCGGGCGAAGGAGCTGCTCGTGGCGCACATGGACGATGCCGTGCAGCGGCTGGCCGCCAAACGGGTGCCGCCGGCGTCGTGAGGAGCCACCCCGACCTGGTCCAGGAGGCCACCGAGGCGGACGTGACCCATCGCGATCGGGGCACTGCTGGACGGGGTGCCGGAGTCGGTGGTGCTCGGTGTCTCCCAGCTCTCCGGCGAAGGTGTCGGGGTGGCCGTGCTCTCCGGGATCGCCAGCGCCGGGTTCTTGGTCAGCCTGGCACTCAGTCAGCTGGGCTGAGCCAGGCGTCGGCGTCCGCCGTGGGCGGACAGCAGCAAAATTCCTTGCCCTGCCCGATAGCGTCGCCCTATGTCCAGCACCACACCGGGCCAGACCATCCCCCTGCTGTCCGACTCCGACGTGACCAGGCCGAGCGACGCCGTCGTTGACGAGCAAGGCCGGACCGAACCGCCGATGGCGGCCGACGAGCGGCGCACGCTGCTCGGGTTCCTGGACTACCAACGTGCCACCCTGCACTGGAAGTGTTCCGGTCTGGGTGCCGACGAGCTCCAGGTGCGGGTGGCGGACTCGACGATGACGCTCGGCGGGATCGTCAAGCACCTTGCCTGGGTGGAGGACCACTGGTTCACCCAGATGCTCCGCGGCGAACCGATGCCTCAGCCGTGGCAGAGCGTGGACTGGCAGGCGGACCAGGACTGGGAGTGGAACTCTGCCGCGGCCGACGCACCCGGTGAGCTGTTCACCCTCTGGCAGCAGTCGGTGGCCCGCTCCCGGCACGCCATCGACCAGGTGTCGGACCTGGGCACCCTCGCCGCCCGCAGCTGGCCGGACGGGCAGACGCCTAGCCTGCGCTGGATCCTCACGCACATGATCGAGGAGTACGCCCGGCACAACGGGCACGCCGACCTGATCCGGGAGTCGATCGACGGTTCGACCGGCGAGTAGGGAGCAGCCGGTGCTGGCGATCGAACGAGTCTGCGACGTCGCAGCAGAGAGCGGCGTGAGCGCGCGCTACACCGACGGCACGTTCACCTTCACGTTGGACGAATCCGGATCGCGACAGCTGGTCTGGACCGTGGACGGGAACGAGCTCGAACGGCTCGCAGCGATCCGCCGACGCGAGCCGCGTACCGTCCTAGGCACCAGTGACGGCTGGGCGCTGTTGCTCACGCACCTGCAGGAACAGCTGGCGACCTTCACCGGCGACCGCGGGATCATCGTCACGACAACGGACCGGCGACTCGGCACCACAGACAGCGGGACTGACCAGATCCGCTAGCACGCTCGCCGTAGGAACGCTCAGGCGTCGCCTGCTAGCGGCACGCGCGCGACCAGCACCCCGCTCGCCCACTGCACGCTGAGCCGTACCGTCGCCTCGAACCCGGCCCCGGTGAACACAGCAACGGCGGCGTCCTCCTGCGCCGCGGCAACCTCGGTGAGCACGTATCCGCCCGGCGACAACCACCTGGGTGCGCTCTGCGCGAGACGACGTTGCACGTCCAGACCGTCGCCTCCGCCGTCGAGCGTGTGCACCGGCTCGTGCTCCCGAGCCTCCCGCGGCAGAACGGAGAGCTCGTTCGTGGGGATGTAGGGAGTGTTCGCGACGACCATGCCCAGCCGGCCCTGCCACGCCACCGGGAGCCCGTCGAGAAGGTCACCGCAGCCGGTGCGCATCCCGGCGGGCACGTTCTCCTCCGCGGCGGCCATCGCGACCGGATCCAGGTCGGAGGCGAACAGGTCCAGGTCCGGGCGGCGGACCGTCAGCGCCGCCGCGACCGCGCCGATGCCGCAGCACACGTCGGCAACCATCGCTCCCTGCGGTGCGAGATCGGCGGCCACCTGCACCAGGAACGTGGTGCGCTGCCGGGGAACGAACACCCCGGGCCGCACCCGCAGCCGCAGCCCGTCGAAGCTCACCCAGCCGAGCACCTGCTCCAACGGCTCCCCAGCGATCCTCCGGTCGGCCAGACGCGCCAGGTGCGCGGCGCCGTCGGCCGCCTCGAGGAGCAGCGCAGCCTCCTCCTCGGCGAACACACACCCTGCCGCCCGCAGCTGGGCGACCAGGTCTGTGGGGACAGCCGACATCACGCCGTGGTCGGAGCCATCACGCAGTGAGCTCGTCCAGCACGACCAGGTCCTCGGCGCTCGGCTCCCAGGCGGCAGCAGCCACGTTCGCCTGCACCTGCTCCGGCTTGGACGCTCCGCTGATCACCGAGGCCACTGCAGGCTGGGCCGCCAACCAGCCGACCGCCACCTGCAGCAGCGTCAGGTCCCGCTCGCTGGCGAAGTCCTGCAGCGCCTCGATCGTGTCGAAGTCGGCCGCGGCCAGTCGCTCCGGCCGGTTCTCCAGCCGGGTACCTGCCGGAGCATCCTGCCCCCGGCGGTACTTACCGGTGAGCAGCCCGGAGGCCAGCGGGTAGAACGGCAGCAGGCCAGCGCCCACATGCTCGACAGCGGGAAGCAGCTCGGCCTCTGCGTCGCGGTTGAGCAGGTTGTACTGGTTCTGCGCAGAGATCATCGGGGTCAGGGGGCCGGTGCGGGCCGTCCAGTCCGCGTCCACCACCTGCCACCCGGTGAAGTTCGAGGAGCCGATGTAGCGCACCTTCCCCTCGGCCACCAGTTCGTGCAGCGCGGCCAAGGTCTCCTCGATGGGGGTGCGAAGATCGGGCGCGTGCATCTGGTAAAGGTCGATGTAGTCGGTGCCGAGCCGCCGCAGCGAGCCCTCCACCGCCTTGCGGATGTAGCGGCGCGAGCCGCGCACACCCCAGTCCGGGCCGTTCAGCCCGTCGGTGTCCATGCCGAACTTCGTGGCGATCACCACATCGTCCCGGTGAGCGCCCAGCGCGCGGCCGAGGAGCTGTTCGCTGCGGCCACGGGAGTAGGTGTCGGCAGTGTCGAAGAAGGTGATGCCGGCCTCAAGCGCGGCGTTCACCAGGCCAGGGACGTCCCGGTCCGCTACCGTGGCACCTAGAGCATTGCACCCTAGTCCCACGGTGGACACGGTCAGCCCGGAGGCTCCTAGCTGGCGGTAGGTCATCGTCTCGTTGGTCACGGTCTCTAGCCTAGCCACGAGCCGTCCCCGCGAACTTCACACCACCTTCACCGTGCGGCCGGAACAGAAGCCCCGTCCCACCCGTTGGACTAGATGGAGACCACAAGTCGCGGACAGGAGGAGTCACGATGGCTGAACGAGCACTGCGTGGCATGCGGATCGGTGCCAACAGCATGGAGACCGAGGAGGGGGTCGAGTTCGCGCCGCGGGTGGAGGCTGTCTACGACTGCCCGGACGGTCGCGTGATCATCATCCCGTTCTCGGCCGACGCCGAGATCCCCCCGGTGTGGGAGGCGCCCGG
>DATGRZ010000115.1:0-36748 GCA_035303065.1 Ruania sp.
CTGGAGCGGGTGGGCATCGTGGAGAAGGCCTACATCCGTGCCTCTCAGCTCTCCGGCGGTCAGCAGCAGCGGGTGGCCATCGCCCGGGCGCTCGCCCAGGAGCCGCAGGTGGTGCTCGCTGACGAACCGGTCGCCTCCCTCGACCCGCCCACCGCGAACGCGGTGATGCGCGACCTGCAGCGGATCAACCGGGAGCTGGGCATCACCACCGTGGTCAACCTGCACTTCCTCGACCTGGCCCGCCGCTACGGCGACCGGATCCTCGGCATGCGCGGCGGGAAGGTCGTCTTCGACGGCACCGCCGAGGAGGCCGACGATGCCGTGTTCGAAGACATCTACGGCCGCTCGCTGACCGCCGAGGACGTCGCCGAACGCGAACCGGGGGCGCTGGCGTGAGTGCCTCTGTGCCCGCAGGCGAGGTGACGAGCCGGGACCGTCCGCGCAAGCCACCGCCGTCGATCGCTGCCATCGGCGGCCTGGTGGTGTTCGTGGCGGTCACGCTGTGGGCAGCCCTCGGGGTGGAGTTCACCCTCACCCCGCTGATCATCAACCTCACCCGCGGCAGTGAGGTCATCGAGCAGTACCTGCACCCGAACTGGGAGATCCTCACCCGGCCGGCGGTGCGGGAGGGGTTCCTGGAGACCCTGTACATCGCCATCCTGGCCTCCCTGGTCGGCTGCCTGATCGCGCTCGTGCTGTCCATGCTGGCCTCCAGGGTCTCCGCACCGAACGCCGGCGTGTACCAGGTGATGAAGTTCGTCCTCTCCCTGGTCCGTTCGCTGCCGGACGTCGCCTACGGTCTGCTGTTCGTGGCGTTCGTAGGCTCTGGGGCGCTACCCGGCATCCTGGCGCTGATCATCTTCAACATCGGCGTGGTCGCCAAGCTCACCTCGGAAAGCATCGACGCAGTGGACCGCGGCCCGGTCGAGGCGGTCGAGGCCGCCGGTGCCACCCGCTTCCAACGCGGCCGGTTCGCGGTCCTCCCACAGGTCGCACCCAACTACCTCTCCTACTGCTTCTACGTGTTCGAGCTGAACCTGCGCGCCTCCCTGGTGCTCGGGTTCGTCGGCGCCGGCGGTATCGGCGAGGTGATCATGCTGCTGGTCAGCCGGCTGGAGCACTCCTCGGTCTCCGCTGTGGTGATCATGCTGTTCGTCATCGTGTTCGTTCTCGACCAGGCCTCCCGCGCCGTGCGGAGGAGGCTGACATGACCACCACACAGGTGCGCACCGCCGCCACCGGTGCCCGGCCGAAGCCGCCCTCGAAAGCACGAAGCACGATCGCGCTGCTGATCACAGCCGCGATCGTGATCGCCACCATCTGGGCGGTGGACGCCCGCTGGGAACGGCTGCCGGCGATCTTCACCGAGGCACCTACCTACATCGCCCTGATGGTCGACGGGCTGGTGCAGAACCCGCTGGAGATGCCCTGGAGCGAGTACTGGACGAAGACGTTCGGGTACATGTTCGAGTCGCTGCAGATGGCCTGGATGGGCACGGTGATCGGTGCGCTGCTGTCCTTCCCGCTGGCCTTCCTGGCCGCCTCGAACGTGGCCCCGCGCTGGCTGGTGCTGCCGGTGCGCCAGCTGCTGAACATCATCCGTGCCCTGCCGGAGATCGTGCTGGCGATCGCGTTCATGATCCCGATCTTCGGCCTCGGCGCGCTGGCCGGCACCATGGCGCTGGGTATCGGGTCGGTGGGCACCCTCGGCAAGCTCTCCAGCGAAGCGATCGAGGAGATCGACCGCGGACCGGTGGAGGCGCTGCAGGCGACCGGGGCGAACACGGTGCAGTCGCTGCGCTGGGCGGTGGTGCCCCAAGCGTTGCCGGAGATCGTGGCGTTCTGGCTGTACCGGTTCGAGATCAACATCCGCGCCAGCGCGATCCTGGGCATCGTCGGCGCCGGTGGGATCGGCGCGATCCTGAACCAGCTCTTCAACGCTCGGCAGTGGGACCGGATCGGCATCACCCTGGTGGTGATCATCGTGGTGACCGTGATCGTCGACCAGATCTCCGCCGCAGTCCGGCGGCGGATCATCTCCGGCTCCGCCAGACCGTCGGCGGAGGCAACCACCGGCCCGGTGGAAGCAGCATGAGGGAACCGGGATGAGCGGCACGATCCTGCCCGAGATGGGCACCGTCCCGGCGCTCATCCGTGCCGGCGTCTCCGCGCTGCACCCCAGCGAGCAACGAGTGGCGCAGGTGTTCATCGACCGCCCGGAGTGGACCATCGAAGCCTCCGCCCAGGACGTGGCCGACGCCGCCGGCACCTCTCGGGCCACTGTGGTGCGTGCCGCCCAACGGCTCGGCTTCACCGGCTACCCGCAGCTGCGGGTGCTGCTGGCCCGCGACCTGGGCCTGAGCGCCACGGAGACTGGCGAGACCGACCACAGCGGCGCCGTCGGCGTGGTGCGCGCCTACGTGCGAGACATGGCCAGTGCAGCCCACGACCTGGCCGCCCTGCTGGACCCCGAGGACGTGCAGCATGGGGTGGACCTGCTCCGCGCTGCCCGGTCCATCCTGGTGCTCGGCAACGGGCTGTCCGCCCCGGTGGCGCTCGAGGCGGCGATGCGGCTGAACGCGATCGGCCGCAACGCCGAGGCACCGTTCGACAACGTCGCCCAGGGCGTGCGTGCTCGACAGCTCAGCTCCGAGGACGTGTGCCTGGTGGTCTCTGGCTCCGGATCCACCCGGCCCACAGTGCAGGCCGCCCGGGCCGCCCGCGCCGCCGGGGCCCCGCTGATCGCGATGACCGCGTTCACCACCTCACCACTGACCGAGATCGCCACTGTCAGCTTCGTCTCCGCCCTGGGCGCCAGCTCGTTCCGCGACGAGATCACCCGCACCTCGCGGCTGTCCCAGACGATCATGGTGAACGCGCTGATCCGGGCACTGATCCAGGCAGACCCGGAGGCGGCACGGTTGGCGCAGGCACGGATGCTGGATGTGATCGGTGAGGTGTTCCTGCAGGACCCGCCGTAGCCGATCCGCACGGCTCGTGAGTCGCATCGGGGGTGCTATCACCCCAGTGATCCTCCACGCGAGCCGGTGCACCGCGCTCAGTCGAGCTTGAGGTCCCGGCGGAGCTTGGCCACGTGCCCGGTCGCGCGCACGTTGTACTGCGCCAGGCTCACCGTACCGTCCGGGGTGACGACGATCGTCGAGCGGATCACGCCGGTGTAGGTGCGCCCGTAGTTCTTCTTCTCTCCCCAGGCGCCGTAGGCCTCCAGCACGGTGTGCTCAGGATCACTGAGCACCGGGAACGTCAACGACTCGTCCGCGGTGAACTTCGCCAGCTTGTCCACCCCGTCCGGGGAGATACCCACCACGGCGTACCCGGCCGACGTCAGCGAGGCCAGCGAGTCCCGGAAGTCGCACGCCTGCTTGGTGCAGCCGGGAGTGCCAGCGGCGGGGTAGAAGTACACGATCACGCCGTTCTCGGCGCTGGTTCGCAGCTCGGACAGGCTCACCGTGGAGCCGTCGGCGGCGGGCAGGGAGAAGTCAGGCGCGGTGGCGCCAGCCTCGAGACGAGACATCGCGGGGGCCTCCTGGAGAGTCGGTTCTCGGCCAGCCTATCCGGGCAGTGTGATGCCCCTTACCAAGGGGTCTGCGAGTTCGCGCCGGTGACCGTGCGGCTGCTAGTATCGCTTCCGCGCTAGCGCCTCTAGCTCAATGGGTAGAGCAAGTGACTCTTAATCACTGGGTTCCGGGTTCGAGTCCCGGGGGGCGTACAGAAAACGGTGGAATTCCAACGCCGGATGGGGGACACGCAGTCGGGGCCGTTCTCCGCCGTGGTCAGCTTCACCTCGATCTGCAGGCGCCCCGGGTTCATCGGGGCTTCAGGTTCCGAGCGAGGACGCATCGCGTTCGGTGACCAGTGCCGAGATGCCGTCCAGCACGCGTTCGATGCCGAAGCTCAGAGCGTTGTCACGAGCGCTGTTGTGCGCAGTCTCTGCGAAGGCCGCTGCCGTGTGCGGGTAGTCGTCAGCGTGGGTTGCGAGGATCGGGGCGAGTCCCGTGGCGAGGCTCTCTTCCGGCGCTGTCGTTCCTGTGCGCTGCCGCACGAGCGACATGACGTGTCCCACGAGCAGCGCCAGGAGGTCGAGCTTCTCGCTGCCACGTAGCGGCAGGGCTGACATCGCGCCGAGGCCTGCTTCGAACCATGTGAGCTCTCTCGGTCCCGGGGTGTGGGGACGTTGGGCGAGCTCGACGCTCCAGGAGTGAGGCAGCACGCGACTGTAGATGGCGGTTGTCCATCCCGTCAGGAGTGCGCGCCAATCTACGCCATCGATCTCTTCCGGCTCGCCGAGGACGCGGTCGAGGATCACAGCATCGAGCTCGGCGCGACTCGATACATAGCGGTAGAGCGCCATCTTGGCGACCCCGAGCCGTTCCGCGACGCGCTGCATCGTGACCGCGTCGAGTCCCTCATCGTCGGCGACGGTGATCGCCGCTGCGGCGATGTCATCCAGCGAGTGCCTCGGTCTCGGTCCGCGCGTCCTCTGCGCCGGTTGCGCCCACAGGATGCGCGAGGCATCAGCGCGAGAGTCTGCAGCGGCGACAACGACGTCCGTGCGCGCACGGTCGGTCATGTGAGTCCTCCAGCAATCCAATAGCGTCCAGAGTACGCTATTGTTACTGTGTCCATTCGACGCAGTTCAGTTCAGGAGTGACCATGGCTGCACAACGGGTTCTTGTCTCAGGTGCCAGCATCGCCGGCCCAGCCCTCGCGCGCTGGCTCGGTCGCAACGGCTACGACGTCACGATCGTCGAGAAGGCGCCAGAGATACGCCCTGGTGGCCAGGCCGTGGACTTCAAGGGTCGGACTCACCATGACGTGCTCGCGCGGATGGGAGTCCTTGACGATGTGCACGCCGAGCAGACCGCCAAGACCGAGTGGCGGATGGTCGACGCGCACGACAGGGTCAATGCCGTCATACCCGGAGAATTCATCGGCGGGGATGTGGAGATCCTGCGCGGCAACCTGGCCGGCATCCTGCACCGCCACTCTGCCGCCGATGCCGAGTACGTCTTCGACGACGAGATTGTCGCGATGACCGAATCCGACACTGGCATCGACGTCACCTTCGCCCGCCGCGCAAGCGAATCCTTCGATCTGGTGCTCGGTGCAGACGGTGTCCACTCCGCGGTACGCCGGCTGGCGTTCGGGCCGGAGACGGACTTCATCGAGTCCGACGGCTACTACTACGCGGTCCTGAGCGCACCGGCACCGCTGGGGAACTTGCCCACGCAGCTCCCGGACGGACGAGGGATTGCCTATGGCTACAACACACCCGATCGACTGGCCCTCCTGGGCGGGCAGAAAGCCCCGCAGCTCTTCGTCTTCCGCGCCGAGCCATCGGACTACGACCGCCACGACGTCCCTTCACAACGAGCCCTTCTCGAGTCTGCATTCGCCGGGGTGGGTTGGCGAGTACCTGCCGCGCTCAAGGTCGCTCGAGATGCGGCGGACTTCTATCTCGACGCACTCAGCCGAACGCGCATGACAACGTTCACCCGGGGCCGTGTGGCACTCGTTGGCGACGCGGGATATGCGAACACCCTCGGCGGGTTCGGGACAGGGCTCGCCCTCGTCGGCGCCTACGTCCTTGCCGGCGAGCTGGTCGCCGCCAGCGGCGACCACGTCACCGCATTCGCGGCGTATGACCGACGAATGCGTCGTCTTACCACGATCGCTCGCAGCGGCCACCCGGGCAGGTTCCTCGCACCATCGTCGACCTGGCGCACGCGGATGCGGGACCTGACCTTCAGCAACAGTCTGCTGTTCCGCAGCATGATGTGGATGACGAACCATTTCGCGACTGAGAACAGCATCCCGGACTATCGCATGCGCTGAGAGCTCAAGCCGGTTACGCGGGGCCCTGAACTCATTCTGAGATCTAGCACGTGTCCCGATGTGTGGTCTCAGTGACTGGTCCTCAGCGTCGAGAGGAACCTGCCTGGGTCGGCAAACTCGACGAGGTGGCCAGCGCCCGTCACGGTGACGAATTGCTTGCGCGGTGCGCGGATCGCATCGAAGTACTTTCGGGCGAGACCCACTGGGCTGATGCGGTCCCCGGCGCCCTGCACGAACGTGACCGGCACTTCATAGTCGAACCCGAGCGACGCAAAGTCGTAGTCCTCGTACTCGGGCTGCAGCACGCGCAATGAGAGCGACATCGCTCTGTCGAAGGCGCGGATGTCGCGCATCGTCAGTGTCGGGTCGTACATCAGGGCTGGGAGCATCAGGTCATAGACCATGTCGGGGACATCGTCACTGGCCGCGAGGGCAAGCTTGCTGAAGGCGAGCGAATCTGCCGATGACCAGCGGCGGTGATCGGAGCCGATCCGCTCCAGTGCCCGAACGGTCCGCTTCCTCCCTGAGTCCTGCGCCCACCGGAGGATCTGGCTGTAACGTTCATCGTCAGGATCCGGCGCCAGCACATTGGCCGCTACGAACCCGCGGAAGAGACCGGGTCGGCGCCTGACCATGATCGACGCTGTGAGGCTCCCCACCGAGCTACCGACGAGAAGCACCTTCTGACCGAAGTGGCTGACGAGGTGCTCAACGAGCTCGACACCGTCCTCGACGAGCCGTTCGAGCGACAGTCCTGGCGCGGTGTTGCCGGCGCGCACGAAGGTCTTGCCCCCGCCGCGCTGATCCCATTGGACCACGGTGAACTCCTGTTCCCAACCAGTGATCCAGGAGTTGAACGGAGTGTATGGAGAGCCTGGGCCACCATGCACGATCACGACCACGGGGTTGGCGCGGTCCTGGCCACGCACTGTGACCCACTGCTCGATGCCGCCGATGCCATGAAAGCGCTCCTCGTGAACAGCGTGTTCACCTTCGATGTGAAGCAGCCGGCGACGACGTCGCTGTTGTTGCGGGCGCCTGATCATGGCGACGATCGGATTGACCATCAGCGTTCAGTCTTCCTCCGTTCAGTCGGGCAAGGTGCGTGCGAGACGAGCGCCGTCACGCTGCCCCTATCCGGCGAGGGCAAGGACCAGGGTCGTCATGCTCAGGACGGCGCTGGCTGGGGCGGCGGTGAGTCGCTCAGGTCGACTCTGCGAGAGCGCGTTCAGGGGGATGGACAGCGTGGTGAAGGCGAACAGGACCCAGGTCATCGCCAGGATGAACAGCGCGTCCTTCCCGGGGAGAATCCCAGCACGGGCGAAGAGGATCGCCCCGAACACGATGTAGAGGACGACGGTCACCGCACTCATGACGCGCAGGCCGCGGGGCAATACGCGATGGCGGCCGCCATAGACGAAGGCCCCGTAGGGTCGGCCGGCTGCTACGAGAATCTGCAGGACCGACATGGCTAGCAACACGGTGGTGGCGAGGATGACAGCAGCGATGACGATCAAGGTGGTGACTCCTCGCTGTAGTTGCTGGCCCCCTCCGGTCGACTGCGTCCATCCGCGTCATAGTTCGCGGCGGCTCCGATCGGACCGGCACCTTGAGTCAAGGGCCTGCCTCCGAGCCCAGGTGCACAGTGCACCGACCCGCGCGCTGCGTTCGTAGTACGCCGGGAACTGGCCGGTGAGTGGGTTGTGGGCGTAGAACCACCGGCCCGTGAACTCGAGGTGGAGCTCACTGCCGGCCTCGAAGAGCGTCGGCGCCAGGAGCATGGTGGGAGACCAGCCGGATGCCGTGCGCGACCAAGGAGCCGCGGAAGCTGTAAGCGTTCTCGAACACGACCTCCCTGGGGCCGGAAAAGCTCGCTCGCACCATCGGAACGGCCCCAGCCACGCAGGTCCGCATTGACCACGACGTAACCGGCATGCACCCAGTAGCCCGGGTCGGGCGCCTCCCACCCAGTCCATGCCGAGATCGTGAACCCCGTGCTCTGGGGCAGCACCCGCAGGTTCGGGAACGGGCGGTCACCGCTTCGCGTCCTCCGAGGCAGGTAGTCCTTGCCGTGGGGATGGGCCGACATCAGGACCGGGCGGGGCCGGTCGTGCTCCTCCGGTCGGAACACGTTGACCCGCAACACGGTCCCGTCCCGGACGGCCACTTCCACGTCCCGGTCTACTCGGACGCCCGCTGGCGGACCGGTCACCACCACGTTGGGCTGGGCAAGATTGCACAGACGGCGGCGAGCACGCCAGAACGGCCCCGCAACAGTTGCGACGGTCATACGCCTCCCTCCGTATCGATGAGGCGCATCACTCACGCCCATCTGCCACGCTGCCCGGTGCGGTGGGCGTGCGGTAGTGCCGCCTGCATGCCGGGGGTGACCGAGTGCACCCGCTTCGCGTGCAGTTCACACAGCTCACGTGGTCAGGCGGTCACATCCGTTCAGCACCGGGGTTCGCAGTACCCGATGCGCACCAGGCGAATCCGTCGGGATCCAGGCGGTCAACCGGAAGGTGCCCTGGGTACGGGCCGCTGTCAGCCACCCGCCAACCTCGTCGACACGGGCTGCGAGGTTTCCCAGACCCCCTCGGTCGCCAGTGGCTCGGGTAGCGTCGAGTGTTTCCTCGGCCGTCCGCGCGCCGTCGTTGATGATGTCCAGCTCGATCGCTGCGCCGGTGCCGATGCCGAGGCGGAACCTGCACAGCCCAGCCTGGGAGTGCCGGACGATGTTGGTGCTCGCCTCACGCACTACGATGCCCGCAACCTGCTCGGCCTGCCTGGACGGGCGCTGCGGGACAGCGCCCCGCAACACCTCGACCGTGACGTGGATTCCCGCGGCACGCAGCACCGAAGCCGCCTCGGCGATCTCGCGCTCAGCAGTGACTGGCACGGCGTGATCGTGGATCGAGCGCAGATCGAGCAGCGCTCGCTGTGCGCAGCGGCGCACCGTGTCCACCCGCTCACGTGAGCCACCCGGGTCCTCCACCCCCGCGCGCACGGCGAGCTCGGCGTTCAGGACCATCGCTGCCAGATGGAGTCCGAGAAGGTCATGGACATCCCGGGCGAAGTTCGAGCGTTCCGCTGCCACGGCGGTCTGGGTGAACGCTGCTCGGGTCCGACGCAGCAGTGCCGCTGCCGAGGGCAGGTGGCATAGCGCAAACAGGACGATCATCATGGTGGCGAGTCCGCCGACAAGATTGGCCGACGCCCAGCCGGACCACGACGGTGAGAGCCATGCTGCCATCACCGGGGCTCCGGTCAGTGCGACCGGGGGCAGGAACCAGAGCCAGGGTGCGTGGAGCCTGGTGGCCGCGCTCCCGGCGAGGAGGACGATGTGCGGAAGGAACAGGGCTTCTCCACCGGCCCGCGCCGCGGGTATCACCAGGAGCGCTTGCGCGGTAAGGGTCCAGGGCCACCACCGCGGAGCCTCGCCCTCGGGCCGAGGACCGCCGTGATACAGGTGCAGCGCCGCAGCACTCAGCGACACCAGAGTGGCGACGACCCAGGTGGTCGCCGTCGGGTCCCCCAGCCAGAGCAGGTTGAGCAAGGCGACGGCGACGAAGACGACCGTGATGAACACCGACACGGCCCACGACAGGGCGTGGTCGTTGCCTGGGGCGCTCTCCCCGATGAGGCGCGGCAGGTGTACGCGGCCGCGAGCGTCAACAGCCTGGCGGGCTGTCTCGGCAGCACAATGAGCGGTCCGTGCAAGGTGGGTGACGTCGTCGGGCACGATCGTAGAAGCGGCTGACATGCGCCGCGTCGCCGCGACCACATCGGCGAGTCGCGAGCCGAGCGCAGAGCGCAACCACTGAGCGGAACTCTGTTTCTCGAGCTCGACCAGCGTCTGCGCTGCAGCAAGACGAGCCTCGTGGGCCTGCTGGACCAGCCGGGCCAGCCGGATGACGACAAACAGCGCCAGCGCCACGTTGACGTTCATCAGGACCCGGTGGCCCAGGATCGCACCAGCGGCCTGCGAGAACTGCCAGTACAGCAGTGCATCGGCACCGAGAACCACGGCGACCAAGGCCGGGGACCACCGGGGACGGACCGTGAGCAGGGTCGCCGCCCCCACCAGACCACCGATCGAGGGCCACGCACCGCCGAGCAGCGGTACCGGTACGAGCGTGCCCGCCATCATCGCTGCCAGCAGCAGGCCCGGCGGGCCCCGCTCGATGGCGAGGAACCCCTGTGCTGCGACCAGGCCGACGATTACCGCCGCACCGACCACCAGCAACGGCATCGGCTCCACGCTGTAGGTCGTTGCGACGTCGAGCATCTGCCCGGTGCGTGCGAACCCGTGCCAGGCCACGCAGCCCAGCGCCAGCGTCCACGCGACTCTCGGTGAGAACACAGCGCCCTCCGATTCTCGGCCGCGCGAGCGCTTCTGCGACTCCCAATGTAGGGGTGGAACTCAGCCAAGTCAACGCTTGTTGGCATAGGGTGCCCCCATGACCCGATCAGCCGCGATGACGAAATCAGCCATCCTCATCGCTGCGCGCGAGCAGTTCGCGCGGCACGGCTACCACCGCGCGACCGTCCGTGCGGTCGCGGCCGCTGCCGCTATCGATCCGGCCATGGTGATGCGGTACTTCGGTAGCAAGGCCGGACTCTTCGAGGCTGCAGTGACCGTCGACCTGGAGCTGCCGGACCTGTCGTCCGTGCCTGCCGGGCAGGTCGGCCACACACTGATCCGGCATTTCCTCACCCGCTGGGAACAGGACGACACCCTGGTGATCTTGCTTCGCTCCAGCATCGGCGACAGCGAGTTCGCCGAGCACCTCCGGCAGGTCTTCCTGCAGCAGGTGGCACCGACTGTGCAGCCGGCCGCGGAGCCGTCATCGGCGGCCCACCGTGCCGGGCTGGTGGCCACGCAGATCCTGGGCCTGGCGACCGCTCGCTACGTGCTCGAACTACCACCGGTGGTGGCGATGAGCCATGAAGAGATCATCGCCTGGGTCGGCCCGACGTTGCAGCACTACCTCCGGGACGGCGGCCCCCTGGGCGCGCACCCAAGCGAAGTAGCCCAATGATCAGGGTGCTGGTGGCCGAGGACGTCCGCCTGCTACGGGAGGCGCTGGTGACGCTGCTGGGCCATGAGGACGGTATTGAGGTGGTGGCCTCGGTCGGTTCCGGGGACCAGATCGTACCTGCGGCACTGCATCATCGTCCCGACGTGGGCATCATCGACATCACCATGCCCGGACGGGACGGGTTGGACGCGGCCGCCGAGTTGCGTCGTCGGCTGCCACAATGCCGGATCCTCATCCTCACCGGCAGCGGGCAACCGACTGTGCTGCGCCGCAGCGTGCGGGCCGGGGTCGAGGGATTCATGCTCAAGGACACCGAACCCGGCGCCCTCATCGAGGCCATCCGCACCATCGCTGCCGGCAACCGGGTGATCGACCCGGACGTCGCCTACACCGCCATCGGCGCGGTCGACAGTCCGTTGACCGAGCGAGAGACGACGGTGCTGCGACGCACTGCCGACGGTTGCTCACCACGTGAGGTGGCCACATCGATGCACCTGAGCTATGGCACTGTGCGCAACTACCTGGCTTCCGCGGTGACGAAGCTGGGTGCCCGCAATCGCGTCGACGCGATCCGGATCGCCACGGAGGCAGGCTGGCTCTGACGGGGTGCAATGTGCACCTCGCAGCAGTGCGCACCGGTCGCGAATCAGTGCAGCAGGCACTCCCGATGCCCTCGCGCCGTTGCCACACTGCTGGCCACAACCAGATCAAGGAGGCCAGCAGATGCGAGTACTTGTGGCGGGGGCCAGCGGCGTCGTCGGACGCCAGCTGCTCCCTCAGCTGACGATCGCTGGGCATGAGGTCACCGGCTTCGCCCGGTCGGCCGGCACCGTCGACGGTGTCGAGATGATGGCGGTGAATGCCCTGGACCGAGCCGCGGTGGCCGCCGCCGTGGACCGCGCCGCACCTGAGGCGATCATCCACCTGCTCACGGCGATACCCGCCCAGATCAACCCCAAGCGGATCGACCAGGACTTCGCGATGACCAACCGGCTCAGGACGGAGGGAACAGCGAATCTGCTCGGTGCCGCTCGACGTGCCGGAGTCGACCGGATCATCGCCCAGGGCCTGGGCTACGCGTACGACCCGCACGGGGCAGGCCCGGCCACGGAGTCAGAGCCGCTGTGGCGGGATCCTCCGCGCTCCTTCGCTCCGGTGCTCGCAGCGTTGGAGCAGCTGGAGGCAGCGGTGCAGGAGGTGCGCGGTACGGTGCTGCGCTTCGGGCACCTCTACGGCCCGGGCAGCAGCTATGCGGCGGACGGCTCCTTCGTGCAGCAGGTACGGGCCCGGCAGGTGCCGATCGTCGGCGGTGGCACCGCCACCTTCTCTTTCACCCACGCCCGCGACGCCGCAGCGGCCATCGTCGCTGCTCTGGAGGCCCCGGCACCCGGAATCTTCAACATCGTCGACGACGACCCGGCCACGATGGGCCGCTGGCTGCCGGTGCTGGCCGACCGGCTCGGAGCACCCGCACCGAGGAGTGTTCCGACCTTCCTCGCCCGGGCCGCGGTCGGCGGCTGGGGCGTGGCTTTCATGACCCAGCTTCGCGGCGCTGACAACGCCCGGGCGAAAGACGTCCTCGGTTGGCAGCCAGAGGTCCCTTCGTGGCGCCTCGGTTTCGACCTCGAGCTCGACCCACTGACTGTGCACGGATCGAAGGAGACACTGACATGAAGATCGGCGTCATCACCGGAAGCACCCGCCCCGGACGGCGAGCGCCGCTGGTCGCGGAGTGGGTCCTCGACGTCCTGGGTCGCCAGCCCGCAGTGCTGAGCGGCGATGTCACGCTGCGGAGCGTGGACCTGGCCACCACCGACCTGCCGATGCTCTGCGAGCCGGCCCCACCGATGACCGGCATCTACCAGCAGGGGCCCACCCGGGACTGGGCCGCCCTGGTGGCAGATTTCGACGCCTACCTCTTCATCACCCCGGAGTACAACCACTCGCTGCCGGCCGCCCTGAAGAACGCGATCGACCATCTGTACGCGGAGTGGAACGACAAGGCAGCGGGCATCGTGAGCTACGGCACCGCCGGTGGTGTCCGCGCCGGGGAGCATCTGCGGCAGGTTCTCGCCGAGGTCAAAGTGGCGACTGTGCGCTCGCACGTGGCGTTGTCGGTGTTCGACGACTTCAGGTCCGACGGGCCGATGGACATCGGCGAGCTTGCGCCACGCGCCACGCACGAAGCGACACTCCTTGCACTTGGCGAGCAACTGCTTGCCTGGGGAGGCGCGCTGCGGGCACTGCGGCAGGAAGCCGATGTCGTATCGGTGACGTCAACGGCGTGATCGAGGTGCTCCGTACCTAGCCGTGAGCCGTACTCGGTTGGGAGAAGATGCTGACCATCGACACGGAATTGCCCGCTCTTCCGGTTTCAGAGTGCGTAGCAGGTCGCCGTAGGCTGCGCGGGGAGGCGAGTGTGGGCGGGTGGTGAGTGGAGATGCAGATTGTCGAACTGTCCTGCTCACACCCAGGGCCCTACCGTGGAATCTATCTGCTCTGCTCCGGATCTTGCAGTCGAATGGGCCGGTCGAGGCGATCAACGGACGACTCGAGCACCTGCACGGCAGCGCCCTCGGCTTTCGCAACTTCAGCCCCTACGCCCTGCGCTGTTTGCCGTCAGCTCCCCGGAATCTCTGGGTGGCCCAGAATATTTAGCACGTGACCGTCCGGACCCTTCACGAAGAAGCGCCGGACACCCCAAGGCTCGTCGGTAAGGGGATGCACGATCTCCGCACCCATCTGCTGTGCCAGGGCATAGACCGCCTCCACGTCGTCGACCTCTATCGAAACATCCGGCACCACCGACGCGGTCTCGTCGTGGGAGGCCACACTCAGCTGCCGCGCTGGATCCTTCGGGTCAGCCAACGTGACGATCCACCCGTGATCCATCACCTGTTGCAGACCGAGAAGGTCCGAATAGAAATCTGCTGAAGCCCGAACGTCAGAACTCCTGAAATCAGGAACGATCCGAAGAACACTCATTTTGCAAGAGTACCATTATTGCCCCTAATAGCAGTATCAATCTGCCCATATGATGACACGGAAAGAAGGTGCGCCTCTACGGATATACATCGTCAAAGAACACACTCACTTTCGCGCCTCAACCCGGCCACGAAAGCGACTAGTGGCGGTCTGCCACCCGAGTTCGAGGGCGAAGCCAGGTGAGCACATCCAGACCCAGATCGCCGCAGTCGGGAACTGGGGTGGTCACTGGCGCTCTGGTGAGGACCCCGTCCTCGACCGTATCCGACCCAGGGGAGGTGCCTGGAGATCCAGAGCACTCACCAAAACGCTCCCGCATCGCCTACGACCTCTCACCAATCGGACTCACTCATCCGGGTCAGGTACCTCGCCGCGGGAAGCATCAGGTCATGTGCGCTGAGCCACCGCCGCAGCGGGCCGCTCACCCGGCGAACGGCGTGGGCAGCACCCCGCGCACACCGGGACTGGCCACGAACACAGCCCCGGCGCGCGGTCCGCCTGCCCCGTCCTGGTTCGACGTGGTGATGAACAGCTGGTCCAGGTCCGCACCGCCGAAGGTGCACGCACTGGTCTGGCTGGCGCCGTCGACCTCGATGGACTCCAGCTCCCGGCCGCTGACCGGATCGAGGCAGACCACGCGGGCCTCACCCCAGAGCGCGACCCACAGGTTCCCCTCGGCGTCGATCGTCATCCCGTCCGGCGAACGACCTGCGAGGTCGGCGACGATCCGCATCGCACCCCAGGCGCCGTCGTCATCGACCTCGTAGGCCCGTACTGCCTGCGTACCGGTGTCGATGAAGTAGACCAGCGCCCCGTCGGCGGCGTACACCAGGCCGTTGGGGATGAACAGCTTGTCGAGCACCACGTCGACCTGGCCATCTGGTGACAACCGGTACAGCACGCCTTCCGGGGCGTCACCGCTGAACACCATGGACCCGCAGTAGAAGCGGCCCTGGGGGTCACACCCGCCGTCGTTCATTCGCAGTCGCGTCGAGGACCACAGATCGCCGAGGTCCTGCACGCTGCCCACCTCGTCGATCAGCACGAAAGAACGCTCGTTGCCCGCGACCAGACCGCCACCCTCGCGCGGTCGGAACGCCCCGACGAAGGTGCCGACGTGCTGGTCGGCAACCACTCTGCCCGAGTCGTCGAGCGACCGGATCCGTCCCGCGAATCCGTCGCACACCCGCAGGCCGGCGCCCGGCCACCACACCGGCCCCTCACCGTGGCCGGTGACCACGCCGCTGAACTGTTCGGCCTTCATCCGCCTCTCCTCCCTGACGCCGACCACATGGCTGCAGCCATGTTGCTGCCGCTGTCCATCACATCGGCTGCTGGACAGCAAGGCAAACGGCGTGCAGCGGGCACCGGCAGCCCCTGAACCTCGGTGCGCAGCCCAGACCGCCGGTACGGTGTGCTCTGTGTCCACTCCACGACTGGCTCTCGTCACCTGCGCTGACTTTCCCGACCTGCACCCCGAGGACAGACCGCTGATCCCAGCGCTGGCCGAGCGGGACATCGCCGCAGAAGCGGTCATCTGGGACGAGGAGCAGGTGGACTGGTCGGCCTACGACATGGTGGTGCTGCGTTCCACCTGGGACTACAGCTCACGTCGGGAGGAGTTCATCGAGTGGGCTCGCTCGGTGCCGCGGCTGGTGAACCCACCGAACGTGGTGCGCTGGAACTCCGACAAGCACTATCTGCAGGCGCTCGAGGACCACGGCCTGGCAGTGGTGCAGACCACCTGGCTGGAACCGGAGCGCGGCTATGACAAGCGTGCCCTGCACAATCGGTTCCCCGCCCGGGAGGACTTCGTGATCAAGCCCGCGATCAGTGCCGGGTCGGTGGGTGCTGGCCGGTACACCGCCACCGACGCCAACTCTCGCCGGTATGCGATCGAGCACGCCATGCGGCTGCTGGCCGACGGGCACTCGGTGATGGTGCAGCGGTACATGCCGAAGGTCGACCTGCACGGGGAGATCGCCCTGGTCTACTTCCACGGCACCTACTCGCACGCGATGAAGAAGGGCGCTGCGCTCACCGATGTGGGCGAGGCGGTCAGCCAGGAGGGCGCCGACGTCGAGGAGATGGAGTCCTACAGGGCGACTCCCGCTGAGATCGAGGCTGGTCAGACGGCGTTGGCCTTCGCTCGGGCGCGGATTCCGGGTAGGAGTCTGTCCAGCCGGCCGCTCGCTTATGCCCGGGTGGACATGGTGCCGGCCGGAGGTGGTGAGCCGGTGCTGATGGAGATGGAGCTGGTCGACCCCAGGCTGCACCTGTCCCTGGGCCGCCACGCGCTCGCCCGGTTCGCCGACTCGTTGGTCGCCGAGCTGCGGATGGGGCCGGACGCGGCGAACATCGACCTCGCCTGATCCGGTATCGATCGCGACGGCGGAGCTCACCTCTCCCCGCCGCTCGTCCTGGTCGTCTGCCCGGGACGGCGGGCCTCGCCTCTCCCCGCCGTTCGCCTGGCAGGGCTCTCAGACGCCGGCGCGACCTCGGTCGACCTGTCGGTAGTGCATGGCGACAGCGCCATTGCTGAGCGGCTGCGCAGAGACCAGATCAAGGACCAGATCAAGGTGTCGGGTGCTGGGCAGTCCGCCCTGGTGCAGGGTGGGACCATGACCGGAGATCATGGGATGGACGAGGAACGTGTACTCATCGATCAGGTCCAGTCGGTCCAGCTCGGTCGCAAGGGTGCCGCTGCCCACGAGCGCTCCATCGGGAGTGCGGTCCTTGAGCGCCTGCACCGCAGTGCGCAGGTCGCCGGTGAGGTGGTGGCTGCGCGTCCAGGGGAAGTCGGTTCGCGTCGTGGAGACGATGAACGTCGGCTCGGCCGCCAGCTTCAGCGCCCACTCGCACATCGCCGGCGCGGCTTCGACGTCACCGCGAGCGACCGCCGGCCAGTAGCGCTCCATCATCTCGTAGGTGGTACGTCGTCGATGCTGAAGGTGAGAGTACCCATACGACGATTCTTCCTGTGGGATCGGCTGTTGTCGCGAACGCGTTGCCCATCTGCACGGCGAGCTGCACTGCGCAGAGTGCCGGTCAGATTCCCAGGATGGCCCGCGCGATGGTGAAGTAGATGATCAGGCCGGTCGCATCACAGAACGTGGAGATGAACGGGGTGGAGAACACCGCCGGGTCTACCCGGCAGGCCTTGGCGATGATCGGCATCAGCCCGCCGACCGTGGCCGCCATCGTGCACACCGCGAGCAGCGTCAGCCCGATCACCAGCCCGATCGGCAGCTCATAGACCAGGGAAGCGATCACGAACCCGAGGCTGCCGAGCACGAGGCCCAGGGTGAACCCGGTCCGGACCTCCTTCAGCGCCACCCGGCCGATGTCCCGGGTGCCGAGCTCGTTCATCGCCAGCGCGCGGGTGAGTGTGGTCGCCGCCTGCGCCCCGGCGTTGCCACCGGTGCCGGTGAGCAACGGGATGAACAGGGCCAGTGCGATCACCTCTGCGAGCGTCGCCTCGTACAGCTCCAGCACCTGCACGGTCAGGATCGCCGAGACCGCCAGCACCAGCAGCCATGGCGCCCGCGCCCGCGCGATCTGGCGCACCGGCGTGAGTAGGTAGGTGCGCCGCAGCGGCTCGGTACCACCGGCACGGGCCTGGTCCTCGTCCTCTGCGGCGCGGATGATGCGGATCGCGTCGTCGATGGTCAGCAGCCCCACGAGCCGGTCCTCGCGGTCCACCACCGGGAGCGCGAGCAGGCCGCCGTCCAGGCAGCGGCGGGCGGCGTCCTCGTCGCTGTCGTAGGCAGCGGCGGAGACCGGAGTGTTCATCACCGAACCCACCAGGTCGGTGCCCTCAGCGCGCATCAGCTCTCGCAGGCTGAGGATCCCCACCAGCGTGCGGGAGTGGTCGACCACCGGGATGGTGTAGATCGTCTCGTACTGCGCCTCGTCCCGCTGGGTCCGGGCCAGTACGGTCTGCACCAGCTCGTCCGGGCGGGCGATGAGGTACTCCGGGCTCATCTTCCGCCCGATCGACCCCTGCGGGTAACCGAGGATCGGGGCTGTGGCGGTGCGCTGGCGCGGGCTGAGGGTCTGCAGCAGCCGCTTGGTGACCTTCGCCGGCAGCTCGTCCAGCAGCCCGACCACGTCGTCGGGGTCGAGCGCCTCGAACACCCCGACCACCTCGGCCTCGGCCAGCTCGGTGACCAGGTCGGCCTGGGCGGCGGGTTCCAGCCGCTCGAACACGTCGATCGAGGTGTCCTTGGGCAGCAGCCGGAACACTACCGCCGCATCGACCGGGGGGAGGCGGTCGAGCAGCTCGGAGATCTGCGGTCGGGGAGCCTCCGCGGCGAACTTCGCCAGCGTGGTCAGGTCCGAGCGCTGGACCAGGTCGTGGATCGTCTCCAGCGTGTCGGTCATCGTCATGGCAACACCTCTGCACTGTTCCGGGCGAGGCAGCAGGACGCGGCCAGGCCGAACTGGAGCCATCGCGCGGTGCACGTGCACACGCCGGTGGCGGGACTGCGCCTGGGTTCGCCTGGATCAGGAGTGCTCGGCGCGGCACGCAGTCCTGATGGCGTGGCGATATCGGCTGCAACTGCCGGTGTCCATGGCCATCTCCCTTCGCGTGCGTGGACGTGCTGAGGACCCACCCTACCTCGTGTACGCGGTCGGAGGGGTGCTCTGGTGCGGGGTCGGAGGCGTACTCGCAGCCATCGGTAGGGTGAAGCCGCAGTGACCTCAGCCGCGCTCCTCCTCGTCCTCAGTGCCGCGTTGTTCCACGCTGTGTGGAACGCCGCCGCCAAGGGCGCCCGCGGCAGCTCCTACGTGTTCGTATGGCTGAACTCCGTGGGATCGGCGGTGCTGTGCCTGCCGCTGGCACTGGTACAGCTCGGTCGGGCGGGCTGGCCCTGGGACTGGACGTTCCTCGCGGGGCCGGTGGTCTCGGGCGTGCTGCACATCGTCTACAGCCTGGTGCTGCAGGCCGGCTACCAGCGGGCCGAGCTCGGCGTGGTCTATCCGGTGGCCCGCGGGGTGGGGCCGCTGCTGACCATGCTGGTGGCCCTCCTGGTGCTCGGCGAACGGCCAGGGCTGGCCGGCGTGGTCGGGGCAGTGGTGGTGCTGGCCGGGATCCTGGTGGTGGCCACCGGGAACCGGGTCGCCCACCGGGATCGGCTGGTGCAGGGCCTGGTCTACGGCACCGCCACCGGGGTGGCGATCGCCAGCTACACCCTGTGGGACAACCACGCCGTGGTCACCTGGGGCATGGACCCGCTGATCTACTTCGCCTTCACCATCACCACCCAGGCTGTGCTGCTCGCCCCGGGGGCGGTGCGCAGACGAGCCCACTGGCAGGTGACGGTCCGGACCAGCTGGCCCCGCAGCGCCGTCGTGGCGGTGCTCTCCCCGTTGGCCTACGTGCTCGTGCTGATCGCGATGCAGACCACGCCGGTGTCGTTGGTGGCCCCCGTCCGGGAGTCCTCGATCGTGATCGGGTCGCTGCTGGCGTGGTGGCTGTACCGCGAGCCGAACCCGGTGCGCCGGCTGATCGGTGCCGTGGTGGTGCTGGTGGGGATCGGGATGATCGCTGCCGGCTGACCCGCCGCCTGCTGGCGGTGGCGGGGCCACAGCGGCACGCTGGATGCATGTCCCTCGCTGTGTGCCTGCTCTTCGACCGACCGTCGGCGGCCCGCGTGCGGCAGCTGTGGGCGCGGTTGGAGGACCTCGGCGTGGCCACGTTGGCCAGCCACACCCACGGCCGCCACCTGCCGCACCTGTCCTATGCGGTGCTGCGCCGTTGGGACGTGGTGGAGGTGCGCGGGGTGCTCCAGCACCTCGACGGCGGTGGTCCGGTGTCGCTGTCCTGCCAGGGGTCGTTGGTGTTCCCGCGCGGGCGGGTGGCGCTGGCGCCGGCGGCCAGCCGTGCGCTGGTCATGCGCCAAGAACAGGTGGTCGCAGCACTGGCGGGGACCGGTGCGGACCTGCACCGAAACTACGGCGTGGGGCGATGGCTGCCGCACGTCTCGGTGGCCACCCGGGCGAGCGCCGAGCAGCTGGCGGTGGTCGCGCGGACGGTGGCGGACGTCGTACCGCTGGTGCTGCGTGCCGACCGGGCGACGCTGGTGGACAGCGGCACCGGGCAGCAGTGGCCGCTGCCGACGATGCCCTGACCTGCGATGTGAACGCGGGGCGCCCCCGCGCGCAGCCGGGTGCCGCAACGTCCCGGTGGGCGGGTCCGTCGTCTCACGCGCCGAGACTCACGAGTCGACCCTGTGACTTTGTCGAGCAGGTCCGTAGCGTCGCCAGCCGTGTCGCACCGATCCCGGTGCCTCGCTTGACGGAAAGGAATCTCCGATGGTCGTGACTGGACTCCTGCTCGGCGCCGCACTGGGCTTCGTGATGCAGCGGGGCCGGTTCTGCGTCACCGGCGCCTTCCGGGACGTGTGGATCGCGCGTCGCACCCGCTGGTTGACCGCGTTCTTCGTGGTGATCGCGATCCAGAGTGCCGGAGTGTTCGCACTGCAGTCCGCCGGGGTGCTCACCCTGCCGACCTCGAACCTGGCGCTGCCCGCCGTCCTGGTCGGTTCGCTGCTCTTCGGCGTGGGCATCGTGCTCGCCGGCGGCTGCGCTACCGGCACCTACTACCGCTCCGGGGAAGGGCTGGTCGGTTCCTGGATCGCGCTCGGCCTGTACGCACTGTTCGCCTCTGTGATGAAGCACGGCGCGCTGGCCGGTGTGAACGACAGCTTCCGTGCCCAGCGGGTGGAGGCCAGCACCCTGCACGGCAGCCTCGGGGTGAGCCCCTGGGTGTTGGTGACGGTGCTGCTGGTCGGCACCGGCGCGGCCGTCTGGTGGCATCTGTCCCGGCGCAAGAAGGTCGCGCAGCTGCCGGCGCGCCACACCGGACTGCGGCACTGGCTGTTCGAGAAGCCGTGGGACCCGTTCGTGACCGCCGTGCTCGTGGCCGTGATCGCGATCGCTGCTTACCCGCTGAGCTTCGCCACCGGTCGGGAGTCCGGACTGGGCATCACCACGCCGAGCGCGAACATCGTCTCCTTCCTGGTCACCGGAGACCTGGACTTTGCCCGGAGCTGGAGCGTGATGCTCGTGCTCGGCATCCTTGTCGGCTCCTACGCCGCCGCCAAGGGGGCAGGAGAGTTCAAGATCCGGGTGCCCGACGCACGCACCACCGTGCGCGCGATCGCCGGCGGCACGCTGATGGGCGTCGGAGCGGCCTGGGCCGGTGGGTGCACCATCGGCAACTCCATGGTGCAGACGGCGCAGTTCAGCTTCCAGGGCTGGCTCGCCCTGCTCTTCACGTTCCTCGGCGTGGGTCTTGGTGCCCGGCTGTTCATCACCAGCCACCGGCGCACCGGCGCCCTCACCAGCCCCGCTCCAGCCGCGGCCGCGCAGCCGGCCCGCGTCTGATGCCGATCGTCTCATCGCCAACCGGGGCGAGCACGGCCCGGTCACTACTGGAAGGACACATCTATGGCACGCCACATCCTGCAGACCGAAGGGCAGGTCTGCCCGTTCCCGCTGGTGGAGGCGAAGCAGGCCATCGCCGGCCTCGAGGTCGGCGACGAGCTGGTCATCGACTTCGACTGCACCCAGGCCACTGAGGCCATCCCGCAGTGGGCGGCCGAGAACGACTACCCGGTGACCCACTTCGACCGCACCGGGGATGCGTCCTGGACGATCACGGTGCAGAAGGCCTGACCGCCGGCCGCCGGTGGGGTGGTGCCGCCGACCTGGCGGCGCTGCCCCGCCGGGAAGCGTGCAGCAGGTGGGTCAGAGCGGGGCGCAGGAGCGGGTAGCGTCTCACTGTGATCGAGCACCCTGGGACCAGGGCCGGTACGGAGATCCTCCGGCTCGAGTCCGTCGACTTCGTCCGCGCCGGCCGGGAGATCCTCACCGATGTCCACCTGACGGTACGTGCCGGCGAGCACTGGGCGTTGCTCGGCCCCAACGGGGCGGGCAAGAGCACCATCCTGAGCCTGTGCGGTGCGGTCCAGCACCCCACCCGCGGCAGCGTGCACGTGCTCGGTCACCGGATCGGGCGGGTGGACATCCGCGAGCTGCGCCAGTCCATCGGGCACGTGAACCCGCGGCACGCACCGCGCAGCCCGCTGACCGCGCGGGAGGTGATCCTCACCGGAGCCACCGGCACCACTGAGCTGATGCTGCGTTGGCAACCGGACCAGGCCACCCTGGCCCGTGCTGAGCTGCTGATGGAGATGCTCGGCCTCGGGGCCCTGCAGGAGGCGACCTGGGACACCATGTCGCAGGGGGAGCGGGGCCGTGCCCTGATCGCCCGCGCCCTGCTCACCGATCCACCGCTGCTGCTGCTCGACGAGCCCTCCACCGGACTGGACGTCGCAGCCCGGGAAGAGTTCCTGGAAACGATCGACGGCCTGCACCGCGCCCAGCCGCAGCTGGCCACCGTGCTGGTCACCCACCACCTCGAGGAACTGCCCGAGACCACCACGCACGCGCTGCTGGTCAGCGGCGGTCGGGTGACCGCGGCCGGCCCAGCAGAGCAGGTGCTCACCTCTGAAGGAGTCTCGGAGTGCTTCGCCTACCCGATCCAGATCGGGCACCAGGACGGGCGCTGGTTTGCCCGGGCCGGCCGGGGTGTGCTCACCGAGGAGACTGCGGATGCTCGCTGACGAGCGGGTCCGTCAGAGTATGCGGGTTGGATCTCCGACCCCAGCTCGGGCACAGGGATCACCACTGCGCACCACGTCGGAAAGGCCCTCTGACCAGGACAAGCGTGAAAAAACAGATCAGCCCCAGCACCGGGATGCTGGAGCTGATCGTGGGGTGGCTGACGGGGCTTGAACCCGCGACCCCCGCGACCACAACGCGGTGCTCTACCAACTGAGCTACAGCCACCAAGTGCATACCGGGACCTGCCCAGCCTGCGGTTGACCAGTGTAGCGAAGTTCCTCCCGGCCTCCGACCACACCGGTGTGCTCTCGGCCACCCGGGCCAGGGGGCTCACTCGGCAGCCGGCTCGGCAGCCTCCTTGCCCACCAGCGTGGGGGAGGCGGCTACGAGTGCCGCCTTCCGCTTCGCAGTCGCCGAGTCCGGGCCGACGCCTTCGGGCAGCAGCACGCTGCGGTAGTAGCGCAGCTCGTCGATGCTCTCGGCGATGTCCGCCAGCGCACGGTGCCCACCGTTCTTCTTCGGCGACTGGAAGTACGCGCGCGGGTACCACCGCCGGGCGAGCTCCTTCAGCGAGGAGACGTCGATGATCCGGTAGTGCAGGTGGTCCACCAGCTCGGGCATGTCCCGCTCCAGGAAGGCCTTGTCCGTACCCACCGAGTTACCGGCCAACGGCGCCTTCTTCGCCTCCGGCACGAACTGCTTGATGTAGTCCAGCACCCGGGTCTGCGCATCGGCCAGCGTGGTGCCGGCCTCGAGCACCTCCAGCAGCCCAGAGGTGGTGTGCATCTCCCGCACCACCTCACCCATCTGCTCCAGCGCCGCCGCCGGTGGGGCGATGACGACGTCGAGGCCCGGGTCCAGGGCGTGCAGCTCGGAGTCGGTGACGATCACCGCGATCTCGATCAGTGCGTCGTCGGTCAGGCTCAGCCCGGTCATCTCGCAGTCGATCCAGACGATCGGGTCCTTCTGGCCAGCGGTCGGTGCGGTACTCACCGGACCAGCCTATCGGGGCCAGCGGTGGCATGAGAGCGGCCCGGGACGAGAGGAGCTCGTCCCGGGCCGCAGGTCACGGGCGCCACCGGCCGCCTCGGCCCGCGCCGCCACCCGCGCGGGCCGAGGTGTGCTCAGCTCGCGCGGGTGAAGGACTGCGGGTCGTAGGGGGCCGGAGACGACGAAGGGCGGCCGGTTGCCCGACCGCCCCGCGCTGCCACCCATGCGCTGCGCCTGTCCCGTAGCCGCTGCAGGATGCTCCTGCGAAGCTGGGTCTCGGCGCGAAGGTGTGCCTGCTCGAGGCGTCGTATCTCGTACAGCATGAGGGTGTCCATCGGTGGGCCTTTCGGTGGTGGCGGTGTCATGCCCGGAGGGGCACGGGGAGCAACTGTTCCACCGTCGACGGCGCAGGTCACCTCTTTTTCTTCCGCTCTGCTGTGCAGGTGGCTACTGTGGGGCGGGTGACCGACTACGTGGTCCTGCTGCGCGGGGTGAACGTCGGCGGGCGCACGCTGAAGATGGCGGACGTCCGCGCGGCCCTGGCCGAGGGTGGGTTCCCCGGTGCTCGGACGGTGCTGGCCAGCGGGAACGTGCTGCTGACCAGCGAGCGTGATGCTGCCACGGTGGGGACCGCCGTCGAGCAGATCCTCACCGAACGGTTCGGCTACCAGGCGTGGGTGCTGGTGCGCAGCACCGCAGAGCTAGCCCAGCTGGTGGCCGACTACCCGTTCCAGACCGACGAGTCCAGCCACCACCCGTACGTGGTGTTCTGCCGTTCGGCGGACGTGCTCGACGGGCTGCGCGCGCAGCTCACGCCGGATGGGAGGGAACGGATCGCGCCGGGCGCCGGCGTGCTCTACTGGGAGACGCCGCGCGGGAGCAGCCTGGACACGGCCGTCGCGAAGGAGCTCGCCCGGGCGCGGTACAAGGCCGATGTGACCACCCGGAACCTGCGCACGCTGCGCCGTCTGCTGCCCTGAGCCGGGCAGGCCAGCGTTGGGTCCGGCGGGCGTGCCAGGCGCTCAGCCCTGGGTCTCGACCAGTACCCGGAGCAGGTGGTGCTTCCACCAGGCGTAGTCGTGCCCTCCGGTGAGGGGTCTCCGCGGCGAATGTGATCCAGGTCATGTTCGAGCGCTCCGGGTAGGCTGCTGGCGGCGATGGATCCCGCCGGGGCCGCGAGCCCGAACCGCCACGAGGCTGATGGTTCCTGCTTCCGCCCGAGATGGCGGGCAGGACCGCACGTGCCCGCAGAAGGAGAATCCGTGGCCGCCGCAGAGATCCCACACCCGCAACCGAGAACGCACCCGTTCCTGCAGCCCCGTTCCCTGGCGCTGGTGGCCGGTGGGGGAGCGGTCGGCACCACCGCCCGGCACCTGCTGGAGACCGCGTTCGCCCCGGCGTCCGGTGCCGTGCCCTGGGTGACGTTGGTGATCAACGTGACCGGGGCGTTCCTGCTCGGCGCACTGTTGACTGTGCTGGGGCGCACCGGTGCGGATGTCGGGTGGCGCCGCCGGGTGCGTCTCGGCGTGGGTACTGGAGCGCTCGGTGGGTACACCACCTACTCGACCTTCGCCGTCGAGGTGTGTGGCTTGCTCGGGGCGGGGCACACCTGGGCTGGCACCGGCTATGCCGCCGGAACGGTGCTCGCTGGCGTGGCGGCGGCTGGCCTCGGGCTGCTGCTGGCCCGATGGCTGGTGCCGCTGCGCGGGGTGGCGCTGTGATCGTGCTGGCCGTGGCGCTCGCCGGTGGGGTGGGTGCGACGCTGCGGTTCATCGTGGATGGCGCGGTGGCCCGCTGGCGGGACCAGCCGGTGCCGCTGGGGATGCTCGTGGTGAACCTCACCGGCTCGTTCCTCCTCGGGCTGCTGGTGGCCCTCGCCCGCGACCGCGCAGGGCTGGATGCGCTGGTGACTGTGCTGGGCACCGGGATGCTGGGCGGCTACACCTCCTTCTCCACGGCCAGTCTGGAGGCGGTGACGATCGCGTTGCGCGCCGGCGTGCGGGCGGCGGTGGTGGCTGCCGGGCACGCGGTCGTGATGCTGCTGGTCAGCCTTGCTGGAGCAGGGCTGGGGCTGTGGCTGGGCTGAAGTCGGCAGACGCTCCCGGCCGCCGGGCAGGGAGCGTTCTGCGGCAGGGGGCCGGTTCAGGCGGACCGGCGCCGGTAGACCACGATCGCGCCCGCCCAGGCGAGCACCAGGACGCCGGCGCCCCACGCTAGTGCCAGCCACAGCGTGGCACCCACCGGCTGGCCCGCAAGCAGCGCACGGACCGCGTCCACGATCGCCGTGACCGGCTGGTGCTCGGCGAAGGCCCGCACCGGGCCGGGCATCGTGTGCGTGGGCACGAATGCCGAGCTGACGAACGGCAGGAAGATCAGCGGGTAGGAGAACGCCGCCGCCCCGTCCGGAGTCTTGGCCAGCAGCCCGGCGATGACCGCCACCCAGGTGAGCGCCAGCGTGAACAGCAGCAGGATGCCGGCCACGGCCAACCAGCCGATCACGCCCGCCTCGGGCCGGAAACCCATCAGCAGCGCGACCGCCACGACCACCACCAGGGCGATCGCGTTCGCCACCAGGGAGGTGATCACGTGCGCCCAGAGCACTCCCGAGCGTGCGATCGGCATCGACTGGAAGCGTTCCAGGATCCCGCTGCGCAGGTCGGTGAACAGCCGCAGGGCGGTGTAGGCGATGCCGGACGCGATGGTGATCAGCAGGATGCCAGGGAGCAGGTAGTCCACGTAGTGCGCAGCGCCGGTCTGGATGGCGCCACCGAACACGTAGACGAACATCAGCATCAGCGCCACCGGCATCACGGCGGTAGTGATGATGGTGTCCAGGCTCCGGCTGATGTGGCGCAGCGAGCGGCCGGTGAGCACAGCCGCATCGGACAGCAGTGGTGCGGTCATCTCGGGTCCTCCGCGGTAGGGAGGTCGGTCGCTGCCGGTGGCCCCACGAGGGCGAGGAAGATCTCCTCGAGCGTGGGCTGCTTCTGCACGTACTCCACGCGTGCGGGCGGCAGCAGGCTCGCGAGCTCGGCGAGCGTGCCATGGGTGAGGATGCGGCCCTCGTGCAGGATGGCGATCCGGTCCGCGAGCTGTTCGGCCTCCTCCAGGTACTGGGTGGTGAGCACGACTGTGGTGCCGGACCGGGCGAGGGTGCGGACGGCGTCCCACACCTCGATCCGGGCCCGCGGGTCCAGCCCCGTGGTCGGCTCGTCCAGGAACACCACGGGCGGGTGCCCGATCAGGCTCATCGCGATGTCCAGCCGGCGGCGCATCCCGCCGGAGTAGGTGGCCACCCGCCGCTCGCCCGCCTCGGTCAGCGAGAACCGGGCGAGCAGGCCGTCCGCCACCGCCGCGGGGTCGGCCACATGTCGCAGCCGGGCGATCAGCAGCAGGTTCTCCTGGCCGGTGAGGATCTCATCGACCGCGGCGAACTGCCCGGTCAGGCTGATCGACTCGCGCACCCGTGCCGGTTCGCTGGCCACGTCGAACCCGGCGACGGTGGCCGTGCCGGCGTCGGCAGCCAGCAGGGTGGACAGGATGCGGATGGTGGTGGTCTTCCCGGCGCCGTTCGCGCCGAGCAGGGCGAGGATCGTGCCGGGCTCGACATCCAGGTCCACGCCCCGCAGCACCGGGGTGCCCCGGTAGGACTTCTCCAGCCCGGCGACGTGGATGGCGGGGGCGGTCACGGTTCCTGCTCCGCGCGTTCCGCACTCTGCACGGCGGCGATCAGGCGCCGCCGCTCCTTGTCGATCCAGCTCTTGCCGCCGTAGGCCTGGGCGAAGGTCTCGGCGAACTCGACCGGATCCTCGCCGATGATCTCGCGCACCGGGGTGCCGTCGAGCGCCGCCCGTTCCCACAGGTCGGCCAGGCCGGTGACCATCGCCACGATCGTCTCGCCGTCGGTGATGCCGCTGCAGTGGATCAGGTAGCGGCTGACGGCGCTCGCGGTGGTGCGGTATGGCTCGGGCAGCGCGGCCAGGCGTGCCTTGGCCTGGCGGTACTGCTTCTTCTGGTCCAGCGGCCCGGTGAGGACCTCGACCCATCTCGCGACCATGTCAGCCTCCTGCTGTCGGTGCGTCTGCGTTGTTGTCCGCCGTGCCGCTGGTGGCGGTGCTGCCTGTGCCCGCTGGGCGCTCGGCGCTGAGCCGGTGCAGGCGGTCGGCGAGGAAGTGCCAGGTGGACCAGAACTCCTCGAGGTAGGCCTGGCCGGCGGCGTTCACCGAGTAGACCTTCCGTGGTGGGCCCTGGGTAGAGGGCACCTTCTGCACATCCACCAGACCCCGCTTCTCCAGCCGGACCAGCAGGGCGTACACGGTGCCCTCGGCCGTGTCCGCGAAGCCCATCTCCCGCAGCCGGGCGGTGATCTGGTAGCCGTAGGCGCCACCGGTGGCCAGGATCGCCAGCACGATGCCGTCCAGCGTGCCCTTGAGCATCTCGGTGATCTGCCGGCCCACCTGGGCTCCTCACACTACCTAGTGATGTTGAGTACTGGTAGACAGTAACGCTAAGTACTAGGCGGAGGCAACAGTGTCGGTGCCTGCTGGTTCACTGCGGCGATGAGCAACCTGACGATCGAGGACACGGAAAGCTACCTACGTCAGCTGGCTGCCGAGCTGACCGACCCCAGGGAAGGGGAGTGCCTGCTGTGCTACGTGTACCGGATGCTCGAGCACGGCTGCCGAGGGCTGCGGTGGGCGTCGCGATATCGCGACCAGCGCGCCCCACGAGCGACCGCCCTGGAACGCCGGCTCGGGCAGGTCGGCGGCCTCTGCGACTGCGAGATCTTCGTCAACGGATACGACCTGAGGCGCCAGTACCTGGGCGAGCCAGGAGGCTACGCCGTCATCAACGGCGTGCTCTGCCGGGAACGGCCCTACCCGAACCCGATGCCCAGCTGCCTCGGCGTGGGGCGTGGCTCCACCCGGCCGTGCGGACTGTGGACGCGCCGGCCGCGTGGCGGTGGCCCGGTCTTCTGAACGCGCCGTTGCCGCGCTCGTCTCCCGGCTGGTGCACCTCGCTGGGTGGTTCTCAAACCCACGCAAGCCGCTCGTGACGTTGATTCGCCGGGTTCTGCGGGGATCACGGCGCTCGGCGTCGCGTCCTGAACGTCAGCCTATCGAGGATGTGCGCGGCTCAGTGGCGAAAAATTCACCCCGGTCTCAAACCCGTTTGAGTGTCTCGAATCGGGCTGCGCTGGCCGAGGAGTACGCCAAGGGTGTGCCAGTTGATGAGCTGGTGCGGCGGTTCGGGATACATCGCACGACGGTGCACCGGCTCGCTTCTCAGGTGGGCGTCGCGATGCGCCGCCGCGGTCTGGATGAGCCCGGGCGCCGGGAGGCCGCGCGATTGTACGAGCAGGGCATGACGCTCGAAGAGGTCGCAGCTGAACTGGGGGTCGGCCATGAGACGGTGCGCTCTGCGGTCGTGGCCGGTGGGGGAACGATCCGCCCGCGCGGTCGCCGTCCCGCCAGGGTCTGACCCGCTGTGTAGCTCACCTCGCTGTCGGCAGGGGCGGTAGAGGCCGACGATGGCCTTCGCGTTGCTGGATCGGCCGCCATCGGGCGTTCGTGAGATTTCCGGCTGTACCGGCCCGGATTCGGTGGTTTCGTACGGTGTCCGTGCCCCATCCTCCGGTATATCGCGATGATCGCTGGCCTGCGCGGGGTTGGCTGGAGTGCTGCGCCGGTGGGTGTGGCTTTTGGGGTTCTGTCGACGCTCCGTGGCAACTTTCGCTTCCGGGTAATGCTGGCGGGGCTACGCTGACTGACGTTCCGTTAGCCGATCGCTCACCGGACGCTGTTCGGCATTGAGCGTGGGTCCGGTGCCAGACGGCGCCGGTTCCGTGCGGTCACAGGTAGCGGCAGACGGTCGTGGCGTCGCAGTTGGTGGGGTCGCTGGTGGCGGCACCGTCGCGAAGGTGCGCGACGGTGTGTCGCAGTGCCTGCAGGTCGGCGATCTGCTGGTCCAGGTCGCCCAGGCGGGCCTCGAGCAGGTCGTGCACGTGCTGGCAGGGCGCGACTCCGGCGTCGCGGATGTCGAGGACCTCGCGGATCTGGGCCAGGGTGAGCCCAGCGGTGCGGCCGCGGCGAACGAAATCCAGGCGCACCAGGGTATCAGGGGCGTAGTCGCGGTATCCGTTGGCGGTGCGCTCAGGCGGGGGCAGGAGTCCGGCCTCTTCGTAGAAGCGGAGCGTCTTGGTCGTGGTGCCGCTGGCCTCGGCCAGCTCACCGATGCGCACAGTGACCCCTTGCTCGGCTCTCTTCCATGTTCACCTTGACCTTCCCCTGCACTGGAACGTCCAGTGTGGTCACTGAAAACGCGTAACGCAAATGAGGGTGCGAGATGACTGAGGACTACGACATCGATCTGGCCGTGATCGGCTCAGGAGGCGCGGCCATGTCGGCCGCCATCGCGGCCAGCCAGGCCGGTAAGAGCGTCGTGCTGATCGAGCGGGGTGTCCTGGGCGGCACATGCGTGAACATCGGCTGCGTGCCGTCCAAGACGCTCCTGGCGGCCGCTGGAGCCCGGCACGCCGCGATCACCAACCCCTTCACCGGCGCCCCAACGGCAGCCGGGCGCGTGAACCTCGGCGATCTGGTGGCCCAGAAGGACGCCCTGATCGAGCGCCTGCGCGATGCGAAGTACGCCGACGTGGCCGCCGCCTACGGCTTCGAGGTCCGCCCGGGCCAGGCTACCTTCCTGGACAGGGACACCCTGGCCGTCGACGGCCAGTCGCTGCGGGCACGGGCCTATCTGGTCGCCACCGGCTCCACCCCCGCCGTCCCGGACGTGACCGGCCTTGGCTCCGTGGACTGGCTGACGTCCACCACCGCGATGCAGCTCACTGAGCTGCCCGAGTCCCTGGCCGTCATCGGTGGCGGGTACGTCGGGATGGAGCAGGCCCAGCTGTTCGCTCACCTCGGCGCCCGGGTGTCGGTGGTGGGGCGTCTGGCGCCCCACGCCGAGCCGGAGCTGGCCCAGGGTCTTCGAGAGATTTTTGCCGACGACGGCATCACCGTGGTGGAAGAGCACGCGACGACGGTGGCTCGCGAGGCGGGCCCCGCAGGAGAGGTGGTGGTGACCACGGACTCGGGCGAGCAGGTGCGCGGCGCGCGGGTCCTGGTGGCCACCGGACGCCTGCCCCGTATCGACGGCCTGGACCTGGCTGCGGCCGGTGTGGACGTGGACGAGCGGGGCTTTATCGTGGTCGACGAGGCCCAGCGCACCTCCAATCCCCGCATCTACGCCGCGGGTGACGTCTCTGGGGCTCCCCAGTACGTCTACGTCGCCGCCGCTGGCGGTCGGGCCGCCGCGCTCAACGCCCTGACCGATGACGGAGTCCCGCAGGTAGCTCGGGTCGACTACGCCGGCTTGCCAGCGGTCGTCTTCACCCGGCCCCAGCTGGCCTCAGCGGGGCTGACCGAGGACGAGGCCCTCATCCGCGGGCACGCTTGCGACTGCCGCGTCCTGGACCTTTCCGACGTCCCCCGGGCGCTGGTCCAGCACGACACCCGCGGCGCGGTGAAGCTCGTCGCCGACGCCGAGAGCGGCGAGATCCTGGGCGTACACGCCCTGGCTGACGGCGCCGGAGAGATCATGCTGGCGGCCACCTACGCCATCAAAGCCGGCATGACCGTCGATGATCTGGCCGATACCTGGGCGCCATATCTGACCATGGCCGAAAGCCTGCGCATCGCGGCCGGCCTCTTCCGCAACCAGATGCCAACGTCCTGCTGCGCTTGACCCGCGGCCCCAACCCGAGGCTGGGGCCAGAGCGCGACGTCGCCTGGTGGTGCACGCGCTCCTGTGCCGCGCCGGGCACAACACAAGCACGACCCACCGCCCTAGATGCCTTGGACCTGTAAGCACTCCTTCAGACAGTGGGCTGCGGCATCTCCATAAGGGGAACCCGCCGGGCCGAAGCGTACCTGGGTTGGAAGAAGTGCGGTGGTGACGTCCCGCCAGGGGATCCTCTACCGGAACGTCGAGCCTGGGGACCTCTCTTGTTCGCTTTGGCTTCGTCAGAGACCAAACGCTCCGCCGCTGACGAGGATGAGGATGCCCAGGCCGATCAGGACGATGGGGAACAGGACGTGTTCCCAGCGTTCGAGGACTTCGGCGATCGGCGGGCGGGTGGCGACGAACTTGGCGAGTATGACTAGGACCGCGACGAGTGCGAGGAAGACGAGGCAGTAGGCGACCACTGCGATGGGTTCCACGTTGAGGAAGACGGGGACGTAGACGCCGATGTTGTCTCCGCCGTTGGCGAAGGTGACTCCTGCGACGGTCCACGCGCTGACCTTCTTGCCTGCGATCTTGGCGTCATCGTCGTCATCGTCTCCGCGTAAGGCTTGCCATGCCGCCCAGAGGCCGAGGGTCAGGGGGATGAGCCCGAAGTACGGGATAGCTGCTGAGGGCAGGAATGCTCCGGCTCCGATAGTCACCAGCACAGCGGCACCGAGGATGCCGGCGAACCCCAGGTACTGGCCGACCAGGATGCGCGTGGTCGTCCCGCGTTGGCACGCGCCGCGGGCGAAAAACAGGGAGAGCACGATGATGTCGTCGATGTTGGTCACGATGAACAGGCCGATTGCCTGCAGGACGGAAGCCAGGATCACGCGACCACCTCTGCTGCGTCGCATCTGGGCACCGAGCAGGCCGGTTCAATGCACGGGGCGTTCTCGTCCAACGCGAGGGTGACGTCGACCAGGGCAGTCAGCGCCCGCGTCAGGTGCGGATCGGCGATCTCATAGCGCGTCTTGCGGCCCTCGGGCTCGGCGATCACGATCCCGCAGTCGCGCAGGCACGCCAGATGGTTGGACACGTTAGAGCGTGTCAGATCCAGATCGCGGGCCAGCTCTGCCGGGTAGGCCGGTCGGTCGAGCAGCGTCAGGATGATGCGGGACCTGGTCGGGTCGGCCAGCGCGCGGCCCAGCCGGTTCATGACGTTCAGGCGAGAAGCAATGGTCAGCATCCACTGAACTATACAGCAGGGACTGAAGTGTCCCAGGCGCAGCCCGGAATCAAGTTACGTGTGCGAACCGAGCCGAACACCCTCCTGGCTGTGCCAGTTGGGGAACCCATGACGGGAACGGTGCAGGTCATCGGTCGCGCGTGTTCGGGTGTTCGCAAGATCCGCCCGAGAAGGTGCCCGGCGACGGGGCGTCATGCCGGACACGCCCGTCGTCCCGCCAACGATTCCACTACCAGGTTCGTGCGTTGGGGCGTGAAGGTCCGGGGCAGTCTGCGGTTCTTGCCACCGCGTTTGGAGCGTGCGGCACATGTTGGTCACTGCGCATATCAGACCATCCTCGCCAACTCGGACATGCCTCTTTCGGATGTGTCGTTGGCCTCTTGTGGGGCGGTTCGTCGCTGTCGTCGACGTGCGCCGGCTTCACCGAGGCGGGCTCGGAGGAGCCAGGCGATGCTGGCGGGTCCGAGCCAGAGCATCTTGAATCCGGACCACACTGTCAGCAGTACGAACAGGTGGAGCCAGCCCGGCGCGCCCTGTTCGATAACGCCGACGAGCCAGACGGCAGCGGCGAAGTACGGGACGGCCAGCAGCATCGCTACCGGTCCCCACTTCACGCCGCGTCTGGTGTGGATCGCGTCAGCGAGGATGTTGGTGGGCATGTAGCGGCGCAGGAAGTATCGGATTCTGAGGCTTCCCGCTAGCAGGAGGCGGAACATGATCGGCTCCTCTCAATCGCACGTTTCACCTGAGGAGGCAGTGCGTTGAGAAGGGTCCAAAGCCGGACTGACCGCGTACGGCCGAGTGGTGAGAAGAATCCTGCCTCGCCTCCACGATACGCCCGATCTCTGACATCTGAAAGTGCTCACAGCCGGGGACCGATCTGGTCGCGTCCTGCCGGTTGCGGCCCCGGCCCATCCTGCCGGGGCCGGGTGATGGCTTGGGCGCGTTGGAGGGCGGTGTCGGCACGGGCGTGGCCGATCTTCTGCGCCGTGGTGTCCGGTTCGGGGCCGAGGGGGTGGCTGCCGGTGATCTGGTAATGGTCGCGGTAGGCGGCCACGACTCTCGCTTCGCGCCGCCACGCCTGCGCTTCCTTCTCTCCCTCGGGCACGGCGCCGAGCCGGGTAGTCCAGGGCTCTTGGTCGGTGATGGCGGTGTCCAGGACGGCGGTGGCTCGTTGCTCGATGAGTTGGTGACATTCATCGAGGGCATGGCGCATGTCAGCGGTCATCGGGCCTCGCGCTGCGGGGACGAGCCCGGCGATCAGCCGCGGTGCCGTCCGGGTCCGGCCCGAGCCGGCGGGACGTGCTGTGGCGCGAGTGACGCGGTGGTGCAGGACGGAGGCGATGTCGTCTGCGTCATCGAACCCGCGGGCCGCGATCAGGCGCGGGAGCAAACGGTCCATATCGTGGTGGTTGGCCTCGGCGCGCCGCAGCTCGGCGGTGAGTGCTCCGAAGGCCTCCGAGTCCGCCGCGGCGTCGGCCTGGCTTTCGGTGAGACCGCAGGCACGGATCAAAGTCGCCCAGCGGTCACGTTGGGCTGCGGCAGCGATGGTTTCGTACTCGGCCGCGAGTTGGGCGATCGAGCCCCACTGCTCGTGTTCCGCGGTGATGGTCTCATAGGCGGACAGCTCCGCGCCGACGTGCTGGAGGACGCCGTAGAGCACGCTCCGGGCGGTGGCGTCGGGATTGTCGCCTGGATGCGGCTCGGCGTGGGCATCGTCCGCGCGGTCCAGGACCACATACGCCCGGTTGGAGTGCCTGCCACGGGTCATGGCGACATAGAAGTTCTCCCGCGTGGTCGTCGGCCCCACCAACACATGCGCGGTATCGACCGTGACACCCTGAGCGCGATGTGCGGTGACCGCGTACCCAAGATCGACATGCTCGGCCACATACGACGTCGGCAGCACGATCGACCCGCCGAATCTGCGTCTGCTGGGACGGATCGTGACCGAGCCATCGTCGCGCACGTCTTTGATAGTCCAGGTGTCGCCGTTGCGGACCCAGTCCTTGCCGTTGCGAAGGCGCCGGTTGTTGCGGCGGGTGATGACCGTGTCCCCGACCCCGGCGGTGGTGCCGTCGGTCAGCTCGACCTCGCGGCCGGGTGCGAGGGTGCCGTCGAGGATCAGGTCCGCGCGGGCACGGGTGTTGAGGGTGTTCACGTCGTCGCGGGTCTCGGCGATCAGCACTGCCACCGACCCGGCGTCGCGGTCGGCGCGCCAGGCGGCGTAAGCGGCATCGGTCATCGCCTCGGCGTCGCCCTCGTGGATGCGGCCATGATCGAGGTAGGCGTCGATCACCTCGGTACGTCCATGCCGTAGCCCAAGGGATGCGGTCTTCTCCCAGGCGTTCGTGAAGCGGTGGACGTCGACCAACTGGGGAGCATCGTCCCGGTCGCTCACAAGGAGGTTGAATGCGCCACCGGCGTCCACGGACTGGAGCTGGGCGAAGTCACCCACCAGCAGCACCTTCGCGCCCGCCTGCTCCGCGAGGTGCGTGATCCGGTCCAGGGACAGGGTGCCTGCCAGGGATGCTTCGTCGATCATGACGAGCTGCCCCGCCTCGAACCTCGTCCCGTGCACGAGGTGGTTGGTCCACCATTTCGCGGTGTTCTCCGTCGCGATGCCAAGGTCATCAGCGAGGACCTGCGCTGCCACTGCGGAGGGGGCCAGCCCGACCACGGACCCGGAACCGTGTTCCTTCTCCCACATCCTCCGCAACGCCGACATAGCCGTGGTCTTGCCCGCACCTGCCGGGCCGACGAGCACGTCGAGCACCCGCCCGGAGACGGCGATCTTCATCAAAGCGTCGGCCTGGTCCTCGCCGAGCATTCGTCTCTCGGCATCGGCCTGGGAGGTGATCGTTTCCACAGTGCCGACTGGGACCGTGGGTGCGGTGATAGTGCGGGATCGGTCGAGCAGCCGGTCCTCGGCTGCGAGCAACAGCTCGGAGGAGAACACGGTGGAGTGCTTGGGCCGGAACACACTGGTGCCGTCCACGCGCCGGAGCGCTGCTGGGCTGGTAGTGAGGTCGGGTGGAGTGAGTCGCAGCGACGCGTTCTCGGCGGCGTCAGCGACCATGCCGACGATCGCCTCCCGGTCCTGCATGGAGGCGAACCGCCAGCCCATCGTCTGGCGGGACGCCTCGGCCATAAGGTTCCAACGGCGCCAAGTCGAGCGCTTCTCACCGACGACCTCGACCACCGCGATCCCGAGCTCGGCAACCACGCCGAGTGGGACGTCGTCGGCTCGCAGCAGTAAGGGCGTCTCGTTGTCGGTGACGGCGCGTGCCCATGTAGTGGCGTCCTGACCGATTACACCGGTGGCACGGGTGCGCCACTGCTCGGTGAGGTTCGCCAGCGACCGGACCTCCTTGTCGGGGCGCGTGGACAGGGTGGCTTGGGCGCGCAGCTTCATGATCGTCGCCGGTGACGGCCGCCGCCCGCGCTTGTCGACGTACTCGGCGATGAGGCGGTCGGTCTCGGTGTCGATGTGCCGGGCGCGGGTGGAGAACTCTTGGACCAGCTCTTCCGGCACACCGGTGATCGCCCACGCCGGGTTCCGGTCCCGGCCCATGTCACGGGCTTCCCATTCGACGCCGAAGGTGCGGGTCATGTGATCGGCGAACACCGCCTGGTGCAGCTCCGAGAGCGCGACGACGGCGGCGTGCATCGGCCGCCCATCCACGCTCCGCCACTTCCCATCCAAGGCAGTCTGTACCTTGTTGGAGATAACGACGTGGGTATGCAGGTGGGGGTCGCTGGCGCGGGAATCGAAGTGATCGAACGCCGTGGCTACCAGCCCGGTGACATCGACCTGTGCAACAGCTCCGTCGCCGGCGGTTGCGCCGGTGCGGGTGGCTGCAACCTCTCGCTCCATGAACGCAACCACCTCCGCAACCGCCCGATGATGCGCCTCACCGATCAACGCCTGCGTCCCGGCATCAGAGACCGCCCACAGTGCCGAAGCGGACTTCGGAATCGAGAAAGTGAAGTCGAACCCCGCAACCGCCCGCCGCGTCCCACACTCACTCTCCTCGGCCTCGATCTGCGCGACCGCCTCACCTTTCGCGCCAGGACTCAACGCCGGGTCGAGGCCAGCCACGCGGGCTTCGATCCGCTCTGCCGCGGACTTGTAGGCCGGGAACGCCAGACCGAGCGGGTCGCCGGTGAGCGGGTCGCGGCCCATACCCATCAAGAGCTGGAGCTGGGCCTCCGACACCCGATCACCCACGGCAAGTCGGCCCGTGCCGAGGGAGGCCACCCC
>DATGRZ010000116.1:0-2299 GCA_035303065.1 Ruania sp.
GCGGGAGCCAACCCACCTACCCGCAACGAGCTGGAGGAGACCGAGTGACCAGCACCCTCACCCCTGCCGAGGCCTATGCCGCCCTGATGGAAGGCAACGCCCGGTTCGTCGCAGGTGATGCCGACCACCCGAACCAGAACGTCGAGCGGCGCGCCGAGCTGTCCTCCGCCCAGGCTCCGTTCGCGGTGCTGTTCGGGTGCTCGGACTCGCGCGTGGCCGCGGAGATCATCTTCGACCGCGGGCTGGGGGACCTGTTCGTCGTCCGCACTGCTGGGCACGTGGTGGACACCACGGTCACCGGGTCGATCGAGTTCGGTGTGGACCTGCTGCACACTCCGCTGGTGGTGGTTCTCGGGCACCACGGCTGCGGGGCGGTGGGGGCGGCTGCGGATGCGCTGGCGACCGGATCGCTGCCGAACAACTTCGTGCGCGCCATCGTCGACCGGGTGATCCCCAGCCTGGTCACCGGGACGGCGGAGCGCGACGATGCCGACGGCACGGTGAACAAGGACTCGCTCACGCTGCACCTGGTGGACCAGCGTCATCTGCTCACCGAGCACGTGCGCTCCACTGTGCGCATGCTGCACGACTACTCGGCGGTCCTGGAAGAGGCCGTGGCGGCCGGTGAGTGCGCGATCGTGGGCATGGAGTACGACCTGGCCGATGGTACCGCGCGCACGGTCGAGGTGATCGGCAACATCGAGCCGCAAGACTGAGAACCTGACCCCGCGGCGAGCGGTGAGTACGTGTTCGAGGCCGACCACCACACCGACAGCGCGCTGCTGCGGCTCCCGGCTTTCCGGGACTGGGCCCGCGGGCTGCGCCGGTAGCAGGTCAGTCGCGGAAGGTCTCGATCTGTGCGCCGAGCTCGATCAGCCGTTCCTGGAGCTGCTCGTAACCGCGGGAGATGATGTCCACCCCGCGCAGCACCGAGGTGCCCTTCGCGGCGAGCATCGCCAGCAGGATCACCACCGCGGGGCGCAGCGCCGGCGGGCAGCTCACCTCTGCACCGGACCAACGGGTCGGACCGGTCACGTCCAGGCGGTGCTGGTCCAGCAGGCGCACGTCCGCACCGAGGCGGGTCAGGTCGGTCAGGTGGATCGCCCGGTTGTCGTACACCCAGTCGTGGATCGTGGAGGTGCCCGAGGCGCAGGCGGCGATCACCGCGAAGAACGGCAGGTTGTCGATGTTCAGCCCCGGGAACGGCATCGGGTGGATCTTGTCGATCGGAGCCCGCAGCTCGCTCGGGTGGACGGTGACATCCACCAGCCGGGTGCGCCGGTTCGCCGCCGGGTACTCCGGGGAGATCGTGTACCGCAGGCCCATCTCGGCCAGGGTGGCCAGCTCGATCTCCATGAACTCGATCGGCACCCGGGTCACGGTGATCTCCGATCCGGTGACGATACCCGCGGTGATCAGGCTCATCGCCTCCACCGGATCCTCACCGAGGGAGTAGGTGACGTCGGTGTCGATCTCGGCCAACCCGTGCACCCGCAGCGTGGTGGTGCCGATTCCCTCGACACGCACCCCGAGCAGCTCCAGGTAGAAGCACAGGTCCTGGACCATGTAGTTCGGGCTGGCGTTGCGGATCACGGTCACGCCGGGGTGCCGGGCAGCGGCCATCAGGGCGTTCTCGGTGACGGTGTCGCCCCGCTCGGTGAGCACCACGGACAGCTCGTCCGGCTGGCCGGTGCTCACCGATGCCTGGTACCAGCCGCCGGTAGCGAGCACCTCCAGACCGAACGGGCGCAGCGCGATCATGTGCGGCTCGACGGTGCGGGTGCCCAGGTCGCAACCGCCGGCATAGGGCAGCTGGAAGGAGTCCTCCCGGCCGAGCAGCGGGCCGAGGAACATGATGATGCTGCGGGTGCGGCGGGCCGCATCCTCATCGATGCCGCCCAGGTTCAGCTCCGCCGGCGGCACGATCTCCAGGTCCTTGCCATCGTCGGACCAGGTCGCGCGCACCCCGATAGAGCGCAGCACGTCCACGATCCGGTCCACCTCGACGATCCGGGCCACCTGGCGCAGCGTGGTGCGGCCACGGTTCAGCAGCGATGCGCACAGCAGCGCCACCGCCCCGTTCTTGGAGGTGTTCACCCGGATCGTGCCGGAGAGCTTCTGCCCGCCGGTGACCCGCAGGTGGGTGGGCCGCGGGGCACCGATGGACAGCAGGTCGGCATCGAGGGCCTCGTTGATCCGGGAGAGCATCTCCACGGAGAGGTTCTGGCTGCCCTGCTCGATCCGGGCGATCGCGCTCTGGCTGGTGCCGAGCACCTCGGCGAGCTGGCTCTGGGTATAT
>DATGRZ010000117.1:0-35580 GCA_035303065.1 Ruania sp.
GTGAGCGAAATCCTCTGGCGGGACCGCAGGCCCCGTGGGATCGTGGAGGTATCAAGATCCACCTGCCGACAAGGACACCATGACCCGACCCACCGCCCGTCCGAGGTCCGCCGAGCTGGACGCCTCCACCGAGGCCCGCGCACAGGACGTCGTCAACCGGATCCTGGCGCGGGCGGGCACGGCGATCCAGCACGAGCAGGACGAGCACACCGACCACGACGGGGACCAGCTGGACCTGGCCGAGCGCACCGCGCTGCAGCGGGTCGGCGGCCTGTCCACCGAGCTGCAGGACGTCAGCGAGGTCGAATACCGGCAGCTGCGCCTGGAGCGGGTCGTGCTCGTCGGCCTGTGGACCCACGGCACCGCCGAGGAGGCCGAGGTCTCCCTGCGCGAGCTCGCAGCGCTCGCCGAGACCGCCGGCTCCGTGGTGCTGGACGGCATGCTGCAGCGGCGCTCCGCCCCCGACCCGGGCACCTACCTGGGGTCGGGCAAGGCCGCCGAGCTCGCCGACGTGGTCGCCGCTACCCACGCGGACACGGTGATCGTCGACTCCGAGCTCGCCCCGTCCCAGCGGCGCGGCCTGGAGGACGTGATCAAGGTGAAGGTGATCGACCGCACCGCGCTGATCCTGGACATCTTCGCCCAGCACGCCAAGTCCCGGGAGGGCAAGGCTCAGGTGGAGCTGGCCCAGCTGGAGTACCTGCTACCACGCCTGCGCGGCTGGGGTGAGTCGATGTCCCGGCAGGCCGGTGGCCGCGTCGCCGGCGGCGCCGGGATCGGCTCGCGCGGACCCGGTGAGACGAAGATCGAGCTGGACCGGCGCCGGATCCGCACCCGGATGGCCAAGCTGCGCCGGCAGATCGCCCAGATGGCCCCCGGCCGCGCCGCGCGCCGGCACTCCCGCAGCGCCGGTGACGTGCCCTCGGTGGCCATCGCCGGGTACACCAACGCCGGCAAGTCCTCCCTGCTGAACCGCCTCACTGACGCCGGGGTGCTGGTGCAGAACGCCCTGTTCGCCACCCTGGACCCCACGGTGCGCCGGGCACAGACCCCGGACGGGCGCACCTACACCCTCGCGGACACGGTCGGCTTCGTGCGCAACCTGCCCACCCAGCTGGTGGAAGCGTTCCGCTCCACCCTGGAGGAGGTCGGTGCCTCGGACGTGATCCTGCACGTCGTGGATGCCGCCCACCCCGACCCGGAGGGCCAGATCGCCGCCGTGCGAGACGTACTTCGGGACATCGAAGGAGCCCGGGACCTGCCGGAGATCGTGGTGCTGAACAAGGCCGACCTGGCTGAGCCGGAGACTCTTCACCGGCTGCGCACCCGGGAACCGAACGCCATCGCCGTCTCCGCCCGTACCGGCGCCGGGATCGAGGAGCTGCGCACGCTGATCGCTGAGACGTTGCCTCGGCCGGCGGTCGAGGTGGACGTGCTGGTGCCCTACGACCGCGGTGACCTCGTGCACCGGGCGCACGCCACCGGCGAGGTCATCTCCACCGAGCACCTCGCCGAGGGCACCCACCTGGTGGCACGGGTGGACGACGCGCTCGCCGCCGACCTGCGCCGCGCCGGCTGAGCTGTGGGCGGCGCACCAGGTTTATCCTGTCGGCGCGATACCGTCGGGGGGTGGGTGAGAGCGAGCAGGACGAGCGGGTCGGTGATGCCGGACCCGCGCACAGCGTCGACGCCGCCCTGGACGAGGTGGTGGCCGCGATGGGCGGTGCCCGCCGCGCCGGCCAGCACGAGATGGCCCGTGCGGTCACGGACACGCTCGACGACGGCGCGCACCTGCTCGTCCAGGCCGGCACCGGGACCGGGAAGTCGCTGGCCTACCTGGTGCCCACCCTGCTCAAGACCGTCTCCTCCGGGCAGCGTGCGATCGTCTCCACGGCGACGCTGGCCCTGCAACGGCAGATCCTGGGACACGACCTGCCCCTGGTGACCGAGACCCTGACCCGGCACCTCGGACGGGAGCCGGACGTGGCGCTGCTCAAGGGCTGGCACAACTACGTGTGCAAGCACAAGGTCGCCGGCGGCTACCCCGACGACGACGGTGCCCTGTTCGCTGCCACCGAGGCTGCGCCGTCGACCGCCGAAGAACACCCCGGCGAGGCTGAGGAGTCCCTCGGCGGCCAGGTGGTCCGGCTGCGGGAGTGGGCCGGTGAGACCGACACCGGCGACCGGGACGACCTGGTACCCGGGGTGAGCGAGCGCGCTTGGCGGCAGGTGTCGATCACCTCCCTGGAGTGCCTCGGCCAGAAGTGCCCGCTGCTGGCCGAGTGTTTCCCCGAACGCGCCCGCGCGCACGCCCGCGAGGCCGACTTGGTGGTCACCAACCACGCGATGCTCGGCATCGCCGCCTCCGGGAACCCGAAGGTGCTGCCCGAGCACGAGATCCTGGTGGTCGACGAGGCGCACGAGCTGCCCGACCGGGTCACCGCCCAGGCGACGGTCGAGCTCTCCGCCGCTGTGGTGGAGCGCACCGCCCGCACCGCCCGGCGGCACGCAGGATTGCCGCTGACCGGGCTGCAGGAGGCCGGCGAGGAGCTGCGCCCGTTGCTGATGGCCGTGCCCGAGGGCCGGCTGCGCTCCGGCCTGCCTGAGGAGCTGGCTCCGGTGGTGCGAGCGATCGCCGACGGTGCCCGAGAAGGCATGTCGGCGATGCGCGGGCAGCAGACCTCGGCCGCCGAGGCGGGCGCGAAGTCGGTGGCGCACAGTGCGCTGCTGGCCTTGTTCGAGGTGGCCGACCGGCTGCTCTCGGACCGGATCGCCGAGCATGTCGACGTGCTCTGGTGCGAGCGGGGTCGGCGACCGGGGGAGGGGTCCCGGTTGATGCTCGCCCCGCTGAACGTGGCCGGGCCGATCGCCGGCGAGCTGCTCGACGGCCGGTCCGCGGTGCTCACCTCCGCCACGCTCGCCCTGGGCGGCACCTTCCAGTCCACCGCGCGGTCGCTCGGTCTGGTCGACGGCGGCTACCGCAGCGAGCTGGTCTCCTCACCGTTCGACTACGGCCGGCAGGGCATCCTGTACGTCGCCTCCTCGCTGGCTCGCCCAGGCCGGGACGGCACCGACGAGAAGATGCTCGCGGAGATCGCAGAGCTGGTGACCGCCTCCCAGGGTGGGGCGCTCGGGCTGTTCTCCTCCCGGCGTGGTGCCCAGGCGGCGGCCGAGGCGCTGCGCGAGCAGCTCGAGTGGCCGATCCTGCTGCAGGGTGACGATGTGCTGCCCACTCTGGTCCGGGAGTTCGCCGCCGACCCCAGGGCCAGCCTGTTCGGCACTCTGTCCCTGTGGCAGGGCGTGGACGTGCCCGGTCTGAGCTGCCGGCTGGTGTTCATCGACCGCATCCCGTTCCCGCGCCCGGACGATCCGGTGAAGGCCGCCCGCACCGAGGCGGTCGGCCGCGCGGGCGGGAACGGGTTCATGGCCGTCTCGGCCACGCACGCGGCGCTGCTGCTCGCCCAGGGCGCGGGTCGGCTGATCCGCAGCACCACCGACCGCGGCGTGGTGGCCGTGCTGGATCCGCGGCTGCGCACTGCCCGGTACGGGTCGTTCCTCGCCGCGAGCCTGCCGCCGCTGTGGCCGACCACGGACCCGGAGGTGGTGCGTGGGGCGCTGCGACGGCTGGCGGGCGACGCGTTGGCCGGTGACGCGTTGGCCGATGACATGGCGGCCACCGAAGCGGCCGCCAGCGGCTAGGTCACAGCGAGCGCAGCACGCTGACCACGCGGCCGAGCACCTCGGCCTGGGAGCCGTCGATGGGGGAGTAGTTGTCGTTCGCCGGCAGCAGCCAGACCGCCTCGTCGGTCTTCTTCAGCGTCTTCACCGTTGCCTCGCCGTCGATCATCGCCGCCACGATCTCGCCGTTCTCCGCGACCGCCTGGCTGCGCACCACGACCCAGTCACCGTCGCAGATTGCCGCATCGATCATCGAGTCGCCGACCACCTGGAGCAGGAACAGCTCCCCGTCACCGACCAGCTGGCGGGGCAGCGGGAAGACATCTTCGATCGCCTGCTCCGCCAGGATCGGCCCACCGGCGGCGATCCGGCCGACCAGCGGCACGTAGGCGGCGCGGGCAGCGTCCTGCTCACCGTCGTAGGTGGTGAACGTGGCCGCGTTGCCGCGCACCTTGCGGGAGTCGTCGGCGACGATCTCGATCGCCCGGGTGGACAGTGCGTCCCGGCGGAGGAAACCCTTTCGCTCCAGCAGCTCCAGCTGGTACTTCACCGAGGACGGGCTGGCCAGTCCGACGGCGGTGGCGATCTCGCGCATCGTCGGCGGATAGCCCTTCGCCTCCAGGCTTGCCCGGATCGAGTCCATGATCCGACGCTGCCTAGGGCTCAGTGTCGCCGGGTCCGGACGCTCGCTCTCATCCTTCTTCGGTGTGCGGGCCATGGTCTCCTCCTGCTCCACATCGCCTGGAATTCCGCCGATGTCAGTGGTCGATGATCTGCTCTGGTCGTGGCGTTCTCCACGATAGGCGCCACCACCGAAAATGCCAAACATGCGTTCGACTGGCGTGTCGTCCCGGGCGCGTGCTAGGTTCAGCACAGACGTTCGACGGACAGGTGTTCGACGAGAGCGAGGAGACGAGAACGATGAGTGCAGTGGCGTTCCCCACAGTGGCTGTGACCGTACCCGCTCGGCGGCGGCACCTGGCCGCTGTCCCCGAGCTGCCTGCCGCGCCGGCGGCCCTACCTGCCGCGCCAGCGGCCACGGCGGCTCCGCTGCGGCTCACCGACCGTGGCCGGGCCGTCCTGGTGGTACTGGCGTTCGTGCTCGCCGCGGCCTTTGGAGCCGGCGTCGGTCTGGCGCTGCCGACCCAGGAGGCAGCCCCTGAGCAGGTGCAGAGCGTGACCGTCGGGCCGGGGGAGAGCCTGTGGACGGTCGCGGAGGGTGTCGCCGCCGAGGGGCAGGATGTCCGCGTGGTCATCGACCAGATCGTCGCGCTGAACAACCTGTCCGCTGCTACTGTGCACGTTGGACAGGAGCTCACCGTACCGGCGGAGCGATGAGTAGCGAGATCTGCTGCAGCGAAATACTTGCATCAGGGGCCCTGCGCTGTCTAAGTTGGGCACATCTAGTAGTTACACGGATGTGATTGTCCAACATGTGGTGCCGCGCGCATCGCGTCGGAGGGAAGGGAACCGCCTGGTGCACTGCCCGTTCTGCCGACACGGCGACTCCCGGGTAGTGGACTCGCGCACCGCTGAGGATGGTGCCTCCATCCGGCGGCGTCGGCAGTGCCCCGAGTGCGGCCGACGATTCACCACTGTAGAGACCACCAGCCTGAACGTGATGAAGCGTTCCGGGGCGGTCGAACCGTTCAGCCGGGACAAGGTCATCGCGGGCGTGCGCAAGGCCTGCCAGGGGCGGCCGGTCTCCGAGGACGACCTGGCGCTGCTGGCGCAGAAGGTGGAGGAGGCGGTCCGTGCCACCGGTGTGGCAGAGGTGGACGCGCACGAGGTCGGCCTGACCATCCTCGGTCCGTTGCGCGATCTGGACGAGGTCGCCTACCTCCGGTTCGCCAGCGTCTACCAGGCCTTCTCCTCCTTGGAAGACTTCGAGGCGGCGATCGCGACCCTGCGCAACGAGCGCAGTGCCTCGGCGCCGCTCGAGTAGAGACGTCCGCCGGTGGTCCGGGAGGGGAAGCCCGGACCACCGGCGGCGAACAGCGGGACTATCGGTCGCTGGACCGCGGCGCCCACAGGTTCACGCCGCCCTCCTGGGCGTGCCGGTCGATCTCGGCGAGCTCTTCGTCGGAGAACTCCAGGTTGTCCAGTGCGCCGAGCGTGTCGTCCAGCTGTCGCACGCTGGAGGCGCCGACCAGAGCGGTGGTCACCCGAGGGTCCCGCAGCACCCACGCCACGGCCATCTGCGCCAGCGACTGCCCGCGCCGTCCGGCGATCTCGTTCAGTGCACGCACCCGGGCCAGGTTCTCCTCGCTGAGGTATTCCTCCCGCAGCGGTCCGCCCTTTGCCCGGCGGGAGTCCGCAGGCACACCGTCCAGGTACTTGTCGGTGAGCATGCCCTGGGCCAGCGGCGAGAAGACCACTGCACCCAGCCCAGCATCGCCGAGGACATCCAGCAGCGACTCACCGGTGCCGGCGTGGTCGGCGTCCTCGATCCACCGGTTCAGCATCGAGTAGGAAGGCTGGTGCACCAGCAGGTCCAGGCCGATGTCCGCGGCCACGGTCAGCGCCTCCCTGGTGCGCCGGGCGTTGTAGGAGGAGATCCCGGCATACAGCGCCCGCCCGGAGTCCACCGCTGTCTTCAACGCCCCCAGCGTCTCGGTCAGCGGCGTGTCCGGGTTGAAGCGGTGGCTGTAGAAGATGTCCACGTAGTCCAGTCCCATCCGCCGCAGCGAGGCGTCCAGGGAGGAGAGCAGGTACTTGCGCGAGCTGCCATCACCGTAGGGACCAGGGTGCATGGGATAGCCGGCCTTGGTGGTGATCACCAGCTCATCGCGCAGCGCGGCCAGGTCGGACCGCAGCATCCGGCCGAAGTTCTCCTCAGCTGCACCCGGGGGTGGACCATAGTTGTTCGCCAGGTCGATCTGGGTGATCCCCCGGTCGAAGGCGTGGTAGACGATCTCCCGCTGGGTCGCCAGCGGCGTGGTGTCGCCGAAGTTCTGCCACAGGCCGAGAGAGACGAGCGGCAGCTGCAGCCCGCTCCTCCCGCTGTAGCGCATCGGCATGGTCTCGTACCGGTCCTCGGCAGGTGTGTACATGCTCCCGAGGGTACTTGCAGACCAGTGCCGGAACAGCGTGCGACCGGGGTAGGTTCGAGCCCATGAACCCTCGCCGTCGTGACAGCCCGGACCTGCGCACCTTCTACCCCGAGATCGAGCCGCACGAGATCGGCCACCTGCCGGTGAGCGACGGGCACGAGCTGTACTACGAGGTGAGCGGCAACCCGGAGGGCAAGCCGGTCGTCTTCCTGCACGGCGGGCCAGGCTCGGGGGTGAGCCCGGCGCAGCGGAGGGTGTTCGACCCCGAGCGATACCGGATCGTCCTGTTCGACCAGCGGATGGCCGGCCGCTCCCGCCCGCATGCCTCCGCAGCGGAGGCCGACCTGAGCACGAACACCACCTGGCACCTGGTCGCCGACATCGAGGCTCTGCGCGTGCACCTGGGCGTCACCGCCTGGCAGGTGTTCGGTGGCTCCTGGGGCTCCTGCCTGGCGCTGGCGTACGCACAGACCCACCCGAGCCGGGTCACCGAGCTCGTGCTGCGCGGCATCTTCACCCTGCGCCGTAGCGAGCTGGACTGGATGTACGAGGGACCACTGCGCAACGTCTACCCGGAAGCCTGGGAGGACTACCTCGCTCCGGTACCGCTCGAGCGCCGCGTCCCCGGGCACCTGCAGGAAGCGTTCCACGACCTCCTGTTCGACCCCGACCCGGCCGTCCACGTGCCGGCCGGCACCGCATGGACCGCCTGGGAGAACACCGTCATCTCCCTCTACCCCGACCCGGAGAACCTGGCCAAGGCCGACGATCCTGCCCATGCCGTCTCCTTCGCGCGCATCGAGAACCACTTCTTCGTCAACCACGGGTGGCTCGAGGAGGGCCAGCTCATTCGCGACGCGCACCTGCTGGCCCACATCCCCGCTGTGATCGTGCAGGGCCGCTACGACATGTGCACCCCCGCCGTCTCGGCCTACGAGCTCGCCCGGGCGATGCCCCACGCCGAGCTGGTGATCACGCCGGACTCCGGCCATGCCTTCAGCGAACCCGCCACTCTGGACGCTCTCGTCCGCGCCACGGACGCGTTCGCCGCTCGCTGACCCCGGCGGCATCCCCCACGCCCTGTCCAGGTCACGACAGATCGGCAGTATTCGGTGGCGCCCCTGGCGCAGGCGGGGCAGAGTGGGCACCAGGCGCCGGGCACCTGGCGTCGTAGCAGACCACCGGCAGGAGTCCTGATGTCATCCGAGAAGTCAGACGATCCGATGGCCGAGGCCAAGGCCAAGATGCGTGCCGCGCTGGAGAAGAAGGCCGAGCGTGAGCACCTCACCGAGGAGACGCCGCCGAACACCGGGCCGGTGCACGGTTCGGAGGTGGAACATGCCGGTCGCCGGGTGTTCCGTCGCAAGTCCGGCTGAGCGCGCCCAGCGGCATGCAGGAGGCGATCCGGCAGAAGGTCAGTCGTCGCTGTCCGGGCGCAGCGTGCGCAGCCGCACAGTCGCCTCCATCGCCTCGATCCGCGCCAGCGTCTCGGCCGGCACCTCGCCGCTGATGTCGGTGACGGCGTAGCCCAGGCTGCCGGAGGTCGCCAGCACCTGGCTCTCGATGTTCGCCCCGGCGGCGGAGAGCTCCTGGTTCGTCGCCGCCATCACACCGGGCACGTTCTGGTGCAGGTGCGCGATACGCCGGGTCCCGGCGGTGGGCCGGTCCAGGATGAGCGCCGGGACGTTCACGCTCAGCGCAGTCGCCCCGGAGTGCAGGTAGTCGCGCAGCTTCGCGGCCACGAACCGGCCGATGTCCTGCTGTGCCTCTTCGGTGGAGCCGCCTACGTGCGGGGTGAGGATCACGTTCGGCAGGTTCCGCAGCTCGGAGTCGAACGCATCCCCCTGCTTCTTCGGTTCCTGCGGGAAGACGTCCACCGCCGCCCCGGCGACCCGACCGGCGAGCACCTGGTCGCGCAGCGCACCGTAGTCCACCAGGAAGCCGCGAGACAGGTTGAGGAAGATTGCGCCCGGCTTCATCGCGGCGAACTCACCGGCACCGAACATACCTGCGTTGCCGGGCCGGCCGTCCACGTGCAGGGTGACCACGTCCGCCTCCGCCAGCAGCGAGTGCAGGCTCGGCATCCGCTTGGCGTTGCCCAGGGCCAGCTTCTCCGCCGTGTCGTAGAAGATCACCCGCATCCCCAGTGCCTCGGCGACCACCGACAGCTGGGTGCCGATGTTGCCGTAGCCGACGATGCCCAGCGTGCGCCCGCGCACCTCGTGCGCGCCGTTGGCGGACTTGTCCCAGATGCCGGCGTGCAGCGACTTGTCCTTCTCGGTCAGTCGCCGGGTCAGCGCGATGATCTCCGCCAGCGCCAGCTCCACCACCGAGCGAGTGTTCGAGAACGGGGCGTTGAACGCCACCACACCTGCACCGGCTGCAGCCGACAGGTCGATCTGGTTGGTTCCGATGCAGAACGCACCGATCGCCACCAGATCCTTGGCCTGCTCCAGCACCCGACGGGTGATGTGCGTCTTGGAGCGGATACCCAGCACCTGCACCCCGTCCAAGGCAGCGATCAGCTCGTCCTCGTCCAACGCCCCGGACCGCGTCGACACCTCCACCCCGGCAGCGTCGAGCACCTCGGTGCCCAGGGGGTGGATGTTTTCCAGGAGGAGTGCCTTGACCACGGCCCTATCGTGCTCTTCTTGTGCCCGGATGCAAAAACGTGCTCAGTGCGTGGACGCCAACGGCGCGGGAAGGTCGCCTGCGTGCACCAGGTGGAGACGCCTGGTAGCCCGGGTCATGGCGACGTACAGATCAGCCGGAGCACCGCCGTCGAGCAGCTCCTGAGGTTCGACCAGGACCACCACGTCGAACTCCAGGCCCTTGCTCCCTGCCGGATCGAGCACCACCACCTCGGCCCGCAGGTCGCGCCCGTCGCCGGCGCCGACCGCCTCGGCGATGGTCGCGTGCCGCGGCCCGGCGGCGATCACCGCCAGGGTCCCGCGCCCGCGTTCGCGGTCCACCACCTCCCGGACGCCACCGACCAGGTCGGTCACCTGCTGGCGGACGACGGCGCCCGGCAGGTCCCGAGCAGAGGTCACCGGGGCAGGGGGCAGGTCGGGGCGCCAGGTCTGCATCGCCTGCTGCGCCAGCATCATGATCGAGGCCGGGGTGCGATAGTTCACGGTGAGCGTCTCAGTGCGGAACGTCCCGCCGAGGGGTCGGGAGAGCATCTGCTCCCAGTCCCGGGCGCCCGCTCTGGACGAGGTCTGCCACACGTCTCCGACGATGGTCATCGACCGCCGCGGGTTGCGCCGCCGCAGCGCACGCCAGGCCATCGCGGACAGCTCCTGCGCCTCGTCCACCACTACGTGCCCGTACGTCCAGGACCGGTCCGCAGCAGCCCGTTCGGCAGTGGTCAGCGCGCTGCCGCCACCGGCGAACCTTCCGGCGACCAGCTCCGCGGACACCAGGCCGCCGCCGGCGCCGGAGGCAGACAGCATCTCCCGGGCGTAGGCGACCTCCTCCGCCCGGCGGGCCTGCTCAGCCTGCGCCTCCGCGCGGCTGGCCTCGTCATCGGCACCGAGCAGCTCGGCGAGCTCGTCCAGCAGCGGCACGTCGGCAGTGGTCCAGGCCGAACCACGGTCCCGGGCCAGTGCGCGGCGTTCGGCGGCGGACAACCGCGGTGCGGCCTCTGCGAGGCGGTGCGCCTTGGCGTACAGGTCGGCCAGCAGCCCGGTCGCGGTCAACGGCAACCAGCACAGGTTCAGCGCCACCCGCACGTCCCGGGCGGAACGCAGCTCCTCGACGATGTCGGCATGGTCCTGGGTGCCACCGCCGACCTTCTCGATGTACTGCTCCGCCAGGGCGTTGAGCATGTGTCGCACGAACGTCACCCGGGCCAGGTTGTGCGGCTGACGGGAACGGCGTGCGCGCGACTGCGCCTCGATCATGTCCTCCGTGCGCAGCCGCAGCCGCAGCGAGCCGACCTTCAGGTCCTGCTCGGGCAGGATGCGCTGGCGGGCCCGGACCGCGTTGGACAGGATCCGTGCCCAGATCGGCCGGCCCTTGATCGCAGCGACGTCAGGGTCCTCGGTGCCGGTGGCCTCGATCCCGGGCAGCAGGTCTCCGATCGTCGTGGACACCACACCGGTCTCGCCGAGCGCCGGCAGCACCTGCTCGATGTAGCGCAGGAACACCCGGGACGGTCCGACCACGAGCACTCCGGAGCGTTCGATCTGCTCCCGGTGGGCGTACAGCAGGTAGGCGGCCCGGTGCAGCGCGACCGCGGTCTTACCGGTGCCCGGTCCGCCGTCGACGACCAGCACCCCGTCCAGCGGGGACCGGATGATCGCATCCTGCTCGGCCTGGATGGTGGCCACGATGTCGCTCATCCGGCCCGTGCGCTCGGCGTTCAGCGCGGCCAGCAGGGCGCCCTCACCGCTGAGCACCACGTCGTCGGCCACCGCATCGGCGTCCAGCAGGTCGTCCTCCAGCCCGACGACGGTCCTCCCCTTGGTCTGCAGGTGTCGCCTGAGCACCACCTCGCCCGGGTGAGCTGCGGTGGCCTGGTAGAACGGGCGGGCCGCTGGGGCCCGCCAGTCGGTCAGCAGCGGTTGGTGCTCGGTGTCGGAGATCCCGATCCTGCCCACGTACCGGCGCTGTCCGTCCCGCAGGTCGAGACGCCCGAACACGAGCCGGTCCTCCACCGAGCCCAGCTGGGCGAGCCGGTCCTCGTACAGGGTGGCGAACGCATCCCGCTCCGAGCGGTTCTGGTGGGTGCCGACCGCACCGGTGCGCCGCACCTCGGCGAGGCGGCGCCCGGCGTGCGCGCGCAGCTCGTCCAACCGCGCGTAGACGGCCGTCACGTGCGTCTGCTCCTGGTTCAGCTGGTGCTGCCGGTCGTCCGCCTCGTCGCCGCGAGGCTGGTCGCTGGCCGCGTCGACGCCGGTCTGCGGCGTCGATCGATCGGGTGCCATGTCGCTACTGGTCACCGATGGGATCTCCTCGCGTCCGGACAGAACAAGGCAAACGATTATTATCCACTGTTTCGACGTGATGCGGTGCTCGGCCGGTGTGATCTGCCTCCCCTGCGCTCGAGCGTCGCGACCAGCAACAGCGGGCCGCCCGGACGGGAATGTCCCCCGGCCCCCTGGTGTTCAACCCATCGAGGTGAGAAATTGACGATGAACGATCCACGAGAGCTGTACCGCTGGGCCGAGGACGCTCCTGCCCCGGACGAGGGCGGTGTGCCCGTGCTGGTGCATGCCCTGCAGGGCTCGATGGACGCCGGCAACGCGGGCGGACTGCTGGCCCAGCACCTGACCAGCAAGCTGCCCTCCACTCGCGTGCTCAGCTTCGACATGGACGAGCTGCTGGACTACCGGTCCCGGCGTCCGGCGATGACCTTCAAGGATGGTGCGTGGACCAGCTACGACGAACCTGAGCTGGTGCTCGACCTGGTACGTGACGACGACGGTGCGCCGCTGCTGCTGCTGCACGGGCTGGAGCCGGACCTGCGCTGGGAGCAGTTCGTGGCCGCCGTGCAGTCCGTGGTCGAGGAGTTCGACGTGCGGCTGACCATCGGGGTGCATGGGATCCCGATGGGGGTACCGCACACCCGACCGATGACCGTGACCGCGCACGCCACCCGGCCGGAGCTGATCGAGGCACACCCGAACTACTTCTCCACTGTGCAGGTCCCGGCGAGCGCCGCGGCACTGCTCGAGCTGCGTCTCGGCCGGCGCGGTCGGGACGCGATGGGCTTCGCCGCGAACGTGCCGCACTACCTCGCCCAGGCGGACTACCCGCAGGCTGCCGCCGAGCTGGTCCGCCAGGTGGCCCGGGCCGGCGAGCTGAGCCTGCCGGTGGGGGACCTCGAGGCCGCTGGCGCACGGGTCCGCGGAGAGATCGACCGGCAGGTCGGTGAGTCCGAGGAGGTCACCGCAGTGGTGGCTGCGCTGGAGCGACAGTTCGACCAGTTCAGCGCTGCCGCCGAGGACCAGGGCCGATCCCTGGGGCCGACACCGCTGGACGAGCTGCCCAGCGCCGACGAGCTCGGCGCCCAGCTCGAGGCGTTCCTCGCCGGTCAGGACGGCGATCCGCAGGACTGATCCAGCCGGTGACGACCTGTCCGGCGGTGGCAGAGTGCCGTCCGGACGGGTCGGTCGCCGAGGTGCAGCCGCGCCGAATTGTCGATAGTGCTGGCGCCGCGGCGACCGGTCATGCCAGACTGGCACGCGTTGCAAGCGTTTGACTTACGTAGGACCCGGGGCACGCACACTCCAGTGCAGGTCTCACGGGCGGCCATCGCATCCCGGTGGTGCCGGCCGCTCGCGCTGACGTGGGGCGAAGCATTGCGGCACCAGTGGAGCGAGCACAGGGCTCGCTCCAGAGGAGTCCCCGGAAGGACATGCACGACATGGCACAAGGAACCGTCAAGTGGTTCAACGCGGAGAAGGGCTACGGCTTCATCGCCCAGGACGGTGGCGGTGACGACGTCTTCGTCCACTACTCCGCCATCCAGTCCGAGGGTTACCGCACCCTCGAGGAGGCGCAGCGCGTCGAGTTCGAGATCACCCAGGGTCCCAAGGGCCCGCAGGCGGAGAGCGTCCGCACGGTCTGATCTGACCTGACGACGGCCCGTGTCCCGCTCTGGGATGCGGGCCGTCGTCGTCTCCGGTCTCGGGCACACCCGGCCAGGTACCCGGTTCAGGCGACCGCGTCCGGGGGGTCGGTGAATGGCTGGAACGTGCCGATGAACTCCCGGGACGCTGCCCGGTCCAGCACGGTGGCCGGCACCGGCAGCGAACGCAACCGTCGGTCCAGCGCAGGTGTGGGCAGCGGCCGGTCGGCAGCGGTGATCACCACGTTGCCGTACCGGCGTCCCTTGAGCACCCCTGGTTCGGCGATCACCAGCACGTGCTCGAACACCTCCGCCACTGTGGCGGCCTCCCGCCGGGCAAAGGTCAGTGGTGGCCGGTCCGCAGTGTTCACCAGGTACACCCCGCTCTCGGTGAGGGTGGACGCGACTGCGCGGGTGAACTCCACAGTGCGCACGTGCTCGGGAGGCTCTCGCCCGACGAATACGTCGCGCACCACGACGTCCTTGCTGCCCGGGCCGATCGCCTCGGCCGCCTCACGCGCGTCGGCGACCCGGATCCGCAGCAGCGGGGAACGCGGCAGGTCGAACCACTCCCGGACGTAGCCGGCCAGCAGAGCGTCCCACTCGACGGCAATCTGCCGCGAGCCCGGCCAGCGTGCCTCGACCGCCCGGGCCAGGGCGCAGCCGGCCGCCCCGAGGTGCACAGCACGCACCCGTCCCGGGGTCATCGTCTCCTCCAGCACCGCCATCATCTGCTGCATGTACTCGAACACCAGGTGGGTGGGGTCGGACAGGTCGAGATAGGAGCTCTCCGCCCCGTCGATCAGCAGCATCACGCCGTTCGGATCTGCTTTGTCAGTGGTCAGCTCTACTGTGGCGTGCGAGGTGGTGATCGGACCGGAGGGCAGATCGTGTGCAGGCCTCCGCACGGAGGATCGACGAGGCATGATCCGACGCTAGCGCGAGCCGGCCGGTGGGTCCGCACCATTGACAGGTTCGAACCGATGTTCGATACTAGAGGAAGGCTGAGGGACGGAGGTCACCGAGATGAGGATCATGAGTGCGGCACGGCTGATCACCCGGGCCGAGCAGGAGCTGGCCCAGGTGACCTCCGGTCAGGATCCGCAGGAGGCTTTCCTGCACGCGCACATGGCAGCGCTGCGTGCCGCCGCTGCTGTGCTGGAGCTGCAGGTGCTACCCGGAGGGCGGCGGAGGCGGGTGCGCAGCGCGTGGGAGCAGCTGGCCGAGGTCGGCCCCCAATGGCAGGAGTGGGCCGACTACTTCGCCCAGGGAGCTGCCGTGCGAGCAGCGATCGAGTCCGGTCGTGCTGCCTACCTGAGCCCCGCCGAGGCCGATGAGGTGGTGGCCGCTGCAGCCGACTTCCTCGAGCAGGCCCAGGCCGCGGTCTCTGCCTCGGCCCGTCCGGCCCGGCTGGCCTCGTGACCGCCGGAGCGTTCGTGCGCGCCGACCAGGACGCGCGATGAGCGGTCGCCGGCGATGATCGGGAACCTGCTGTGAGCCGGGGTCCGCGTAGTGCGGCCGCGCGGCGGGACTGGGGGGACGATGACTCCGGTGCGCCGATCCTGCACGTGGACATGGATGCGTTCTTCGCCTCCGTGGAGCTGATCGACCGGCCGGAGCTGCGCGGTGCGCCGGTGATCGTCGGCGGCCAGCATCGCGGTGTGGTGCTGGCCGCGACCTATGAGGCGCGGGCCTGCGGAGTGCACTCCGCGATGCCGATGACCCGCGCCCGGGTGCTGTGCCCGCAGGCGGTGGTGATCAGCCCGGACCATCATCGCTACCGGGACGTCTCCCGCGCGGTGATGGCGATCCTGGCGGAGATCACCCCCGTGCTGGAGCCGGTGAGCATCGACGAGGCCTTCCTGGACGTGTCCGGTGCGCGCCGCCGGCTCGGACCTCCCGCCGAGATCGCCCGAAGACTGCGGGAACGGATCGCGGCCGAGCTGCACGTGCCCGCCTCCGTGGGGGTGGCGGCGACGAAGTTCGTCGCCAAGCTCGCCTCCAGCCACGCCAAGCCGGACGGTCTCCTGGTGATCCCAGCACCGGCGACCGTGCCTTTCCTGCACTCGTTGCCGGTCGGGGCGTTGTGGGGGGTGGGGGAGCGGACCGCCGAACGTCTCTCCCGCCTCGCCATCGAGACGGTGGCCGACCTCGCACACACCCCGCTCCCGACGCTGCAGCAGGCCGTCGGCCGCGCTGGCGGACAACGGCTGCACGACCTGTCCTGGGGGCGCGACCCGCGACCGGTGGAACCGGTGCGGCGGGAGAAGTCGATCGGTCACGAGCAGACCTTCGCCACTAACCTCAGCGACCGGGCCGAGCTCGCAGCAGTGCTGCTCGACCAGGCACACCGGTGCGCCGCCCGGCTGCGCACCGGAGAGCTGCTCGCCGGCGGGGTGGCGATCAAGGTGCGGCACGCCGACTTCACCACGCTGACCCGATCGCGCGCCCTGGAAGCGCCCAGCGACGTCGCGCACCAGCTCTACCTCACCGCCAGAGAGCTGCTCGCCGGTATGGACGTCCCGCGCGAGGGGGTCCGATTGCTCGGGCTGCGCTGCGAGTCCCTCAGCGATGCAGCCACCACCGCGGTGCAGGTCCGGCTGGACGAGGATGACACCGGACGCCGCCAGGCAGAGCGGGCGATGGACGACATTCGACAGCGCTACGGCGTCGGTTCGCTCACAGTCGGGTCTCTGGTTCGCCCTACAACTACCGAGAATGCTCCGGGCGACATATCCTGAGAGGAGAAACCTCACAACGAGGCGAACCTGGACAAGATTTGGGAGGTGACCATGCCTCTCTCCGAGTACGAGCAGCGCGTGCTGGAGGAGATGGAGCAGCAGCTGCGCTCCGATGATCCCAAGCTCGCAGATGCCATCTCCGGGGCAGCGGTGCGGCGTCCCCGCAACGTTATCGTCGGCACCCTTCTCGGGCTGGCTGGTATCGGACTGCTGGTCGGCGGTGTGGCCACGGACGTCGTCGCTCTGGGGATCATCCTCGGGCTCGTCGGCTTCCTCGCCATGTTTGCCGGTGTGATGCTTGCCATCTCCCGGCCCAAGCGAGTGCCACCGCCTGCTGCGGCCGGGAACGTCCGTGAGCAGCGCGACAAGCCCAGCGGCGGCTTCATGTCCAAGCTGGAGGACCGGTGGGACCACCGTCGTGAGGACAACGGGCACTGACCGGTCCGCCGATCAGCGTGAGCCGGCGTCCTCCTTCGGCCGCGTGCTGTCCCGCCGCTGCCCGGCGCCTGCGCTGCCGTCCGCACGGTCACGTCCGCTCAACCTGATCACCTGTACCCACTCTCGCACGGTCTGCGCATCGGGCTGTTGAGCACCGTCCTGCCCGCCACGACTGTACCGGGACTGTTCCACCGCGGTCGCCAGCTCGTGCAACGCCATCCGCGCCGGCTCAGCTGCGAACACCTCGTCGGCGGCCGTCACGACCCCCCGTGGCGTCGATCCCGGTGACACCCGACCGCCAGCCGCACGGACCACGCTGACAGCCTGCTGCCAAGCGGTCTCCAGGTCGCCGCTGGAGCGGGCACGCCGGCGCCGCACCAGCAGCGGCACCGCCGCACCGGCCAGCAGCAGCACACCCAGCCCGAGAAGTCCGAGCAACGGGAACGCCGTCCCTGCTGGTCCCTGGGCTTCGGCGGTGCCGGACTCGCTGGTCTCCTCACTGGCCTCGGCAGAGGCGCTGCTGGCGGTGGACGTCTCCTCTTCCGGCTCGCTGGTCTCGGTGGGCCCGGTGGTCTGCTCCTCCGGGGCTTCCTCCTCCGGCTCCGGAGCCCACACCGGGGCCGTGCCGGACTGGGTGCCGGGAGTCGGCTCGAACCGGACCCAGCCAACCTCCGGGAACAGCACCTGCGGCCAGGCGTGCGCCTGGTGAGCGCTGATGGACGCGGTGCCCTCCTCGGTCAGCTCCCCGGGCAGGTAACCGACGGCGAGCCGGGCCGGCAGGTCGAGGGTGCGGGCCATCATCACCATCGCTGTACCGAACTGCACGCAGTAGCCCCGGCGGTCGTGCAGGAAGTCCCAGACCGCATCGCGGGTGCGGGCGCTGGTGACTGACTCGGTGTAGGTGAACACACCTGGGTCACGGAGGTAGTTCTGGATCGCGAGAAGCTGCTCGTAGGGGGTCTGTGCCCCAGCGTCGGTGACGATCTTGCGGGTCAGGTCGGTCAGGTCCGCGCCGTAGCCGGTGTCCGGTAGCTGCAGCAGCGCCGGGTCCACCTCCAGCGTGGTGGGGTCGAGGTCTCTCAGGTCTGCCGCGGTCAGGTCCCGTGGGCGCACGGTCACCTCGTAGGTGAACTCACCCGGCTCCGCCTGCTCCAGCCGTACCTCGTCCGTCTGCGGTGCGTACGACGCCGGACCGTCCACGCCGACGACCCGAGGCTCGCCGGGGATCGGCAGGCGGTCCTGGCCCAGGTCGTTGACCGTGATCGTCACGGTCCGGGATCCGTCCGTGTCCACAGGTCCCGGCCACAGCACCTGGTCGTCGACGGCCTCCCACTCCTCGGCCGTGCCCCGGTCCCAGCTCGCGCCGTCGAACCCGGTGAGCGTGTAGGCGTGCAACGGGCCCAGCTGACTCGGCAGCGCACCGGTGTAGGTCATCGCCACAGCGTCCTCGGGCCGGTTCAGGTCGGCGCGCAGGTCGAGGCCCAGGTCCAACCGGGTCGCATCGGCGTCTGCCAGCTCGGCAGGGGAGTGCCACCGCACCGGACTGGGGATCGCCAGCACCCAGGGGGCACTGACCACCGCGATCGCGAGCACAGCAGCGGTGAGGGCACCCAGTGCCCCCAGCCGGCGCTTGCTGGTCCGACCACCGGGTTCTCGCCACGCGTCGGTGCTGGTGGCCAGCATGGCGATGAACCCAGCCCCCGCGATCACGATGGTCCACCCGTGCACCGGTGCGAGCAGCAGCACCGGAAGAGCCCACAGAGCCAGTGGCGGCAGGGCAGCCCAGGCCGGTGCTCGACCAGGGACGGCGAGCAGGTCGGCGAGCAGGTAGAGCAGCGCTACGCCGGCCGTCACCAGCAGGCCCACCCCGGGAACGTCCGCGATCGGCGGCAGCGCGACCTGGACAGCAGCCACACCTTGGCCCACCAGCCGGTCGAGCGTGCCGATCGCAGCCCGGGTGGGCAGCAGCCCGAGCAGCGCGTCGTCGTGGGCGTACCATGCGGTGATCGTCGCAGCGGCGGCCAGCAGCGCGCCGAGCGAGGGCAGCAGCGCTCTGCGGGTCCACCGCCGCAGCGCCGCCAGCACGCCGAACATCACCAGCACCGTGACGAGCACCGGTCCGAACCACAACGAGGGGGCGACCAGACGATCCAGCGCAAAGGTGCTTGCCACCACGGTGAACGCGGTCGCCAGGCTGACCAGGACGGCTCGTGTCACTGCCGCCCCCAGGTGGCGAGTGTGCGGTCCCACATGGCGCTGATCGCTTCCCCGGAGTCGCAGCTGGCGACCAACCAGCCGGCCGAGGCCAGCCGGTTCATGGCGGAGTCCTCGGCGTCGACCAGGAGGGCCAGGCCCTGCCGGGCCGAGGTCAGCGTGCACAGCTCGTCGAGCAGCGCCTGCGCCGGCTCGCGCAGCACCGCTACCAGCGCGCCGTGACCGTTCTGATCCGGCAGCGGTGGAGCGCCGTGCCCCGCCCGCGCGAACGCATCCAGCGCGGAGGCGACGTCCGCGACCGGAACCGGTAGCCGGCTCGGCGCCAGTGCGAGCTGTGCCTCCTGGCCGTCGGTGATCAGCGCCACCACCAGGGAGGCGCTAGCGCTGACGGTCCACTCGGTCGCTGGCGCGGGGGCGGCCTCGGCCGGTCCGAGGTCGACGACCAAACCCAGGCTGGTGTCGGTCATCGGGTCGTCCTGGCGTACCAGCAGCTCACCGTGCCGTGCCGAGGACCGCCAGTGGATCCGTCGCAGGTCGTCCCCCCGCCGGTAGTCCCGTAGCGTCAGGTCGTCCAGGCTGCGCTCCGGCTGGCCGGCCTCGCTGGGCCGGGGGTGGCGTTGCGGCCAGAGCCGCACCAGCTCGGACACGTCGGTGGTCGCCGGCCAGACGAGCACCTCGGTGGCGGTGCCGGTCACGTGCCGCCACCGCACCAGCCGGAGCGGATCGGTGCGCAGCACGACGGCGGGCCCGAGCTGTAGCGGGCCACGCTGCAGCGGACGCACCCGGTAGCCGGTGCCGTCGCCTCCGCCGCGTTCCACTTCTCCCCGCAGCCGTTCGCGCAACGTGGTCCACGCCGGCAGCCGCGCCGGTACCGAGCGCAACCGTACCTCGGCCCACTGGCCGACCACCGGTCGCCGGGGCTGCACCGAGCGGTGCAGGTCGATCCGCGGCCAGCCGACCCGGTGCAGGGCAACCCAGACGAGTGCCACCAGCGGGGTAGCCAGAGTCAGAGCAGCTAACGAGCCGACCGTGCCGGAGTGCATCGACGTCGCGACGAACGCCAGTGCGGCACCGGCGGCCAGCAGGCCGAGGCCGCGAGCAGTGGGACGCATCGGGACACCCCCGCTCACGTGTGCACGGGCACCTGGGTGAGGATCTCGGACACCACGTCCTCCGCGTCCGTGCCCTCCACCAGGGCCGAGCGGGTCAGGGTGAGCCGGTGCGCCAGCACCGACACTCCGAGGGCCTGGACGTCGTCGGGCAGGACATGGTCCCGTCCGTCCAGGTAGGCGAGGGCCTTCGCCAACGCCACCAGGTGCAGGCCCGCGCGAGGAGACGCGCCGAGCTGTACACCGCGGTGCTCCCGGCTGGCCCGGAGCACCGCCATCGCGTACCGGAGCACCTCCTCGGAGACGAACACCTGACGCACCGCCGCTCCGGCCGCCTGCACGTCCTCTGGGCGCATCACCGACTCGATCCCCTGGAGTGGATCTCGGAAACCACCGGTGGCGAGCATCGCCAGCTCGTCCTCGTCCGGGGGATAGCCCAGACTCACCCGAGCCATGAACCGGTCCTGCTGAGCCTCCGGCAACCGGTAGGTCCCGTCCATCTCCACCGGGTTCTGGGTGGCGATCACCATGAACGGTTCCGGCAGCCGGTGCGTGGTCCCGTCCACGGTCACCTGCCGCTCGGCCATGCACTCCAGCAGCGCGGACTGCGTCTTCGGTGAGGCCCGGTTGATCTCGTCACCGATGACGACAGTCGCGAACAGCGGGCCGGGATGAAACTCGAATGTGCCGGTCTCTTGGCGGTAGATGGTCACACCGGTCAGGTCGCTGGGCAGCAGGTCCGGTGTGAACTGGATCCGCCCCAGCGTGCCGGAGACCGAGGCGGCCAGAGCCTTGGCCACAGTGGTCTTGCCCACCCCGGGCACGTCGTGCAGGAGCAGGTGCCCCTGGGCGAGGAAGGTCGCGAGGATCGTGCGCACCGCGGCCGGGCGCCCGGGCAGCGCCTGGGTCATGTTCTGCTCCAGGGCTCGGATCGCCGTCGCCGGTGCGGCTGGAGCCTCGTCTGCCGTGACCGACGGCACCGGCGCGACAGTGGCGGCGGCAGTCGACGGGATCGACTGCCCAGGCGGATCGGCAGGCAACGGAGCAGCGGGCTGAGCAGGCATGTCAACGAGCCTAATCGTGGCTGGCGGTCTGGCACGACGAACGCAGCGGCCGCAACGGCGGCAGCTGTTTCCCTCCACTTCTCACCACCGGTGCTGACCTGCAGTTTTAGCAGTAGAAAGGTGCACAAACAGGGCGGTTGACGTTGCATGTGGGGGATTGTGGAGTAAAGTGGGGCCATCCGGAGCGCGTAGGAAGGGGGGTGGAACCTTGTTCCTCGGTACGTACGAGCCCCGCCTGGACGACAAGGGCCGCCTGATCCTGCCTGCGAAGTTCCGCGACCAGATGGCTGCTGGGATCGTCATCACCCCAGGTCAGGAGCGGTGTCTGTACGGCTACACGATGTCCGCGTTCGAGGAGATCGTCGGCACCATGAAGACCGCGTCCACCACGTCCAAGGCAAACCGAGACTTCACCCGGTTCTTCCTGGCCGGTGCCAACGACGAGATCCCGGACAAGCAAGGCCGGGTGACCATCACCGGCAAGCTCCGCCAGTACGCCGGCCTGCAGCGTGAAGTCGCCGTGGTCGGGGCCGGCAACCGGATCGAGATCTGGGACCTGACGGCATGGAACGACTATCTCGCCGCCAACGAGCAGGCTTTCGCCGACATCAGCGAGGAGGTGATCCCGGGGTTCTGACTCCGTCCGACCTGGTCTCTCACCGCAGTCTCTGACGCACTTCCCCGGCGCCAGAGCAGGCGGGGAGAGTCCAGGTCGGACGAGGGAGACAGGGGAGCACGAGGTCGTCCTCCACTTCCCTCCACCCGGACCGCTCCACTTCCCTCCACCCGCTGCCCACGCACCGACCGGCCCACCGACCGCCGGCACCGATCCACCCAGCGACCGACCCACCCGACCGACCCAGCGACCGACCAGGAAGGCTATGACGCAGATGACCACCCCCGCCCGGCACGTACCCGTGCTGGTGCAGCGGTGCCTCGATCTGCTCGCCCCGGCGGTCGAGGCCAGCGGTGCCGTGCTCATCGACGCGACCCTCGGCCTCGGCGGGCACGCCGAGGCCGCGCTGCGCCGGTTCGACCAGCTGCACCTGGTCGGCATCGACCGGGACCCGCAGGCGCTGGCGCTGGCCACCGAGCGCCTGGCACCGTTCGGTGACCGGTTCACCCCGGTGCACGCCCGCTACGACGAGATCGGCACTGTCGCCGCCGAGCACGGCCGCCACGGCCGGGTCCACGGCATCCTGTTCGACCTCGGCGTCTCCTCGCTGCAGCTGGACGAAGTCGGACGCGGATTTTCCTACGCCCACGATGCGCCGCTGGACATGCGGATGGACCCGACCACCGGGCGCACTGCCGCCGAGCTGCTCGCCGAGGCCGACGAGCGTGAGCTGCGCCACATCCTGAGTGTCTACGGCGAGGAACGGTTCGCCGGCCGGATCGCCGCCGCCGTCGTGCGGCGCAGGAAGACCGCACCGCTGGTCCGTACCGGTGAGCTGGCCGAGCTGGTCCGGGAGAACATCCCGCACGCCGCCCGCCGTACCGGCGGCAACCCGGCAAAACGGACTTTCCAGGCACTGCGGATCGCGGTGAACGCCGAGCTGGAGGCGCTGGAGCTCGCGCTGCCCGCCGCGCTCGCCGCACTCGCCGTGGGCGGGCGGATCGTGGTGGAGTCCTACCAGTCCCTGGAGGACCGGATGGTCAAGCGGGCACTGGTTGCCGGCGCCACCTCCTCGGCCCCCGAGGGCCTGGTGCTGCCGCTGCCCGAGCACGAGCCCTACCTACAGCTGCTCACTCGTGGCGCCGAGGAGGCCGGCGCCGCCGAGCGGGAGGTCAACCCGCGCGCTGCCTCAGTGCGGCTGCGCGCGGCGATGCGGATCCGGGAAGGGAGTCGACCATGAGCGCAGTACCGAGCCGGCTGACCGCACCTGCGGCCAGCACCAGCTGGCGACCGCGGCTGCGGATCGTACGCGCACCGGCTGCCGGCCGCAGCCGGGCGGGCTTCATCCTGCTGTGCGTGTCCATCCTGGTCGGTTCGCTGCTGGCCGTGCTGATGCTGAACACCGCGATGGCCACCACGGCCTACGAGATCCACGACCAGCAGGTTCGCCTGGCCCGGCTCTCGGAGACCGAGCAGTCGCTCGCACAAGAGGTGGAGCGCCTCTCCTCACCGGTGCTGCTGCAGCAGCGCGCTGAGGAGCTGGGTATGGAGCGTGCGGACGGGATGCGTTACCTGGTGCTCTCCGACCAGAGCGTCCTCGGCGGAGACGTCCCGTTGGTCGGTGAGGACTAGAGCAGGAGGAGGGCAGATGTCGAACGCGTTCACCCGGGTGGGGCAGCCGGAGAAGCGGCAGTCCGCACTGCTCGCCGCCCTGCTGGTGGTGGTGCTGGCGATCACCGCTCGGCTGGTCTACGTGCAGATGGTCGCGGGACCGTCCCTGGCTGCTGCTGCGGAACAGGAGTACACCCGCTCCTACACCGAGCACGGTGCCCGCGGAGACATCGTCGATGCCGATGGGAACATCCTGGCCACCTCGGTACAGACCTACCAGATCGTGGTGGACCAACGGTTCGTGCCGGAGTACCGGGCCCGTGACGACGAGGGCGAGGTGGTGGGCTACGGTGCCGCAGCGGCCGCAGAGCGCCTCGCCCCGTTGCTGGACGCGGACCCGAACGAGCTCGGTGCTCGGCTGGTCGGTGACGACGGATACGTGATCCTCGCCAGGCACGTGGCCCCGGAGGTGTGGCGGGAGATCGCCGCACTGAACATCGCCGGTATCAGCGCCGAGGAGACCTTCGAGCGGGTCTACCCGAACGGCAACACCGCCGGTCAGATCCTCGGCTGGGTGAATGCTGAGGGCGACGGTGCCGCCGGTCTGGAGTCCAGCCTGAACAACCGGCTGCTGGGCACCGACGGTGAGTTCAGCGTGCAGATCGGCGCCCAGGGCCAGGTGATCCCCACCGGGCAGCGCACCGGCACCCCGGCCCAGCCCGGCTGCACGGTGCAGCTGACCATCGACACCGACCTGCAGCACTTCTCCCAGAACGTGATTGACGAGGCGGTGGACACCTACGGGGCGGAGTGGGGGGCGGCGGTCGTGCTGGACCGGGACGGGAACATCCTGGCGCTCGCGGACTCCGACGTGGTGGACCCGAACGACCCGGACACCTCCCGGTACACCGGTGCGCACTCGATCCAGGACGTCTACGACCCGGGCTCGACCGGGAAGGTGCTCACTGTGCTCAGTGCCCTGGAGGAGGGTGAGGTCACCCCGACCTCCGCCGTCGAGGATCCCTACGAGCTGACCACCGACAACGGGCAGGTCTTCCACGACCACACCTGGCACGAGGACCAGGTGCTGACCACCACTGGTGTGCTCGCCCACTCGGCGAACACCGGCACGGTGAACATCGGCTCCCAGCTCAGCGACGAGACCCGGTACGAGTACATGCGGCTGCTCGGCTGGGGGGAGCAGAGCGGGATCGCGATGCCCGGCGAGACTGCCGGGATCCTCGAGCACCCGGACCAGTGGGATGGTCGACAGCGGTACACCACGATGTTCGGCCAGGGACTGAGCGTGAACTTGCTGCAGAACACCGGCGTGTTCGCCACCATCGCTAATGACGGGGTGCACATGCCGCCGCAGCTGGTCGAGGGCTATGACTGCAACGGTGAGGAGGTCGAGCCGGAGCGGCGCGAACCGGTGCGGGTGGTCTCCGAGGAATCCTCCGAGCAGATGACCCGGATGCTGGAGCGCGTGGTCGCCTCCGAAGAAGGCACCGGTACGCACGCGGCCATCGACGGCTACCGGGTGGCCGGCAAGACGGGAACTGCGCAGATGCCCGGAGACAATGGCCAGCTCACCGAGGTCGCCGCCTCGTTCGTGGGCATCGCGCCGGCTGATGACCCGGCGATCACCGTCGGTGTGGTGATGTACAACCCGAGCAGCGGCATCTACGGTGGCACCATCGCGGCGCCGGCGTTCCAGGAGATCACCTCGTTCGCGCTGCAGTCCCTGGGTGTGCCGCCCAGCGGTGAGCCGGCTGACCCGTACCCGCTCACTCCCGATGAGTCCTGAGCCCAGCGGGACGGTAGATTTCGACATCATGGACACCACGGCAAGTCCGTCTGCGCGGACGACGGCGGAGCTCGCCTCCGCGTTCGACCTCACCACCTCCGGTGGTGCGGTGGCGATCACCGGTGTGGCCCTGGACAACCGCCAGGTACGCCCGGGGGACCTGTTCGCGGCACTGCCTGGTGCCCACCAGCACGGCGCCTCCTTCGCCGCCTCGGCCGTGGCCGCCGGTGCGCGGGCGGTGCTCACCGATCCGACCGGCGCCCAGCTGCTCACCGACGTCACGGTGCCGGTGCTGGTGGCCGAGGACGTGCGCGCAGTGCTCGGCAAGGTGAGCGCCTGGGTGCACGGTGACCCGGCGGGGCGGCTGCGCACGTTCGGGGTGACCGGAACCAACGGCAAGACGACCACCACCTACCTGCTGGAGGAGGTCCTGCACCGGTCCGGCCGCGCCACCGGGCTGATCGGCACAGTGGAGCTGAAGGTCGGCGAGGAGCGGATGCCGGCGCGCCTGACCACGCCCGAGGCCCCGGCGATCCAGGCGCTGCTGACCCGGATGGGGTCCCGGTCGGTCACCGACCTGGTGATGGAGGTCTCCTCGCACGCCCTGGCCCAGCACCGGGTGGACGGGATCGTCTACGACCTGGTCGCCTTCACCAACCTCACCGCCGACCACCTGGACTTCCACGGCGGTATCGAGAACTACTTCGCCGCCAAGGCCGACCTGTTCACGCCGGAGCGGGCCCGCCGCGGTGTGGTGCTCGTCGACGACGAGTGGGGCCAGCGGATGGCCCGCGAGGCGCGGGTGCCCGTGGTCACGGTGAGCACCCGAGGGGACGGCCCCGATGCGGACTGGCAGGCCTCGATCACCGTCGGCCGCGCCGACCACACCTCCTTCGCCCTCACCCACCGGGACGGACGCAGCCTGTCCACCGCGATCTGGATGCCCGGACGGTTCAACGTGGCCAACGCTGCGCTCGCCCTGGTGATGGCCCTGGAATCCGGTCTGACGACCCGTGAGGTGCACAGTGCGATCGGCGACGGCCTCCGCGCGCACGTCCCGGGCCGGATGGAGCAGGTGTCTGCCCAGCCCCGGTGCATCGTCGACTTCGCGCACAATGCCGAGGCGCTCGAGCTGGTGCTGCGGGCGCTGCGCCCGACCACCAAGGGCCGGTTGCTGGTGGTCTTCGGTGCCACCGGTGAGCGGGACGTCGCGAAGCGGCCGCAGATGGGCCGGGTCACCGTAGCAGGGGCGGACGTGGTGGTGATCACCGACGACGACCCGCACGACGAGGACCCGGCCACGATCCGCCGGCAGGTGATGGTCGGAGCCCTCGGCGCGGTTCCGGAGGCGCAGCGTGCCGGGCGCACAGTGGACGTGTTCGAGGTGGCCCCGCGCGCGGAGGCGATTCGTCGCGCGGTGCTGTCCGCCGGTCCGAGCGACACGGTGCTGGTGGCCGGCCGGGGGCACGAGACGGTGCAGGAGGTTGCCGGGGTGGAGCTGCACCTGGACGACCGTGCCGAGGTCCGCGCCGCGCTGACCGAGCGCGAGTCGCACCGATGATCCCGCTGTCCCTGGCCGAGGTCGCCGCTGCCGTCCGGGTCCCCGCACCGGAGGGTGCCGGAGCGGTGGCGGTGACTGGTCCGGTGGTGGTGGACTCCCGGCAGGTGTCGGCCGGCGGGCTGTTCGCCGCCATCGACGGTGAGCACGTGGACGGGCACGACTTCCTCCAGGCCGCGTCGGACGCCGGGGCCGTGGCCGCCTTGGTCTCCCGTCCGATACCGGATCCCCCGATCCCCACCCTGCAGGTGCCGGACGTCCCGGCCGCGCTCGGTCACCTGGCCGGTGAGGTGCTCTCCCGGCTGCGCGAGCGCACCGGCCTGCAGGTGGTCGCGATCACCGGGTCGGTGGGCAAGACGACCACGAAGGACGTGCTCGCCCAGCTGCTCACCCCCCTCGGGCCGGTGATCGCCCCGGTCGGGTCGTTCAACAACGAGATCGGGCTGCCGCTGACCGTGCTGCGAGCGGACGAGACCACCCAGGTCCTGGTGCTGGAGATGGGCGCGGACGCACCCGGCAACCTCACCTACCTCACCGGGATCGCGCCACCGGACGTGGCCGTGGTCCTCGTCGTGGGCCGCGCCCACCTGGGCGGTTTCGGCAGCGTGGCGGGTATCGCCGCTGCCAAGTCCGAGCTGGTCCAGGGGCTGCGCAGCGACGGGGTGGCCGTGCTGAATGCCGATGACGCCCGGGTGGCCGCGATGGCGGAGGTCGCCGCCGGCCGGGAGGTGCTCAGCTACGGCACCACCACCACCGCCCAGGTGCGCGGTGAGAACCTGCGCACCGACCGCGCCGGCCGGGTGGCCCTCACCCTGGTCACCAGCTCCGGTTCGGCCGAGATCGCCACCGGCCTGGTCGGCGCCCACCACGTGACGAACGTGCTCGCCGCCGCGGCCGCCGCCCTGGCGCTCGGGCAGGACCTCGACCAGGTGGCGGCCGCCGCTGCCGGGGCGAGGGCGCTGAGCCCGCACCGTATGCAGGTGACCGAGAGCGGCGGGATCACCGTGGTCGACGACGCCTACAACGCCAACCCGGACTCGATGCGTGCCGCACTGCAGGCGCTGGGATCGATCGCCGGAGAGCGTCGCACGGTCGCCGTCCTGGGCGAGATGCTCGAGCTCGGACCCAGCAGCGCCGCCGAGCACGCCGCAGTCGGCGAGGAGTGTGCGCGCACCGGAGTGCAGGTCCTGGTCACTGTGGGCCGCGGTGCTGAACCGATTGCACCGGCTGCGCGCGCGGCGGGCGTGTCCCAGGTGCACGCGACCGCTAGCCTCGAGGAGGCCGAGGGGCTGCTCACGACACTGATCACGGAGGGCGATGTGGTGCTGGTGAAGTCCTCCAACGGTGCCGGGTTGATGCACCTGGCCGAGCGCATGGTGGCCGGGGAGCTCAGGTCCGGCGGAGAGGGGTCGCGGTGAAAGCGATCCTCTTCTCCGGGGCTGCCGCACTGATCATCTCCCTGTTGTGCACGCCGCTGTTCATCCGCTTCCTGGTGCACCGCAACTACGGGCAGTTCATCCGGCAGGACGGGCCGACGGCGCACTTCACCAAACGTGGGACGCCCACCATGGGTGGGGTGGTGATCATCGTCGCCACCCTGGTCGCCTACGCCTTCGCCAGTGCACTCACCGGCAACATGCCCAGCGCCTCGGGCCTGCTGCTGCTGTTCCTCATGGTCGGTCTCGGGGTGGTGGGCTTCCTGGACGACTTCACCAAGATCTCCCGGCAGCGCTCCCTCGGTCTGAGCCCGACCTGGAAGATCATCGGCCAAGGTGTGGTCGGCGTGGTCTTCTCCGTGCTGGTGCTGCAGTTCCCGAACGAACGGTTCCGCACCCCGGCAAGCACGCAGATCTCCTTCACCCGCGACCTGGGCCTGGACCTCGCGTTCGCCGGCACCGCGGTGGGGCTGGTGCTGTTCGTCATCTGGGCGAACTTCCTCATCACCGCCTGGTCGAACGCGGTCAACCTGACCGACGGGCTGGACGGGCTTGCCACCGGCGCCAGCATCTTCGTCTTCGGCGCCTACACGCTGGTGAGCTTCTGGCAGATGAACCAGAACTGCCAGGTGCTGGCCAGCGTCGGGCGTAGCTGCTACGAGGTCCGCGACCCCCGGGACCTGGCGATGATCACCGCCGCGATCGTCGGTGCCTGCTTCGGGTTCCTGTGGTGGAACGCCTCACCGGCACGCATCTTCATGGGCGACACCGGGTCTCTGGCTCTCGGTGGGGCACTGGCCGGGCTGACCATCCTCACCCGCACCGAGATCCTCGGAGCGATCATCGGGGGGCTGTTCGTGATCATCATCCTGTCCGACGTGATCCAGATCGGGTTCTTCAAGGCCACCGGCAGACGTGTCTTCAAGATGGCGCCGCTGCACCACCACTTCGAGCTGCTCGGCTGGGGAGAGGTGACGATCGTCATCCGGTTCTGGATCATCGCCGCTCTGTTCGCCAGTGCCGGGCTCGGTCTGTTCTACGCCGACTGGGTCTGGGTCACCCAGGGAACGTGATGGGACCGGCAACGATCGACGAGCTCCGCGGCCGGAAGGTGCTGGTCGCCGGGCTGGGTGCCTCCGGCCGTTCCGCCCTCGAGGTGCTCACCGAGGTCGGCGCCCAGGTCGTGGCCGCCGACGCCGACCCGGGCGTGGCCGACCGGGTGCAGCTGCCCGCACAGGTGCGCCTGGTGGCCGAAGCCGACCCGGACCGGCTCGCCGAGGCGGCGCTGGCCACTGAACCGGACCTGGTGGTCGCCTCACCGGGATGGAGTCCGCGCGCCCCGCTGCTGGCCGGTGCCCACGCAGAGGTGATCAGCGAGGTGGAGCTCGCCTGGCGGATCGCTCCACCCGGCATCCGCTGGCTCACCCTGACCGGGACCAACGGCAAGACCACCACAGTGGGCATGCTCGCCGCCATCCTCGCCGCACACGGCTGGAACGCCCCCGCAGTGGGGAACGTCGGCACCCCGATCGCTGCCACCGTGCTCGCCGCACGGGCCGGGGGCCGCCGGCTGGACGCGCTCGCCGTGGAGCTCTCCAGCGCTCAGCTGCACTACACCCGCACCCTGGTGCCGCTGGCGTCGGCCTGCCTGAACGTGGAAGCCGACCACCTCGACTGGCACGGCTCGATGGACGCCTACGTGGCGGACAAGGCCCGCGTCTACGCCCGCACCGAGGCGGCGTGCGTGTACAACAGCGCCGATCCGCGGACCCGGCAGATGGTGGAGCAGGCGGACGTCACCGAGGGTGCGCGGGCGGTCGGCTTCACCCTGACCACCCCTGCTGCCGGTGAGGTCGGCGTGGTGGAGGATGTGCTCGCCGACCGGGCGTTCGTGGCGAACCGGGCCAGCCACGCGGCCGAGCTGGGCACCTTGGCGGACCTGGAGCACCTGAGCCCGGGCGGGCGCGGTGCTACCGCTGGCGGCGGTGCCGACCTGCCAGTGCCCGGGCACGTGGTCGCCAACGCCCTGGCTGCGGCCGCCCTCGCCCGGGCCGCAGGGGTGCAGCCGGCGGAGGTCTCCGCCGGACTGCGCAGCTACACCGTCGGCCCGCACCGGATGCAGACCGTGGCTGAGCTCGGCGGAGTGCGTTACGTCGATGACTCCAAGGCGACCAACGCTCATGCTGCGGCGGCCGCCCTGGCGGCGATGCCTGAGGGCGGGACCGTGTGGATCGCCGGGGGGCAGGCAAAAGGAGCACAGTTCGATGAGCTGGTGGCGAGGTTCGTGACCAAGCTGCGCGCCGCCGTCGTGATCGGTACGGATCCGGAGCCGATCACCGGCGCACTTGACCGACACGCGCCCGACGTCCCGCGCCACGTGGTACCCGCTGGTGACACTGAGGTCATGACCACCGCCGTGACCCGTGCCGCCGGTCTCGCCCGACCCGGCGACGTGGTCCTGCTCGCCCCCGCGTGCGCATCGAGGGACCAGTTCGTCTCCTACGCCGAACGCGGGGAGAAGTTCGCAGCGGCAGTGCAGCAGGTGCACCGGTGAGCGCGCTGACCGCACCGACGCGGGGCAACCGACGCACCGCGCCCCGCCGCAACCGGCCCACCGGGCCCACCCGCTCCCGGCGCACCCGGCCGGCGGCTCGGAAGCAGCGCCGCGCCCCCTGGGCGCAGAGCGCCGCCTGGCAGTCTCCGGTCACCACCTACTACCTGATCGGCGGGGTGACCATCCTGCTGCTGGTGCTCGGTCTGGTGATGGTGCTCTCCTCCTCCTCGATCTACGCCCTGAGCGCGACCGAGGGCAGCAACCCGTTCGCCGACTTCGTCGGCCAGGCCAGCTACGCACTGATCGCCGTGCCGGTGGCCTACCTGATGTCCCGGCTCCCGGTACGGGTGTACCGGGCGCTGGCCTGGCCGGCCATGGTCGGCACCCTGGCACTGCAGGTGCTGGTGTTCACCCCGTTGGTGCTCGCCGACGGTGGGAATGCGAACTGGGTGGCCATCGGCCCGATCGTGATGCAGCCCTCGGAGTTCGCCAAGTTCGGCCTGGCGCTCTGGCTCGGTGCGGTGCTGGCCACGAAGGGCAAGCTGCTCGCGCACTGGTCGCACGTGCTCTTCCCGGCGCTCCTGGTGGCCGCACTCTTCCTGGCCACCGTGCTCTACTCTCACGACCTGGGCACCGCCCTGGTGTTCATCGCCCTGGTCGCCGGAGCGCTCTGGGTGGCCGGGGTGCCGATGTCGAAGTTCGTCGTCGCCGGCTGCGCGGTCGTCGCGCTGGTCGCCGCCTTGGCGGTCTCCTCCGCGAGCCGGACCCGGCGCATCCTGGACTTCCTCGGGATGGGGGCTGAGACCGACGCTCACGACACCGGGTACCAGAGCGTGCACGCCCTGTGGGGCCTCGGTTCCGGTGGGCTCTCCGGAGTGGGCCTGGGCGCCTCGAAGGAGAAGTGGCTGTGGCTGCCGGCCGGGGACAACGACTTCATCTTCGCGATCATCGGTGAGGAGCTCGGCCTGCTCGGCGCACTGCTGGTGCTCGGACTGTTCATCGCCATGGCGGTCGGGATGTGCCGGCTGATCGCCCGGCACCCGGACCCGTTCGTGAAGATCACCACCGCAGCCGTGGGCTGCTGGATCCTCGGTCAGGCGATGATCAACATCGGGGTTGCGATCGGGCTGCTGCCGGTCATCGGGCTCCCCCTGCCGCTGGTGTCCAAGGGCGGGTCCTCCCTGGTGACGACGATCGCCGCGCTGGCCATGGTGCTCGCCTTCGCGCGGGACGAGCCAGGCGCGAAGGAGGCGCTGGCCGTCCGCCGCGGCTCCATGCGCCGTTCCTTGGCGGTGATCTCCGGACGGGCGGGTGCGGGGCGCGGGCGTGGCTGATCGCTTCGTCCTCGCCGGTGGCGGCTCGGCCGGACACGTCAACCCGATGCTCGCCACCGCCGCCGAGCTGCGTCGGCGCCGCCCGGACGCCGAGCTGGTGCTGCTCGGCACAGCCGACGGGCTGGAGGCCGAGCTGGTGCCGGCTGCCGGGTTCGAGCTCACCGTGATCGAGAAGGTGCCGCTGCCGCGCAGGCCGTCCACCGACATGCTGCGCTTCCCCGGCCGGTGGAGGGCAGCCACCACCACCGCCCGCGAGGTCGTCGCCGGCGCAGCCGCCGTGGTCGGCTTCGGCGGGTACGTCGCCACTCCGGCCTACCTGGCCGGCCGCTCCCTCGGTGTGCCGATCGTGGTGCACGAGCAGAACGCCCGGCCCGGGCTGGCGAACCGGCTCGGTGCCCGTTGGGCGGCCGCGGTCGGGATCACGTTCGAGGGCACGCCGCTGCCGAAGGCACACCTGGTCGGCCTACCGTTGCGGCCGGCGATCGCCGACCTGGTCCGCGACCGGGCCGTCGATGCTGGCGGGCGAGCGCGGGCAGGTGCCGAGGCCTGCGGTCTGGATCCGGACCGCACCACAGTGCTGGTCACCGGAGGCTCCTTGGGAGCTGCCCGGCTGAATGCCACTGTGCCCGTAGTGGCTGCTGAGCTGGTCGAGGGCGGTGCGCAGGTGCTGCACCTGACCGGCAAGAGCAAGTCGACCGCGGTCCTCGAGCTCCTGGAGACCGCCGACCCCCAGGTGCGGGAGCACTACCACGTGCGCGAGTACCTCACTGCGATGGAGCAGGCCCTGGCCTGCGCTGACGTGGTGGTCAGCCGGTCCGGGGCCGGTACGGTCAGCGAGCTGGCCGCCCTGGGCATCCCCGCGGTGTACGTGCCGCTCCCGATCGGCAACGGCGAGCAACGGCTGAATGCCCGCCCGGTGGTCAGCGCCGGTGGCGGGCTGCTGGTGGCCGATGCCGAGCTGACCCCGGACTGGCTGCGTGCGCACCTGCTGCCCCTGGTCACCGATGCCGACCAGCGTGCCCGGATGGGGGCCGATGCCGCGCGGGCCGGGATCACCGACGGGGCAGCCCGGCTGGCCGACCTGGTCCTCGAGGTGGCGCGGAGCCGGTGATGAGAGCGCACTTCGTAGCCATCGGCGGCGTGGGGATGTCCGTGGTCGCCGAGCTGATGCTCGCCCAGGGGGTGACAGTGACCGGTTCGGACCGGTCGGACTCACCTGTGCTGCAGCACCTTGCTGCTCTTGGTGCCACTGTGCACGTGGGGCACGACGCCGCGCACGTGTCCGGTGCCGACGTGGTGGTGGTCTCCACTGCGATCCACGCGGACAACCCGGAGCTGGTCGCCGCCCGGGAGCAGGGCATCGAGGTGATCCACCGATCGCAGGCGCTCGCCCGGGCGGCCGCCGGCCAGGACTTCGTGGCGGTGGCCGGGGCGCACGGGAAGACCACCACTTCGGCGATGCTCGCCCTGGCCTTGGCGGACCTGGGCCTCGATCCGAGCTATGCGATCGGGGCAGGGCTGCGTGGCCGCGGCAGCGGGGGCCACCTCGGTGCCGGATCCCTGTTCGTGGCCGAGGCGGACGAGTCCGACGGCTCCTTCCTCGCCTACCAGCCCCGGGTGGCGGTGGTGACCAACATCGAACCGGACCACCTGGACCACTACGGCACCGCTGAGGCCGTGCACCAGGCATTCACCGACTTCGCCGACCGGATCGTTCCCGGCGGGCTGCTGGTGGCCTGCACCGACGATCTCGGTGCCGCCGACCTGGCCCGCCGCACCGCCGCCGTCGGCACCAGGGTGCTCGGCTACGGCACCACGGTGCCGGACGACGGTCCACCGGAGCGGGTGCAGATCCGGGTGCGCGAGCTCGGCGGCCAGGGCTCGCGGGCCGAGCTGGTGGCCACCGACGCCTCCGGGCAGGTGGCCGAGCCGGTCGAGCTGGTGCTGCCAGTGCCCGGGGAGCACAACCTGCGCAACGCCGTAGCAGCCTGGTGCGCCGGCCGCGAGCTCGGCGCCGACCCGGTGGCCCTCGCCCGGGCGCTGGGCACCTTCACCGGTACCGCCCGACGGTTCGAGGACCGGGGGAGCGCGGGCGGGGTACGGGTGATCGACGACTATGCCCACCACCCCACCGAGGTGGCGGCGCTGCTGACTACCGCTCGGCAGACTGCCGCAGGAGGCCGGGTGCTCGTGCTGTTCCAGCCGCACCTGTTCTCCCGGACCGAGGCGTTCGCCGAGGACTTCGCCCACGCCCTGTCAGTTGCCGATGCCGTGGTGCTCACCGCGATCTACCCGGCCCGGGAGGAGCCGCGCCCGGGGATCACCTCGGCATTGGTCGCCGACCGGGTCGCCGGTGCCCGCTACCTGCCCGATGACGAGGCTGCGGCGCGGGCAGTGGCCGACCTGGCCCGGCCCGGGGACCTGGTGCTCACTGTCGGCGCCGGTGACGTCACCACGCTGGCACCGGTGATCCTGGACCGGATCGAGACCCGTGCACAGGAGCGGTCATGAGAGCCCCGACCCAGCCGAAGGTCCGCGCGCGCCAGCAGCGGCCGGCGGCCGAGGAGCCGAGCACAGCACGGCGCCGCTCCGCCCGCACGGCCGCGGCGAGGTCTGCGGCGAAGTCTGCGGGCACCGGGTCCACACCGCCGGCTGCGAAGGCGGGGAAGACCGCGCGCAGCAACCCGCGGGCGTCGCTCGCGCCACGGGCCACCGAGCTCGCCGCACCCGTGCGGGAGCGTCCGCGCGTCTCCGCCCAGTTCGGCGAGCGGCTGGCAGAGCGCAGGGCTGCGGTACGGCGGCTGCGCTGGCGCACGATGGCGCTGGTGGCCACCGCTGTGCTGCTGCTCGCCGGATGCGGCTACCTGCTGCTCTTCTCCCCGCTGATCGCGCTGCGCAGCAGCGAGATCGAGGTGCACGGCACGAACCGGATCGTTGCCCAGGACGAGGTGCTCTCCGTGGCTGCGGAGGCCGAGGACACCCCGCTCGCCCGGTTGGACACCAGCGGGCTGGTGGACCAGCTGCAGGAGATCGTGGGGGTGCAGGAGGCGCAGGTGCAGCGCGACTGGCCGCACGGGCTGCAGATCACGATCGTGCCCCGGGTGCCGGTGGCCGCGGTGGCCGACGATGAGCAGTTCGTGGTGCTGGACGGTGAGGGAGTCGAGCTGGACCGCACCCAGGAGGAACCGGAGGACCTCCCGCTGGTTGACGTCCCGCTGGGGGAGGAGGACACCGCCGCCTCGCTCACCGCAGTGCTGGAGGTCCTCGGCGCCCTGCCGGAGGACTTGTTGGCCGAGGTTGCCGCGGCCAGTGCTCCCTCACCCAACCAGGTGCAGCTCGAGCTGCCCGACGGGGTCGAGGTGTTCTGGGGAGGCTCGGCGGAGAACGAGCTCAAGGTCCAGGTGCTGCAGACGTTGCGTCAGGTGCAGGCCACCGGGTACGACGTGTCCGCACCCCGCGCACCGATCACTATCGGCGAACCCGATACGGACTGAGGACACGCCGAGACCCGACACGCCGGTCGGCGACAGACACGCGCGACACACCCGCCGATGTCGTTGCTGAACCAAGGAGCGGCACCTAGCGTCATCAGTGCTGGAAAATGACATAACTCTAAGCCTCAGGTTGAGGTTGAGGGTTGAGAGAAGCAACCGAGCACCGAACGAGAGGGATCGACGTGGCGGCACCGCAGAACTACCTGGCGGTCATCAAGGTGGTCGGCATCGGCGGCGGCGGCGTGAACGCCGTCAACCGGATGATCGAGGTCGGGTTGAAGGGCGTGGAGTTCATCGCC
>DATGRZ010000118.1:0-3692 GCA_035303065.1 Ruania sp.
GTGCGGCGCTGAGCCTGGGCGCGGGTCTGGCGCTCGGGGCCACCGCCCCAGCGGCCGCACACGGGAACGGGCCGGACGCCGGGCACGATCAGCCCCCGGCAGTCCAGCTGCGGGTCGCCTCCTACAACATCGCAGCCGGTCGGGATGCGGACGGCACCTTCGACATCGCTTCCACGGCGGAGGCGATCGAGACGATCGAAGCCGACGTCGTGGCGCTGCAGGAGGTGGACGTGCACTGGGGCGAGCGGAGCCTGGACCTGGACCTGGCCGAAGAGCTCGCCGCGGCGCTGGGCATGCACGTCGCCTTCGCCCCGATCTACTCCAACGACCCGGTCGACGACGGAGGGCCGCGCGCCGAGTTCGGCGTCGCCGTACTCTCGGACTACCCGATCGTCGACATCACCAACCATGAGATCACCCGGCTGTCCACCCAGGACGAAGATCCCGTGCCCGCACCCGGCCCTGGGTTCGCCGAGGTGACCATCCAAGCCCGGGCCGCGCGGGTGCACGTCTACTCCACCCACTTGGACTACCGGGGCGATCCCACCGTCCGAGAGATGCAGGTGGACGACACGCTGGAGATCCTCGCCGAGGACGACCCCGGAGCCACGCAGATCCTGATGGGCGACTTCAACGCGACTCCGGACGCCGCCGAGCTGGCCCCGCTGTGGCAGGAGCTCACCGACGCCTGGACCGTGGCCGGTGAGGGTGACGGGTTCACCTTCCCGGCCACGGCGCCGGACCGGCGCATCGACTACGTCGCCGTCAGCGACCACGTGAGCGTCCAGGGGGCGTTCGTGCCGGACCACGGACCCGCGGCGACCTCCTCGGACCACCGGCCCACCGTCGTCGACCTGGCGGTGCCGCGCGGCCGCCGACACTGACCCCAGCGGCCCACCACGACCGGGACCATCACGACCGCAACCACCACGACCGGGAGAGAAGAGACGATGTCCGCACGAACCAGCGGCGCCAGAGCAGGCGTTGCACTGAGCCTGGGAGCAGGGCTGGTGCTCGCTACTACCGTCCCCGCTGCCGCACACGGCCACGGTCGGCACGACGTGTCGAGCACCGAGGAGCAGGTCACCGAGGACCGGATCACCGAGACGGTGGAGGCGATGAGCATCGACGAGCTCATCGGCCAGATGACCTGGACCCGGGTGTATGGCGACTCCGCTGACGACGACTCGATGGCCGCCGAGAACCAGCAGTACTACGGGGTGGACACCCCCGCCGAGGTGATCGAGAAGTACGACCTGGGCGGCGTGCTGTACTTCGCCTGGTCGAACCCGATCATCGAGGGCGACCCGGTGGGTGCCGCGGAGCTGTCCAACGGGTTGCAGGAGGTCTCCACCTCCGATGAGGCCTCCGGTATCCCGCTGGCGATCACCATCGACCAGGAGGGTGGGATCGTGGCCCGGATGACCGAACCGGCCACTGTGCTGCCCGGGAACATGGCCCTCGGCGCCACCTTCGACTCCGACCTGGCCTACCGCCAAGGACAGATCCTCGGTTCAGAGCTCGCGGCGGTCGGGGTGAACGTGGACTTCGCTCCCACGCTGGACGTGAACACCAACCCCGACAACCCGGTGATCGGGGTGCGCTCCATGGGCGCCGACCCGGAGACCGTCGCCGGTCTCGGGGTGGCCCAGGTGCAGGGGATGCAGTCCGAGGGCATCGCCGCCACGGCAAAGCACTTCCCCGGGCACGGCGACACCGATGTGGACTCCCACTCCGGGCTGCCGATCGTGCGCTATGACCGGGAGACGCTGGACCAGCACCTCGTGCCGTTCCAGGCCGCGATCGACGGCGGGATCGACATGATCATGACAGCGCACATCATCGTGGAGGCGATCGACGCTGAGATGCCCGGGACGCTGTCCCACGACGTGCTCACCGGCCTGCTCCGCGAGGAGCTGGGCTTCGACGGGCTGATCACCACCGACTCGCTGGGCATGGGGGCGCTCAAGGACATTCCCGGGCACCCGCTGGACGACGGCGACATCGCCGCCCTGGCCATCCAGGCCGGATCGGACATCCTGCTGAACTCCCCGGACGTCGACGCCTCGTTCGCCGGCGTGCACGAGGCGATCGAGGCCGGGGACATCACCCGCGAGCGCCTGGAGTCCTCGGTCACCCGGATCCTGGAGTGGAAGGCCGAGCGGGGTGTGTGGGAGGACGACCCGAGCGTGCCGGTCGACGCGGTGATGGACACGGTCGGCACCGACGAGCACCTGGCCACCGCGGCCGAGATCGGTGAGCGCGCGGTGACGATGGTGCGCAACGAGGGCGGCGTGCTGCCACTGGACCCTGACAGCGACTCGGTGCTGATGGTCGGGGCCGGGTCGGCGTGGCCGGAGCGGATGGGTCCGATGCTGACCGAGCGTGGCTTTGAGGTCACCGAGGACTACGAGGACGGCTCCTCTCCCTCGCCCGGCTACCAGGAACGGGCCGTGGCTCAGGCCGCTGACCACGACGTGGTGATCTTCGCCTCGAACAACGCCAATGCGGCCCAGCAGGAGATGGTCGCGGCGCTGGCCGAGACCGGCACACCGGTGGTCGTCGTGGCCACGCGCAACCCGTATGACGTGAACGTGCTGCCGGAGGCGGATGCGGTGCTGAACATCTACGGCTGGTTCGAGCCCAACTTCCACGGAGCGGTGGCGGCCGTCGCCGGGGATGTCAACCCCACCGGGCTGCTGCCGGTGGACGTGCCGACCGCGGACGGTTCGCAGACCCAGTTCCCGATCGGGTTCGGGCTGCACTACCCCATCACTCCCGCGGATCCGGAGTTCCTCGACCGGCACGGACGCGACCGGGACCGGTACACCGTCCCGGAGAGTCAGGGCGTGCAGTACCTGGTGGATGGTGAGGTCACCGAGGCGGGCACCTACCAGGTGCCCCCGCCCGACCGGACCGGCCGGGACGACGAGACCAGGATGGTGACGATCGTCGCCGAGCCGCTGGACGGCTGGGAGCTCACCGAGGGTGCCACCACTGAGTGGACGATGGAGTTCACCACCGGGCGCCCCGGTCACGGGCACGGCGGTGCTGCCGGGCACGGTCGCGGGCACGGCTGATCAGGCCGCGGCGCAGCGGCGGCGCCGGCGGCACCAGTGCAGTGCCCGCCGGCGCCCCACAGACCACGATCGGTCGCGGGGTCAGAACGTGATCAGCGGCTTGATGACGCCTTCTTCCTTGTTCGCCATGATCCAGAAGGCACGCTCGACCTCGTCGAAGGAGAACGTGTGCGTGGTCATCAGGGTCGGGTCGAACCGGCCGGTCTGGAGGAGCGCAAAGATCCGTTGCATCCGGTCATTGCCGCCCGGGCACAGCCCGGAGTGGATCGACTTGTCCGCCATCCCCAGACCGAAGGCGTCCAACGGAGTCACCGCGTTCACCGCAACCCGTTGACCCACGGCGAAAACCTCCACCCCGCTGCCGATCGCATGCACAGTGCCCAGTGCTTCGTGCCCGAGCGTGACGCCGGGTTCCACCGGGAGCGCACCTTTGACCGTGTACACATCCGAGGTGCAGATCAGCGCATGGGTAATTGCTGAGCGAGGTTGTACCGGTGCCCCGCCCCGAGCACACTCTGTGAGCTGGGCCGGGCCGCTGCCCCGAGCACCATCAGTGCTGGCTGTACTCCTCCGTCCGGACCGCTGCTACCGGCTCCGGTGCCTGCCGCCGCC
>DATGRZ010000119.1:0-8303 GCA_035303065.1 Ruania sp.
CTGGAGCGGCTGGGCCAGACGTGCACGTGCGCGTGCGGCACCTCGTACCCCTGGATCAGCAGCCCGATGCGCACCGGGTCGAACGCCTGCTGCTGCGCCTTGCCGATGCTCTGCGCGACGGCGAACAGGTGCCCGGCCAGGTCGGCGGGCAGATCCACCCAGTGGCCGATCTCCTCCCGAGGCACCACGAGCACGTGCCCGGGCTGCAGCGGCTCGATGGTCAGGAACCCGGCGCACCGGTGGTCGGACCAGACGAACCGGCCCGGTATCTCCCCGGCGATGATGCGGCTGAACACTGTGGCCATGGTCCTCCTCGGTTCGGATCTACGGTCCCCACGCTAGCCGGTCGCGGCACTGACCGACTCTCCGTGCCGGACGCTCTGTTCCGCGACGTGGATCGCCCCGAGTGCCGCGAGACCCAGCCTCCGCGAAGGGTGTCAGTAGCGAAGGGTGTCAGTAGTAGACCGCAAGGGCGCCGTTCGGGCCGTCGATCACCTGCACCGGCGTGTCGAACACACTGCTGAGCACCGGCCCGGTGATCACCTCGTGGCAGGGACCGAACTCCGCTACGGCACCGTCCTTGACCGCACAGATGTAGTCCGCGTAGTGGCTGGCGAAGTTCACGTCGTGCAGCACGATCACGATGGTGCGACCCAGCTCGGTGGCGGCGCGGCGCAACCGCTTCATCATCAGCACGCTGTGCCGCATGTCCAGGTTGTTCAACGGCTCGTCCAGGAGCACGAACTCGGTGTCCTGGCAGAGCACCATGGCCACGTAGGCCCGCTGACGCTGCCCCCCGGAGAGCTCGTCCAGGTACCGGCCCTCCAGGTCGGAGAGCTCGAAGAAGTCGATCGCGCTGCTGATCACCTCCTCGTCCCCGGCAGTCAGCCGACCCTGGGTGTAGGGAAAGCGCCCGAAGGCGACCAGCTGGCGCACGGTCAGCCGGGTGATGAAGTGGTTCTCCTGCCGCAGCACGGACACCACCCGGGCGAGGTCCCGGGACCGGGTGGTGGCCACGTCCAGGCCGGCGATCTCGATCGTGCCGGAGTCCAGCCCCAGCAGCCGCCCGATCATGGTCAGCAGCGTGGACTTTCCGGCACCGTTCGGGCCGATCAGCGCGGTGACCCCACCGGCCGGGATCTGCAGGTCCACCGGACCGATGCGCACCTCGCTGGTGTAGTTCTTGGACACGTCGGTCAGCGTGATCACAACCGCCCCTTCCTGAGGATGACGACGAGGAACACCAGGCCCCCGACCAGCTCGATGATGATGGAGACCACACCTTGGGCGTAGAAGATGTTCTTCATCACGAAGTACGCGCCGGCCAGCACGACGAACCCGGTGAGCACCGCCACCGGGAAGACGTACCGGTGGTCGTGGGTGTCGGCGAGCTGGTAGGCGAGAGTGGCGACGAGGAAGCCGAGGAACGTCATCGGTCCGACCAGCGCAGTGGACGTGGCGATCAGCACTGCCACCAGCACCAGTACGGCAATGAGCTCGCGCCGGTGGTTCAGCCCGAGCCCGGTGGTGATCTCCTTGCCCAGGGCCATCACGTTCAGCCGCCGCGCCCGCCGCCAGAGCAGCAGTCCGGCACCGGCCGCCAGCGGCACTGCGATCGGCAGGTAGTCGGCATCGGCGCTGGTGACCGACCCGAACAGGCGGGCAGTGAGCAGGTCGAACTCGCTGGGGGTGAGCAGTCGCTGCAGGAACGTCGAGACCGACCCGAGACCGGCGCCGATGATGATGCCGATGAGCAGCAGCACGTGCAGGTTGCCGTGCTTGCCGGAGAGCAACCAGCCGTACAGCAGCACGGCCAGGGCCACCATCAGCACGATCTGGCCGACGAACTGCGGCACCCCGGTGAGCATGGTCAGGCCGGTGGCTCCGAGGAGGTAGATCGCCCCGGTCTGCACGGCCACGTACAACGACTCGAAGCCGAGGATCGAGGGGGTGACGATCCTGTTCGTGGTGACGGTCTGGAAGGCGACAGTGGCCATCGCCTGGCAGAACGCAACCACCAGCATCACCAGCACGTTCTTGCCCCGGAGGGCCGCGATGCGCCAGAAGCCGGCCGTGCCGGGCTCCATCGGGTTCCCCCAGACCACCAGCCCGATGCCGAACACCAGGGCGAGCAGCACCAGACCGGTCAGCACCAGCCAGTACCGGCGCGCGTTGCGGGCACCAGGCAGAGCGGAGGAGGTGCGGCCCGCCTGCCGGCGCGGTGCAGTCGTCCGGGGGAGCACAGGGGCCTCAGCCATGACGCCGCTGCCTCAGGATCAGCAGGATGAAGACAGCCGCCCCGACCACCCCGAGGATCAACGAGACCGGGACCTCGAACGGCATGATGATGGTCCGCCCGATCAGGTCGCAGACCGTGACGATGGCGATACCGAGCAGGCAGACCCAGGGCAGGTTGGAGCGCAGGTCGTCACCGCGGACCATGGAGACGATGTTCGGCACGATCAGGCCGAGGAAGGGCAGGTTGCCGACCACAACGGTCACCACCCCGGTGGCGACGGCGATCAGCACCGTGCCCAGCAGCACCACCCTGGTGTAGTTCACCCCGATGTTGGTGGCGATCTCCTCACCGAGCCCGGCCACGGTGAACCGGTCGGCGACCACGAACACCACCACTGCGATGATGGCCACGATCCACAACGGTTCGTACTGGCCCCGCAGCACTGTGGTGAAGCTGCCGGCGAACCAGATGCCCAGGTTCTGCAGCATGTCGGTCTGCAGCGCCAGGAACGTGGAGGCTGAGCCAACCACGGCACCGAGCATGATGCCCACGATCGGCACGATCAGCGAGGACCGCAGCGACACCTGCCGGAGGAAGGCGAAGAACAGCATCGTGCCCAGGAATGCGGCCAGGACGGCGCCGCTCATCCGGGTCAGGATGCTCGCCCCGGGGAAGAGGATCATCGTCACCAGCAGGCCCAGGCCGGCCCACTCAGTGGTGCCGGTGGTGGTCGGTTCGACGAACCTGTTCTGGGTGAGCAGCTGCATCACCAGCCCGCACATGGACATCGCCGCACCGGCCAGGACCAGCGCAACGGTGCGCGGTATCCGGGTGATGGCGAACATCTGGCCGCCGTCCTCACCGCCGAACACGTCGTAGACGCCGGTCAGCAGCGAGGCACCGAGCAGACCCGCCACGGCCAGGGTCCCGAGCAGCAGCTTCCAGTCGAAGAGCGTGCGGGACCGCGGCCGTGGCGAGCTCAGTGCAGCAGATGTCGGCAACGGCTCAGCTCGCTGCCTCGAAGGCGTCCGCCAGGGTGTTGAAGAACTCGGTGTAGGTCTGGATGCCTTCGTTGGTGTAGGTGTCGGCGGGCATGTAGACGAGGCGGTCGGACTGCACGGCGGTCACGCCCGCCAGTGCGGCGGAGTCCTCCAGCACCTCCGCTGCCGGGGTGAACTCCGGGTCGTCGGCCATGATCGCCGCATCGCGGTCCATCACCAAGATCCAGTCGGGATCGGAGTCGGCGATCGCCTCCACGGAGATCTCGTCACCCTGGTGGTCGTCGCTGGAGTCGTCCACCTCCAGCGCGGGAGCCAGCCCGAGGATGTCGAACACCGGGCCGAGGGTGCGACCGTCACCCGGGGCGGAGTAGCCGATCTGGCCACCGGAGGTGATCACCGCCATCACCGTGCTCTGACCGTCGTAGGCCTCGGTGGCGCGGTCGATCGCGGACTGCAGGTCCTCGACCAGCTGCTCGGCCTCGGTCTGCTTGTCGAACACCTCACCGAGCACGGTCACCTGCCGGGCGAGCTCGGCGTCGAACGGCTCACCCTCGCGCGGGTCGAGCTCGAGGATGGCTGCATCGGGCGCCAGGTCGACGAAGTCGTCGTGGTACTGGCTGTAGCGCTGCCCGTTGACGATCAGGTCCGGTTCCGCCGCAACCACTGCCTCCAGGTCGGGTTCCCGGTGGGAGCCGAGGTCCACGATCGAGTCATCCTCGGTGTAGGGGATCGTGCTCGGCATCAGGGACACGGCGCCAGCGGAGAGCTCCACCCCCCAGTCGGCGAGCGTCTCGAACGTGCGGTTGTCGGTGGCGACCACTGACGTGGGCGGAGACGGCACGGTCTGGGTGCCGTTGTTGTCCTCGACCTCGATGGTGGCACCGGGCTCCGTGCTGGCGGACTGTCCGCCGCACGCGGCCACAGTCAGCATGGCAGCGGCCGCACTCGCAGCGAGCATGGCACGTGCCGCGGTCCTGCGGCGCGCGGGGGGCAGGGGGAGCGATGGCATGGTTGTTCCTCAGCAATGCAGACGTGGTCCGGGCGGAGCCGCGGACTGGGACAGCTCCACCCTAGAGGTGAGCACAGCCTTACCTTATTAGGTCTCTGATGATTTTGATCACAGCATCGTGTCATAAAGAAGCGGGGCTTATCCTGCTGGTGTGAGCAACCCCACGAATTCACCCGGCCCGCCGGTGCTGCTGCTGATCGACGCACCGACGGTCGCCGAGCCGGCTGCCCAGCCGGGCTTCCACGAGGCCGATCCGGCGGCTCCGCAGCTGCGGGTCACCGACCTGGGGGCCAGCCGCGGTGACGGTGTGTTCGAGACGGTCGGCGTGGTGGCCGGCCGCGCCCTGCAGCTCGAGGCGCACCTTGCCCGCCTGACCCGCTCGGCCGTGCTGCTGGACCTGCCCGCACCCCGCACCGAGGTGTGGCGGGCTGCGATACTGGCGGCGATCGACGCGGCCGGTGGGGCGGACCTGTCGGTGAAAGCGGTGCTCACCCGTGGGGTGGAGGGCGCCGAGGAGTGCACCGGGTGGGTGCTGGCGACCGCGGCTCCGGACATGAGCCGTGCCCGGGAGCACGGGGTCCGGGTGGTCACCCTGGACCGTGGTTACGCGGCTGACGTGGCCATCACCTCACCATGGCTGCTGCAGGGGGCGAAGTACACCTCCTACGCGGTGAACATGGCCGCACTGCGTGAGGCGCGCCGCCGCGGCGCGGACGACGCGATCTTCATCAGCAGCGACGCCTTCGTGCTCGAGGGGCCGACGGCGAGCGTGGTGCTGCGGTCCGGGGACAGGCTCATCACCCCGGCGACCGACCAGGGGATCCTGGCCGGGACCACGCAGGCTGAGGTGTTCGCCTTCGCCGCGTCCCGGGGCCTGCGCACCGAGGCGCGCCCGGTCCCGGTGGCCGAGCTGCAGCAGGCCGAGCAGCTCTGGTTGTGTTCCAGCGTCCGGTTGTCTGCACCGGTGCGCAGCCTGGACGGTCGTGAGCTGGGCGTGGACCGGGAGCTGACCGATGCGCTGCTGCAGCATCTGGCGGGCGGGGGATCCGGGACGGAACGATGACCGAGAGCTACACCAAGACCCGCCGGGATGCGCCGGCCGGATTCTTCGCGACCGAGGCAGCCGGGCTGGCCTGGCTGGCTGCCGCCGGTGGCGCCCAGGTGGTGGGCGTGCAGGAGGTGTCACAGACCGCACTGGTGCTCGACCGGCTGCACCCAGCCGCCCCGGAGGCGGGCGCGGCCCGCGACTTCGGCCGCGGCCTCGCCCGCACCCACACCGCCGGAGCGGACTCCTTCGGTGCACTGCCGCCGGGGGCTTCCGGGTACTGGTTCGGTCCGCTGTCCGACCCGCTGCCGCTGCCCGAGGTCACCGCCGACACCTTCAGCGCGTTCTACGCCGAGGCGCGAGTGTGGCCGCTGACCGAGAGGTGCCGGCAGTCCGGTGCCATCGATTCGGCGCTGGCCGCTGGCCTGGACGAGGTGTGCGACCAGCTCCGAGCGGGCCGGTGGGACGAGGTCGGTGGTGCGCCGGTGCGTCCGGCCCGGCTGCACGGAGACCTGTGGGCGGGCAACCTGATGTGGACCGCCGGCGGTGTGGTGCTCATCGATCCGGCCGCCTGCGGTGGGCACCCGGAGACGGACCTGGCGATGCTAGAGCTGTTCGGTGCCCCGTACCTGGCGGAGATTCTCGCCGGGTACGCCGAGACCGGGGGCCTGGCCGCAGACTGGCGCGACCGGGTCGGGCTGCACCAGCTGTTCCCGCTGCTGGTGCACGCGCTGCTGTTCGGTGGCGGCTACGCCTCGGCCACCGCTGCGGCGGTCGACGAGCTGCTGTCCTGAGACCGGTCCAGACCCAGGACCAGCACCCCCACCTGCGGCAGCGTGGCACCCTGGTCGTCCACGGCCACCGGCTCTGTCCAGGCCAGGAGCCGGGCCATCCGGTCTGCCCCGGGCAGCGGCACCCGGACCGGGTCGCCGTCGGGTGCGTGGCTGATCAGCACGTGCACGCGGCCGCGGGTGAGGACCAGCCAGGTCCCGTCGACGGCGAAGCTCGCCGTGGTCTGCTCACGGTCACCACAGTGCAGGTCGGCCTGGCTGGCGCGGAGCGCGATCAGCCGCCGGTAGAAGTCGCGGATCCGCGCGTGCCGGCCGGTGGGGGCCTCGGCCCAGTCGAGCACGCTGGCGGCCATCGTCGCCGGGTCCTGCGGGTCTGGGACGGTGACGTCGTCGCTGCCGTAGACGGCCTGCCAGCCGTGCTCGGCGAACTCTTGCTGCCGTCCGACCCGGACCGCCTCGGCGAGCTCCGGGTCGGTGTGGTCGGTGAAGTACTGCCACGGGGTGCTCGCCGCCCACTCCTGGCCCATGAACAGCATCGGCGTGTACGGCGCGCAGAGCAGCAGGGCTGCGGCCACGGCGAGCTGGTCGTCGGACAGTCGCGCCGCCGGCCGGTCGCCGAGCCCGCGGTTGCCGACCTGGTCGTGGGTGCTGGTGGAGACCACGAAGCGCAGCCCATCGGTTTCCGCAGGCACCGGGTGGCCCCAGAGGCGGCCGCGGAAGGTGGAGAACGCTCCATCGTGCACGAACACCTCCGTCAGCGCCTTGGCGAGGGTCTCTGCGGAGCCGAAGTCCACGTAGTAGCCGTGCCGTTCCCCGGAGAGGTAGGCGTGGATGGCGTGGTGCACGTCGTCGTCCCACTGCGCGGTCATACCCATACCGCCCTGGTGGGTGGGGGTGACCATCGCGGCATCGTTCAGGTCGGACTCGGCGATCAGGCTCAGCGGCCGGCCCAGCTCGGTGGACAGGTCGTGCACCGCGTCGGCCAGCTCGGCGAGCAGGTGAGTGGGGGAGTCGTCGATGAGCGCGTGCACCGCGTCCAGGCGCAGGGCGTCCAGGTGGAAGTCGGCCAGCCAGCGTAGCGCGTTGTCGATGATGAAGGCGCGCACCTCGGTGCTGCCGGGCCCGTCCAGGTTGACCGCCTGACCCCACGGGGTCTGGTGCGCATCGGTGAAGTACGGGCCGAACTTCGCCAGGTAGTTCCCGGAGGGTCCGAGGTGGTTGTAGACCACGTCCAGGCTGACCGCCAGGCCCAGGCCGTGCGCAGTGTCCACGAACTCCTGCAGCGCCTGCGGGCCGCCGTAGGCCTGGTGCACGGCGTACAGGTCCACCCCGTCATAGCCCCAGCCGCGGTTCCCCTCGAACGCCGCGACCGGCATCAGCTGCACCATGTCCACGCCGAGCTCGACCAGGTCCGGCAGCCGTCGCGCGGCTGCTGCCAGGGTGCCCTCAGTGGTGAAGGTGCCCAGGTGCAGCTCGTAGATGACCGCTCCGCGAGCGTCCCGGCCGGTCCAGTCCTGGTCGGTGAAGGCGAACCGGCCGGTGTCGAAGTGCCGGGAGGCGGCGTGCACCCCAGCCGGCTGCCACGGGCTGCGCGGGTCCGGATAGGGGCCCTCACCGTCGAGGAGGAAGGCGTAGTCCTGCCCGTGGGCGAGCGGCCGGCCCAGGTCCCACCACTGTCCGTCCCGGGTCAGGTCCTCCCGGCTGCCGGCGGCCGCCGTCTCCCGGCTGCCGCCAGATCCGCCGCCCAGCTGCACCTGCACCCGGTCAGCGTGCGGTGCCCACACCCGCAGCGTGCTGCCGGTCATCCCTGCTGCACCTGTTCCAGCACGGCCACCGGACCGCTGCGCAGCAGCTCGGCCAGCGGCACCTCACCGTCGCCGTGCTCGGCACCGCCGACCACATCCAGCCATCGGCCTTCCGGCAGCACCAGGCTGTGCTCGCCCCAGCCGCCGACGCTGCGCAGCTGCTGCAGCCGCCTGGTCACCACGGTGACTACCTGCGCCTGCTCGGCCACCGTGCGGGCGAACGCCACAGCGTGCCCGGTGGAGGTGCGCAGCACCCGGTAGCCGGCCTCGTTCCCGACGAACGCCTCCGGCCGGCGCCGCCGCAGCCGCAGCAGTGCCGCAGTCATCCGCAGCTTCTCGCTGGCCAGGTCCCACGGGCCGGCACCGGCGTCCAACCGTTCTAGCGCCGTGGTGATCGGTCCGTGGTCCACCGG
>DATGRZ010000120.1:0-4246 GCA_035303065.1 Ruania sp.
TCCTCGGCCAGGTGCTCCGGGAGCGGGCCGTCGGAGAACGCTGTGCCGACCAGGCGATCGGCCAGGCCCAGGGAGAGCACCAGCTCGGTCGAGGTGGACTTGATGGTCACGATCCGCTGTGGCGGGTCGCTCACCGTCACCTCGGTGCCGCAGTTGTCCACGGTGACCGGGTATCCCGGGTTCTCGCCTGCCGAAGCGCCGGAGGAGGTGACGTCCTCCTCCCCGGCCGGGCCTGCGCCGTCGGCGGTGGAACAGGCGGTCAGGGCCAGGGTGGCCAGGGTGGCCAGGGCGGCGAGGGCGAACGGGGCACGACGGGGCACAGGCAGGTCTCCAGCACAGCGAGAAGCAGTGATGAGGTGCAGGACCATCCGGCCAGATCCGGCCGGTCGTGCCCGGGGCACATCCGCCCCAGGGTGTCCGTACCCCTCAGCATAGTGCGCCGGGGTCAGGGACCTGTCTGCAGTTCCATCTGCTGGGACCCGCTGGCCGTGGTGACCGTGATCGTGTCGCCGAGCTCCACCCGGTCGGGGAACCAGACGATCCACCAGCCGTCGGTGACCGTGGCGTCAGCGAAGCTGCCGTTCGCCGTGCTCACCCGGACACCGGTGACGTCCGCGCCCGCAGTGCCCATCGCCACGGTGATCGGGGCCGTCTCCAGGCTCGGTTCCCATGGCTCGGCCGCGAGCACCTGCACGCTGGTCGACTCCGGTGCCGGTGCTGGGTCCCCGGGGATCAGGCCTTCACCCTGGGACTGGAATCCGCGTTCAGCGTCCGGATCTGGCCAGACGAAGCACCACTGGCTGGCCCCGCCCTCACCGACGGAGAGCATCAGACGGTAGTCGCCACGCTGTTCGGCGAGGATCGGCGTGACGTCCACCGTCTCACCGTTCCCGTGGATCTCTGGCGGCGGGCACATCTGGGCGGTGTCGTCCAGCTCGGTGGCGGCCAGCTCAGTGGGCGTGGCGGTCCAATCGGCATAGGCTTCCGGCGTCTGCTGCGGGCTCAGCGTGTACACGCCGACCATCAGCAGCACGGCGGCGGCCGCACCCGCCAGGATGCGCCGGGTGGGTCGCGAGATCGGCTGTGGCACCACGTCGGTGGGGCGCACGGAGTCCGCCTCTGCAGCGATCCGCTGCCGGATCTCCTCGCGCAGGTCGTCGGCGGTGTCTGCCTCCTCCAGAGGTACCGGATTCAGGGTCTTCACTGCTCGCAGCAGTGTGGATTCTTCAGCCACGTCGTCCCCCCGATGTGGTGCGGTCGATGAGATGGAGCAACCGGCGCCGGGCTCGGTAGAGCCGGACGGCATAGGTGGCCTTGGTGCACCCCAGCACTGTGGCCGCCTCTTCCTGGGTCAGCTCGTCCCACGCGGTCAGCGCGATCACCTCGCGCTCGGTGTCGGTGAGCCGGTTCCAGGCCCGGGCCAGGTCAGTACGGCCGGCGATCGCACTGGCCGGGTCTGGAGAGTAGGTGGGGGCACGGTTGGCGAGCTGCACGCGCAACGAGAACTGGCGATGGTGCGAGCGCTCGTGGTTGCGCAAGATGTTGCGGGCGACTGCGAACAGCCAGCCCCGTGCGGGATCCGGTACGTCCTCGATCCGGCGCCATGCGACGACGAATGTCTCAGCCACCACATCCTCCGCATCCCCGATAGTTGATCGGCGGCGGATGAAGGCCAACAGCTCCTGGTGGTGAGCCCCGTAGAGGGCTTCGAACCGTTCCTCGGGGTCGGCCTTCATCCGCCGCCTCCCCGTCCCTTACACCTAGATATGTCCGGCACCCCCGAGATGATTACAAAGACGTTTTCTGAGAACATCTCTGCATCGGACGCACGGCCGGCCGCCGAGTGCCGGTAGGGAGAGGGATCGAGGATGACGACTCCAGGCGAGCAGCACCGCGCAGACGGCGACACCACCGGGCCGATGGCCGTGGCGCACCCCGGGCCCCGATGGCGCCGAGCGCGAGCGGTGCCGGTGGCTGCACTGACCTCCATGCTCCTGGCCGCGGGGGCCACCCAGGCGATGGCCGCACCCGGACCGGATGCCGCACCGGACACCCGCGAGGCTCCCGGGGTGAACGCCACAGACACCGACTGGCAGGACTGGTCGGCACAGCTGGAGGCCGAGGCGCGCACCACCGACTGGGCTGCGGACTCGGCCGCTCGCGGATGTGAGCTGATCTCGGTCGACATCGTGAGCACCACTGTGCCAGAGGGCACCCTCCGTGGAGCGCCCGAAGACCTGCAGGTGCCGGTCGTGGAACGTGAGGAGGACTGCACCGCCCAGGCGTCGGTCTCGACCGGGTCCGCCCGCCCGGACGGCGCGATGACGCCGATGGCTAGTGCGTGCGCGAGCACGTCCGGTCCGGGGACGGTCTGCTTGTCCCGCTCCGGGAGCTACCTCTCGGCCTCGTTCACCTACCGGGGGTCGGGCACGATCGCCGGGTTCATCCGCGCCTACGAGCGATCCAGCTCCGGCGGCTGCGGTTCGGGTTCGACCCTGGGCACCTCAGCGGAGCGGTCCTACAGCAACGGCACGACGCGCACGTTGTCCACCTACCAGCCCGGCTACGGCCACTACTCGGCGAGGTTCTGGAAGGACGTCTGGTGGGGTCACCAGAACCTTGGCACCGTGTGCCGAAGCGTGTGAGCACGAAGCAGGCAGGTCGGCTCACGCAGGTGAGCTGAGGTCCGGCGCGGGCCCGAGGTGCCCGGCGACCCTCGCTGCACGCGCCGTGCGGTGAGCCCGGCGTGCCGCTGCCGTGGGGCACGGCTGCCGTTGTGCACCGGCACAGAATTCATCTATTGTTGAATTCTTCGCTCGGGAGGATCGTCATGGCTGCTGCGATCGAGATCGCCGGACTGGTGGTGGACCGCGGAGGGCACACAGTGCTGCCCGGCCTGGACCTGACCGTCCCCGCCGCCGCGGTGACCGGGCTGCTCGGGCCCAGCGGGAGCGGGAAGACCACGATGCTGCGTGCTGTGGTCGGGGTGCAGCGCCTGCGCGGCGGTACGGTCACAGTGCTCGGCCACCGGGCTGGCAGCGGGCCGCTGCGCCACCGGATCGGCTACATGACGCAGGCCCCGAGCATCTACGCCGACCTGACGGTGGCGGAGAACGTACGCTACTTCGCCTCGCTGTACCGGCTCGGACCACGCGCAGCCGCGGCGGCGATCGACGCCGTCGGGATGGCCGCGCACGGCGACCAGGTGACTCGCACCCTCTCCGGCGGGCAGCACTCCCGCGCCTCGCTCGCCTGTGCCATCGTGGCCCGGCCCGACCTGCTGGTGCTGGACGAACCGACCGTGGGGCAGGACCCGCTGCTGCGGGACGAGCTCTGGTCCCACTTCCACGACCTGGCCGCCAGCGGCACCACGATCCTGGTCTCCAGTCATGTGATGGACGAGGCCAACCGGTGCGATGAGCTGGTGCTCATCCGGGACGGCGCCCTGCTGCACACCGGCACCCCGGCGGCGCTCAAGGCCGAGGCCGGCTGCGAGGACCTGGACGAGGCGTTCGGGACCCTGGTCCGACGACAGGAGGCGGCCTGATGCACGCGCGACTGCTCGGATCCACGGTGGCCCGCATCCTCGGCCAGCTCCGGCACGACCGGCCCACGGTGGCGCTGGTGCTGGTGATGCCGATCGTGCTGCTCACCCTGGTGAAGTACATGTTCGAGGGCAACGACCCCGCCTTCCAACGGGCCGCACTGGTGATGCTCGGCATCTTCCCGTTCGTGCTGATGTTCGTGGTCACCTCGATCGCGATGCTCCGCGAACGCAGCTCGGGCACGCTGGAGCGGCTGCTCACCACCCCGATCGGCAAGCTGGACATCCTGTTCGGCTACGGCCTGGCGTTCGCGGTGGCCGCTACCGTGCAGGGCGCCGTGGCCACCGCCCTGGCGTACTGGCTGCTCGGGCTGCAGACCGCCGGAGCGGTCGGACTGGTGGTGCTGATCGCGGTGGCCAACGCGGTGCTCGGAGTCGCGCTCGGTCTGCTGTGCAGCTCGTTCGCGCGGACTGAGTTCCAGGCGGTGCAGTTCATGCCGGCGGTGGCGTTCCCGCAGCTGCTGCTGTGCGGGCTGTTCGTGCCGCGCGAGGAGATGGCGCCCTGGTTGGAGGCGATCAGCAACGTGCTGCCACTGTCCTACTCGGTCGAGGCGCTGCTGGAGGTCGGGGCGAACACTGATCCGACCGGACTGATGTGGCGCGACCTGGGCATCGTGGCCGGCGGCGTGGCCGGTGCCCTGG
>DATGRZ010000121.1:0-2389 GCA_035303065.1 Ruania sp.
GGCCTCGAACAGGATGTAGAAGAGGAACAGGTCGCGGGCGGCGAACACCCCGATCATCATCGCCTCGAGCAGCAGCAGCAGGGCCACGTACCCGGCCTGCCGGTAGGCGAGCGCCTTGGCGGCGGCCTCGGCCTTGATACCAGCGGGAAGCACCACCTCGTTCCAGGAGGCGAGCATCACCACCGGCACCAGCACCACGGCGAGCAGGATGAGCACCAGACCCATCCCGTTCACGCCCACCGCCCAGGAGATGCCCAGCTGGGCCATCCACGGGTAGGTCTCGGTGAACTGGTAGCTACCGCCCGGATCGAATCCGGTGGCCATCACGATCGTGCCGGCCAGCACGAGCAGGGCCACCACCATGCCGAGCGGGCGGGCGATCTTGCGCAGCGCGGGCACCAGCCAGATCAGCGCAGCGGCCACGGCGGGCACCGCGATCAGGACGGTGAGCCAGGGAAGGTCAGCGAGTTGTGCAGGCATTCGTTTCTCCGACTCAGACTCGCGTGGCGAGGACGACGACTAGGGCGAGCACCACACCGACGAGCATGAGTGAGGCGTAGGACCGGACGAACCCGTTCTGCAGGCGGCGCCAACGCTCCCCCCAGCCCACGGCGCCGGACCCTAGCCCGTTGACTGCGCCGTCGACCACTGCGGTGTCCGTGTAGGTGAGCACCCGGGTGAGGTGCTCGCCCGGGCGGGCGACGAGGGTCTCGTTGGTGGCGTCCTGGTACAGGTCCGCGCGGGCGGCGCGGGTGACCCAGCTGCCTACCGGTGGGGTGATCGGCACCTCGGCGGCGGCGTACTGGCGCCAGGCGAGGAATCCGCCGAGCAGCACCAGCACCAGGGTGGCGATGATGATCACCAGCGCCGGCAGCACCGGCTCGTGGTGCTCGGCCACCCCGGTGACCGGCTCCAGCCAGGTGGTGAACCCGTCACCGATCATCAGCACCCCACCGAGGGCCACGGACCCGATCGCGAGCACGATCATCGGTACGGTCATCAGCGCCGGGGACTCGTGCGGGTGCTGCTCCACCCCGGGCAGGTCGTTCTTGCCGTCGTTCCAGCGGGCCTTGCCGTGGAAGGTCATGAAGAACAGCCGGGACATGTAGAACGCGGTGATCCCGGCGCCGATCATCGCGGCCATGCCGAACACCCACGGCTGCCAGCCCTCGCCGACGAACGCGGCCTCGATGATCTTGTCCTTGGACCAGTAGCCGGAGAACGGTGGGATGCCGAGGATGGCCAGCCACCCGGCGGCGAAGGTGATCCAGGTGATCTTCATGTACTTGCTCAGGTTGCCGAAACCGCGCATGTCGATCTCGTCGTTCATCCCGTGCATCACCGAGCCGGCGCCGAGGAACAGGCCGGCCTTGAAGAAGCCGTGGGTGATCAGGTGGAAGATCGCGAACGCGTACCCGATCGGGCCCAGGCCGGCGGCGAGCATCATGTACCCGATCTGAGACATCGTCGAGGCGGCCAGCGCCTTCTTCAGGTCGTCCTTGGCGCAACCCACGATCGCCCCGAACAGCAGGGTGATGGCACCGACGATCACCACCACGAGCTGGGCGGTGGGGGCACCTTCGAAGATCGGCCCGGAGCGGACTACCAGGTATACCCCGGCGGTGACCATCGTGGCGGCGTGGATCAGTGCGGACACCGGGGTGGGGCCGGCCATCGCGTCCCCGAGCCAGGCCTGCAGCGGGAACTGGGCGGACTTGCCGCAGGCGCCGAGCAGCAGCATCAGCCCGGTGGCGGTGAGCACGCCCTCGTTGGTGCCCGGGGCGGCGGCGAACACGGTCTCGAAGTCCACCGAGCCGACGCTGGCGAACATCAGCATCATCGCCACCAGCATGCCCATGTCACCCACGCGGTTCATGAAGAACGCCTTGTTCGCGGCCACGGCGTAGTCGGTGCGGTGGTTCCAGAACCCGATGAGCAGGTAGGACGCCAGGCCCACACCTTCCCAGCCGAGGAACAGCAGCGCGTAGGAGTCGGCCAGCACCAGCACCAGCATCGAGGCGACGAACAGGTTCAGGTAGGCGAAGAACCGGCGGCGGGCGGCGTCGTGGGCCATGTAGGCCACCGCATAGATGTGGATCAGCGTGCCGACGAACGTGATCAGCAGCGCGAACGTCACCGACAGCGGATCGATCAGCAGGCCTATGTCCACACTGAGATCACCAGCAGGGATCCAGGAGTACAGGGTCAGGTGGCTGGCCCGGTCGCCGGCGGGCAGGCCGAGCAGCTCGACCAGGATGCCGATCGCCAGCACGGCGGAGACGGCGGAGGCGAGCACGCCGAGCCAGTGCCCCCAGGCGTTCGAGCGCTTGCCGGCCAGCAGCAGCACTGCCGCACCGAACATCGGTGCCGCGATCAGCACCCAGGCAAG
>DATGRZ010000122.1:0-4620 GCA_035303065.1 Ruania sp.
CAGCGTCGATGCCCGCAATGCCCTCGCCCAGTCCCTGTTCTGGGGTCAGGTGCTCGGCTACCGCGATAATCCGGCCGACCCGAACCTGCCCGGGCACGAGGAGTGCATGATCTACTCGGCGGAGGTGGACCGGCTGCTAGGCCTCGGCGCGAGCGTGGTGGCCGACCGGCGGACCGAGGATCGGGGCTGGGTGACCATGGCCGACCCGGAGGGCAACGAGTTCTGCGTGCTGCGCAGCGAGCTGGAGGTCGGCGACCCGTTCGCACTCGGGGAGTCCTGAGCGCCGAGGCGCGTTCGTCCGGCACCTCACCCGGAGCCAGTCCAGTGCGGCGGGGCGACTCAGCCCCACCTGCTCACCGCGGCTGGCTGAACCAGTCCGGGAGAACGGGAGCAGGTCCACGGCCTGCTCCTCGTCCAGGGCGAGGTCTGCCTCGAAGGTGGGCACCGCAGGCCAGTCTGCCGGAGGCGCCGGCACGAGTGGAACGTCCCGCCGTCATACTTGCTCCGTAGCGGTCGAACCGGACGGAGTGTGAAGATGAGCGAACCCGTGGTCAGGAACACTGAGCGCACACGTCGGGCGGTCCTGGACGCTGCAGCCGAGCTGCTTTCGCAGAAGGGCGCCGGCCTCACCCTCGTCGACGTAGCAACCGAGGCTGGTGTGTCCAAGAGCGGCCTTCTGCACCACTTCTCCTCCCGAGACGCTCTTCTGCTCGAAGTGCTTCGGGACGCACAGTCTCGGCTGCGGTCGCAGGTGCTGCAGAATCTCGACCTGTCGGAGAACACACCGGGGAAGATGCTCCGCGCCTATGTCCGCACCTTGTGCGGGGACGACACCAGCCTTCCTGACCTGCTCAGCGCGACGCCTTTCTGGCTCGGGATCGAAGGGGTACCCGGAGCGCAGGAGAGTGAGGCGCAGAACCAGCTCTGGTGGAACGAGCAGCTGCTGGCCGACGGACTCGATCCGACGCTGGTGCGCATCGTCCGACGCGCGGCCGAAGGTTTGGCGGCCGGCCGCGCCTACGGCGACGAGAGCGCTGATGCTGTCCGTATGGCTGGCCGCACCCTGGTCCGCCTCACTCTTGAACCGCCGGAGCTCCCGGCTGCCCCAGGTGATGCAGGTGCTGGGTAGCCGCACGTACTAGCCGGGGGTCGACACTCTCTTTCCAGCCCTGTACCATACTCGAGATACGACCTAACCGACCATTTGGTCGGTTAGGTCGCGTTCTCGTGGACGCTATCTCGGGAGAGGGCGATGACCGCTGGCAGCTCTGACCAACGGGTGGGTGCCAGCGTGCGCACCGGGCCAGAGCGTTCTCGGGCAGCGGCGAGGCAGGCATCCGGGTGTCAGGTGCTCGCGGTGGTCGGGACGGCCCGTGGCGCCACCACCACGACGACGGCGGTCGCGGTCGCCACGGAGAGCGCCCGTGCCGGGCTCGACACGCTGCTCATCGACCTCAATCCGAACGGCGGTGCAAGCACCTGGCTGGGGTCGCGGGCGTGGGAACGTGGTAAGGACGTTGGCGCGATCCTGACGGATCCGTACCCGATCGGCTGGGCCACCCAGCTGTTCACCTACACCAGGTGGCACCGTCGCCTCTGGTGCATCCCGGCTCCGCAGGAGGGCGTAGAGCTCGGCCTGCGGCGCGGGGACATCGGCCATGACCGGCTCAGCCTCGCACTGACCACGACCACGGATCTTGACCTCGTGGTCATCGACTGCCCACCCCTGTCCCCGGAGCCGCTTACTGCCACTGCCCTGCATGCTGCCTCCGACGTGGTGCTCGCGGTCTCGGGCGTCACCGGTGATGCGGTCGAGGGGGTAGGGCTGCGGGAGAGGTTGGATACGGTCGCTGCCACGCTGGGACGCGGCGGTCCGGCGCGTCTGCGTGCCATCGTGATCGGTAACGATCGGGTCAGCGACCGAGACGCCGACGAAACGGTGCTGATGGCCTCTGTTCCGCATGCCAGCATCGTTGCCGAGACACGGCAGAGCAACGACTACTTCGGTTCGTACGAGCCCGAGGGTGCCGCAGTCGCTCGCACCTACAGCGAGATCGCTGCGCACGTGGTCGACGCCTTTCCGGTCGGCGCCCCGGGTCCAGAACACTGAGGGCGCCTGTTCCTCGGGCCGTCGAGGACAGGTCAGACCGTGCGGGCCCCTGCACTCCTCAGTGGGGACGGATCACCTGGTCCCGGGCGGCGACGAACGCCGCCACGCATGCCTCGATGTCCGCCTCGCTGTGCGCCGCGGAGAGCTGTACCCGGATCCGGGCCTGCCCGCGGGGAACCACCGGGAAGCTGAACGCGGTCACGTACACGCCACGGTCCAGCATCGCGTCGGCGACCTTCGTGGCCAGTGCGGCATCGCCGAACATCACCGGCACGATCGCGTGCTCGCCCTCCAGGAGCTCGAAGCCTGCCGCAGACATCTGGCGGCGGAACGAGGCCGCGTTCGCCCACAGCCGCTCCCGCAGCTCACCGGCGCCGCCGGCCAGCTCCAGCGCGGTCAGCGTGGCCGCCACGATCGAGGGGGCCAGGGAGTTGGAGAACAGGTAGGGCCGGGCCCGCTGGCGCAGCAGCTCCACGATCTCCGCCCGCCCGGCCACATACCCTCCGGAGGCTCCACCGAGCGCCTTGCCGAACGTGCCGGTGAGCAGGTCCACCCGCTCGATCACGACGGCCCGCTGGTGCGAGCCGGCCCCCGTCTCACCCACGAACCCGACGGCGTGCGAGTCGTCCACCATCACCAGCGCACCGAAGGAGTCGGCGAGATCGCAGATCTCGGCGAGCGGTGCGTAGTAGCCGTCCATGGAGAACACCCCGTCGGTGACGATCAGGATCCGGCGAGCTCCGCCGTCCCGCGCCTCAACCAGACGATCCCGCAGCTCGACCAGGTCCCGGTTCGCGTACCGCAGCCGCCGAGCCTTGCACAGCCGGATGCCGTCGATGATGGACGCGTGGTTCAGCGCGTCGGAGATCACCGCATCCTCCGGTCCGAGCAGCGCCTCGAACACACCGCCGTTGGCGTCGAAGCAGGAACCGAACAGGATCGAGGCATCGGTGCCGAGGAACTCCGCGAGGCGTTCCTCCAGCTCTAGGTGGCGATCCTGGGTGCCGCAGATGAACCGCACCGAGGCCATCCCGAAACCACGCTCGTCCAGCGCTCGGTGCGCGGCGGCGAGGATGTCCGGATGGTCGGCCAGCCCCAGGTAGTTGTTCGCGCAGAAGTTCAGCACCTCCGTCGGCGGTGCGCCGATCGGGCCGGCGGTGATGCGCGCCGACTGCGGTGAGGCGATCGAACGCTCCTGCTTGTAGGTGCCTTCCGCCCGCAGCGCCGCCAGCTCGGCGGTCAGCTCGTCCTTGATCGCGTACATCTCGCTCCTTCGCTCCTGTCCGTCCTGGTCCGGGTGCACTGCTCGGTACCGGGGCCGGCCTAGAACACGGTCCAGTCCAGCACTACCTTGCCGCCGGTGCCGCCCGCGGCGGCGTCAAAAGCCTCCTGCCACCGGGTGGCTGGCAGCACGTCGGTGACCACTGAGGCGATGGCATCGTGCAGCCACTGGCTGGTCTGCAGCATCGCGGTCATCGCGTTCCAGGTCTCGAACATCTCTCGGCCGTAGATGCCCTGCAGGGTGAGCATGTGGGTGACCACGGCGGCCCAGTCGATGTCGATCGAGGTGGTCGGCAGTCCGAGCAGCGCGATCTTCCCGCCATGGTTCATCACCGAGATCATCTCCGGCAGCGCCTCGGCGTGCCCGCTCATCTCCAGCCCGACGTCGAAGCCTTCACGCAGCCGCAGCTGCTGCCGGGCCCGTTCGATGTCGGCGGTGGAGACGTTCAGCGCTAGGTCCACCCCCATCCGCTCGGCGATCGCCAGCCGCGGTGCGGACACGTCCGTGATCGCCACGTACCGGGCGCCCGCGTGGCGCACCACGGCCGCGGCCATCAGCCCGATCGGCCCGGCACCGGTGATCAGCACATCCTCACCGACCACCGGGAACTTCAACGCCGTGTGCACCGCGTTGCCGAACGGGTCGAAGATCGCGCCGAGCTCGGGGGTGATGTCCGTGCTGCCCTCCCGGGTGTGCGACCAGACGTTCTCCTGCGGGATCACCACGTACTCGGCGAACGCTCCGTCCCGCTGCACCCCCACCGCACGGGTGCGGATGCACAGCTGGCGCCGGCCGGCCCGGCAGTTGCGGCAGATCCCGCAGACGATGTGCCCCTCACCGGAGACCCGGTCGCCGACCTGTACGTCGGTCACCAGGTCCCCGACGGCCACCACCTCGCCATAGAACTCGTGCCCCGGGATCAGCGGCGCGATGGCCATCCCGGCACCGGCGCCGTCCCAGTGCAGCAGGTGCAGGTCGGTACCGCAGATGCCGGTGGTCAGCACCCGGATCTTCACCTCGCCGGTGCCAGCCTCCGGTTCGGGCCGGTCCACCAGCTCCAGACCTGGGTGCGGGCCGGACTTGTACAACGCCTTCATCGGCAGAACGCCTTCGTCACATCCGGGGTGTCCATATGTCGGAACGGTAGCAGTCGCTGGGAACGCGCCCGGACGCGTCGAGGTGCGCTCCCGCAGGTGCTCGCCGACCGGGCCGCGACGAGATCAGCGCG
>DATGRZ010000123.1:0-2087 GCA_035303065.1 Ruania sp.
AAGTGCTGACGGCGCACGAACCGGTCCCAGCGCAACCTCACCCGGCCGGTGGTCTGGGAGACGGCGAAGGCCACCCGGGGATCGACGTCCACCACTGTCTCAGCGCTCACCATGGGCATGGGGCGATCGTGTCACAGACACGGTGCGGGCACAGGGCGGGCGGCAGGAGCGGGTGGAGCAGCGGCGACGTGGCCGACCTCACGACGGTCTGACTGCGCTCCGCAGGCGGTCCACGTAGAGGAGGACTACCCTCGTTCGCGGCCTCGCGCGTGCGGGCGGGCCTGGCGGACGGGAGGGTCGATAGCAGTGCAGGAGAACGAAGCGAACGCTGGTCAGGGGCCGGCTGACGACGCAGCCGGCGACGGAGCAGCTGCCGATGATGCAGCCGGCGCTCGGGAAAGTGACGACCAACCTGCCGCTGCGGCCGAGGGCGCTTCCGCTGAAGCGCTCGGGCAGCAGGGCGCTTCCGCTGAAGCGCTCGGGCAGCAGGACGCCGCAGCTGCACCGACAGCAGGATCGGCATCGTTCGTAGACCCATCCACCTCCGCCGAGTCCCCGGCCACCCCGGCCACCCCGGCCACCCCGGCCACCTCAGCCGCCTCCGCCGAGACCCCGGCCGAACCGGACGCAGGCACCACCCCTGCCGTGCAGCTGGAGGCGCTGGGTCTGCGCGGTGCGCGCGGCTGGGCGTTCCGGGACGTCGATCTGGTCGCACACCCCGGGGACCTGGTGGTAGCCACTGGCGCTTCGGGCAGCGGCCGGTCCGCTCTGCTGCTCGCGATCGCCGGTCGGTTGCGGCCGACCACCGGCAGCCTGCAGATCGCTGGCACCCCGCTGGGCTCCGGACGTCGCACCCACCGCACGGTCAGCCAGGTGCGAGAGCGGGTGGCCGTCGCCCGCATCGCCCACCACATCGGCCTGGACGGGAACCTGTCGGTGACGGTGAACATCCGGGACGCCGCAGACTGGTCGCGCCGGCGGCCGGCAGACCTGCAGGACCGGATCGATGAGTGGCGCGAGCGCAGCGGGCTCGCGTTCGAACCGCACACCCCCGTGGCGGAGCTGCCGGCACTGGAAGTGACCGCGCTGCACCTGCTCCTGGCCGCTGCCCTCGACCCGGATGTGATCGTGCTTGACGATGCCGACGCCGGGCTGGTGCCGACCGAGCGGGCGCAGCTCTGGCAGCTGGCCGCCGCGGTCGCGGCCAGCGGTCCGACAGTGATCGCCACCGCGACCGAGGTACCCGCCGAGGCGGACCTGCACCTGGTGCTGCACCGCCACACCGGTCCCGCAGCGCACCTGGCGAGCTCGCCGGCACCGGATGCGCCCGACGAGGAGGCCTTGCCCGCGGCCGAGCAGCCAGAATCCTCGCCCGCGGGATCGCACTCGCCCGCGCAGCAGCCGGGGTCGCCACCGGAGCCACCCCAGCCACCCCGGCCACCCGAGCCACCCGAGCCACCGGACTCTCTACCGGAGCAGCCGTCCAGCCCCGAGGAGCCGCGCACCAGCGAGTCCGGTCGACCGGCCCCCGAAGCACCCGAAGCACCCGACCAGCCCGGCACCGACCGAGACGGAACAGAGAAATGAGAACGCTACGCCTGGCCCGCGCCGAGATCACCCGGCACAAGGGCTTCCTGCCCTCGCTCGCCGTGCTGTTCCTGCTCATCGTCCCGTGCCTGTACGGCGCCCTGTACCTGTGGTCGAACTGGGACCCCTACGGCACCCTCGAGGACGTGCCGGTGGCCGTGGTGAACCTCGATGAGCCGGTCACCGTGGACGGCACCGAGGTGGCCGGCGGTGACGAGCTGGTGGACTCGATGCTCGAGGACCCGATCTTCGGCTGGGTACCCACCGACGCCGAGGACGCCGCCGACGGCCTGGCCGAGGGCCGCTACTACATGACCATCACGATCCCGGAGGACTTCTCCGCCAACCTCGCCTCCGGCGCCGACGGCACCCCGCACCGCGCCGAGGTGCAGATGCGCCGCGACGACGCCAACGGGTACGTGGTCGGCATCATGGCCGAGTCGGTGCAGGCCGAGCTGCACCAGCAGATCAACGTGGCCGCCACCTCCGCCTACTTCGAG
>DATGRZ010000124.1:0-13949 GCA_035303065.1 Ruania sp.
TTCCAGCGCCAGCTCCAGGGATCGGTGAGCCAGGGCACGATGAAGTAGCACCGGTGGCAGGAGCGGTGCCGCCGCCGCGCCCGGGTGCACCAAACAGACAGGGGCCGCCCGGGCACGGCATGATGTCCGGATGAGCGACGAGACCTCTGTCTGGATGGCCATCGCCCTCTTCCTCATCGCGGTCCTCGCCCTCGGCTACTCCGGAGTCTCCAGCACCCGCACGCTGCCGGGCTACCAGCTCGCCGACCGGCGGCTCCGGGGCAGCGTGGCAGGACTGAGCGCAGGCGGGGCGGACGCCTCCTGGTGGCTGGTGCTCACCCTGCCGGCGGCGGCCTACGCCTCGGGCCTGCATGCGGTATGGATCCCGATCGGCCTGCTCGTCGGCGCCTGGTTCACCTGGACCTGGGTGGCTCCCCGGCTGCGCAGCTACGCCCCGGTCGCCGGGCAGACGTTCACAGTGCCGACGTTCCTCGCCCGCCGTACCCACGACCGCTCCCACCTGCTGCGGACTCTCTCCGCCCTGCTCATCCTCGCCCTGCTCACCGTCTACCTGGCCGCCGGGCTGCAGATCGGCGGCGCGTTCTTCGCCGCCGCCTTCGACACCGGTGAGCTGCTCGGGCTGCTCACCGTCGCCGCGGTGACCACGGTCGCTGTGCTCTTCGGCGGGTTCCGCGGGGTGGCCAACCTGCACGTGCTGCTGACCCTGCTGGTCGCCGGCGCCCTGGTGCTCGTCGGCGTGCGAGCGGTGGACGAGCTGGGCGGCTGGGAGCCGACCACTGCACTGGTCACCGGTGCGGACCCGGAGGCGATGTCGCTGGCCGCCGGCGGGGTCGGTGCCGGGCTGCTCACTGCGCTCGCCTGGGCCCTGGGCTACTTCGGTCAGCCACAGCTGCTGGTGCGGATGATGGCGCTGCGCACGCCCCGCTCCTCCCGAGCCGGTCGACGTACCGTGCTGGCCTGGATGGCGGTGTCTTTCGCCGGCGCGATCCTGGTGGGGCTGGCCACGCTGGCCTACTTCGAGCAGTCCTGGCGACCGCTGAACCGGCCCGAGGACGGTCTCAGCCGGCTCGCCGAGCTGCTCTTCTCCCCGTTCCTGGGCGCCCTGCTGGCCACTGCGGTGCTGGCCGCGATCATCAGCACCGTCGCCAGCCAGCTGCTGCTGTGCTCCTCGGTGCTGGTGGAGGACCTGTACCGGCTGGCCACCCGCAGCCAGGCACCCCAGCGGCGGCACGTGACGCTGAGCCGGTTGGCGGTGCTCCTGGTGGCCGGGGCCGCCACCTGGCTCGCCTATCGCGGCCAGATACCGAGCCTCGACCTGGTCGCCCTGGCCTGGGCCGGGTTCGGCACCACCTTCGCACCGATCGTGCTGCTGGCCCTGTTCTGGCGGAGAACCACCAGCTGGGGCGCGTTGGCAGGACTGGCCAGCGGCGCCGTCATGATCCTGCTCTGGGTGCGCAACGGCGTGGACCAGAGCCTGCACGAGCTGGTACCCGCGTTCGCGGCCACCCTGCTGGTGGTGGTCCTGGTCAGCAGGCTCAGCCGCCCGCCGGAGGCCCCGGTGGCCGCCGAGTTCGCCGAGATGACCGAGCGGCTGCCCCGCCCGGGAGTGCTCAGCCGGGCTGGGGTGAGCGTCGCAGCGCGGGTGGCGTCCTCGATGGCTGCTGTGGCCGCTGAGGCGTTCCCGGCCCCGAACGTCGAGTCCAGGCCGGAGCGCTGAGCAGAGACACGCTGGGTGTGACCAGCCCGACCCGCGGCGGGCGCCGATCGGGGCTAGACTCACCCGCAGTGGAGGGGAGTACCCCGCAAGCGATGGTGTCGTCATCACAGTCGGCTGCGTAGCCGGCTCGGTGCCATCGGCCCGGAACCCGGGTGGGGGAGACCTCCGGTGTCCATCCTGTTCACCGGAGGTAGTGAGTGCACGTCGAACCCTGGGCCTGGATCCTGCTGGTCGCCCTGATCGCCACGATGATGTCGATCGACTTCTTCGGCCACATCCGCAAGGCGCACGAGCCGGGTCTGCGGGAAGCGTCCATCTGGTCCGCGTGCTACATCAGCGTGGCGCTGCTGTTCGGACTGGTGGTGCTCTGGGAGTGGGACGGCGACTTCGCGGTCCAGTACTACTCCGGCTACATCACCGAGCTGTCCCTGTCGGTGGACAACCTGTTCGTGTTCGTGCTGATCATGAGCAGCTTCCGGGTACCGAGGAAGTACCAGCAGAAGGTGCTGCTGGTCGGCATCATCATCGCCCTGGCGCTGCGCACGGTGTTCATCCTGGTCGGCGCGAGCGTGGTGAACCACTTCTCGTTCGTGTTCTACATCTTCGGCGCATTCCTCATCTACACCGCGATCACCCAGCTGAAGAGCAACGACGACGATGAGGAGTCGGGCGACAACCTCGTCGTCCGGCTCACCCGGAAGGTGTTCCCGACCACCGAAGGGTACGTCGAGGACCGGCTGACCACCCACGTCGACGGCAAACGGCACATCACCCCGATGCTGATCGTGATGATCGCCATCGGCAGCGCGGACCTGCTGTTCGCTGTGGACTCGATCCCGGCGATCTTCGGGCTCACCCAGGAGGTCTTCCTCATCTTCGCCGCGAACGCGTTCTCGCTGATGGGGCTGCGGCAGCTGTTCTTCGTCATCGACGGGCTGCTGGACAAGCTCGTCTACCTGAACTACGGGCTGGCCGCCATCCTGGCGTTCATCGGCGGCAAGCTGGTGCTGCACGCCCTGCACGAGAACGAGCTGGGCTTCATCAACAGCGGCCAGCCGTGGGAGGTCATCCCCGAGCCGACGACGGTCGTGTCGCTGGTCGTGATCGTCGCCATCCTGTTCCTCACCACCCTGATCTCGCTGACCTTCGGCCGGAGGCGGGCAGCGGAAGGCGCGCCGGCCGCCGGGGAACCGGACCAGGGGGACTGGGGCCCGGGAGAGCTGGACCAGGAGCGCCACGTCGATCAGCGCCACCGGCAGCACGCGAGCTCCAAGCACCTGTACCGCTAGACTGCTTGGGCGTGGAGGGGAGTACCCCGTAAGCGCGGATGTCGTCACCACAGCCTGCCTCGGTGCGGGCTCGGCGCCCGCGGCCCGGTTCCCGGGTGGGGGAGACCTCCGGTGTCACCTGTTCTCACCGGAGGTCTGCTGATGGATGTTCAACCCTGGGTCTGGGCGGTCACGATCGGGGCGATCGTGGTCATGCTCGCGATCGACTTCTTCGGTCATGCCCGCAAGGCGCACGCCCCTTCGCTACGGGAGGCCGGCCTGTGGTCGCTGGCCTATGTGGTGATCGCGTTGGTGTTCGGCGTGCTGGTCTGGTTGGGCTGGGGCCAGGACTACGGCGTGCAGTACTTCTCCGGCTACATCACCGAGAAGTCGTTGTCGGTGGACAACCTGTTCGTGTTCGTGCTGATCTTCGGCAGCTTCCGGGTGCCCCGGGAGTACCAGCAGAAAGTGCTGCTGATCGGCATCATCATCGCGCTGGTGCTGCGCGCTGCGTTCATCTTCGTCGGCGCGGCCGCGATCAACGAGTTCACCGCTGTGTTCTACCTGTTCGGCGCCTTCCTGCTGTACACCGCGGTCAGCCAGCTGCGGCACACCGATGAGGAGGACACCGGGGAGAACGTGGCGGTGCGGGTGGCGCGGCGCCTGTTCCCGACCACCGGCGACTTCGTCGGCGACAAGCTGGTGCACAAGCAGCAGGGCCGCTGGCACGCGACCCCGATGCTGGTGGTGATCATCGCGATCGGCGGCGCCGACGTGCTGTTCGCCGTGGACTCGATCCCGGCGATCTTCGGGCTCACCCAGGAACCGTTCCTGGTGTTCGCGGCGAACGCGTTCTCCCTGCTCGGCCTGCTGCAGCTGTACTTCCTCATCGACGGGCTGCTGGACCGGCTGGTGTACTTGCACTACGGGCTCGCAGCGATCCTCGCCTTCATCGGTGCGAAGCTGGTGATCCACGCCCTGCACACCAACGAGCTGCCGTTCATCAACGGCGGACGGCCGTGGGAGACGATCCCGGAGCCGGACACGATCGTGTCCCTGTCGGTGATCGTCGGCATCCTGGCCATCACCACTGTGGCCTCGCTCACTGTCGGCCAGCGGTCGCGGAACTAGTCAGCAGCGAACGGCCCGATCACCGGGTTCCACCGGCGGATGCGGCGTCGGATGATCAGCCCGGCCCGATGGAACGGGTCGGTGTCCAGCAGCGTCTCGGCGGCCGCTGCGTCCTCGGCGACGATCAGCAGCAGCGCCCCCGGATGCTCCCCGACCCACGGACCGGAGGCGAGCAGCCGGCCCTCCTCGAGCAGGTCGCGCAGGAACGCACGGTGCTCGGGGCGGATCCGGTCGGAGTCCTCGGTGCGCGCAGGATCATAGCTGTACTCGACGGCGAAGGTGCTCATGGGCGGGAGGGTACTCCGGGCAGCGTGGTCACCAGCCGCGTGCCCGCCACTCGGGCAGCGCCGGCCGCTCGGCGCCGAGGGTGGTGTTGTCCCCGTGCCCGGGCAGCACCACGGTCTCGTCCGGGTAGACGTCGAAGATCCGCTCGGTCACGTCCGCCAGCAGCTGCTGGAAGTCGGTGGCCGACCCGGTCTTGCCCACCCCGCCGGGGAACAGGCTGTCACCGGTGAAGACCAGGGGAGGGACGCCGTCGATGTTGAGGGCGAGCGCCACCGACCCGGGAGTGTGCCCACGCAGGGCGAGGACGTCCAGCAGCAGGGAGCCGACCCGCACGGTGTCGCCGTGCTGCAGGTGCCGGTCGGCCGGCACCGGCAGGTGGTCGGCATCGGGGCCGCCGGCCAGCACGGGGGCGCCGGTGCGGGCAGCGACCGCGGCCAGAGCGCCGGTGTGGTCGGCGTGCCGGTGCGTGGTGAGGATGCCCACCAGAGCGCCGGTGGCGGCCTCGGCCTCGAGCAGCTCCTGCAACCGGGCCGGGTCGTCGGCGGCGTCCACGAGCAGGTGGTCGCCGGTGCGGGTGTCGATGATCAGGTAGGCGTTGTTGTCCATCGCCGAGACGCTCGCCTTGTGCACCTCGGCGCCGGGGGTGCGCCAGACGATGGCCGGGCCGCCGCGCTCGACGTGCCCGGGGACGAAGGTGGGAGTAGTCATGACAGCAGCCTCTCACCTGCGAGACGATGTCACGAGGACCCGGGCACGGGTGCCCGCTGCCACATGACCTTGTGACCAACCCGACACGTCGAACAGTTGTACTATGTCGGTGGCCCGTCTTACGATGGCAGGCGTGAGTGACTCCCTCCTGGTTCGCGGCGCGCGCGAGCACAACCTCCAAGACGTCGACGTCGACCTCCCCCGGGACCGGTTGATCGTGTTCACCGGGCTGTCCGGCTCGGGGAAGTCGTCCCTGGCGTTCGACACGATCTTCGCCGAGGGGCAGCGCCGGTACGTGGAGTCGCTGTCCGCCTACGCCCGCCAGTTCCTCGGCCAGATGGACAAACCGGACGTGGACTTCATCGAGGGACTCTCCCCGGCGGTCTCCATCGACCAGAAGTCCACCAACCGGAACCCGCGCTCGACCGTCGGGACGATCACCGAGGTGTACGACTACCTCCGGCTGCTGTTCTCCCGGGCCGGCACCCAGCACTGCCCGGTGTGCGGGGAGCAGGTGGTGGCGCAGACACCCCAGCAGATCGTCGACCGGCTGCGGGAGATGCCGGAGGGTACGCGGTTCCAGGTGCTCGCCCCGGTGGTGCGCGGTCGGAAGGGGGAGTACTCCGAGCTGTTCCGCGAGCTGCAGTCCCGCGGGTTCGCCCGCGCCATGGTGGACGGTGAGCTGATCCAGCTCGCCGAGCCACCGGTGCTGGAGAAGAACCTCAAGCACACCATCGACGTGGTGGTGGACCGGCTGGTGGTCCGGGAGACCATCCGGCAGCGGCTCACCGACTCGGTGGAGACTGCCCTCGGACTGGCCGACGGCCTGGTGGTCGCCGACTTCGTCGACCTGGACCCAGACGACCCGGACCGGCAGCGGCGGTTCTCCCAGAAGCGCGCCTGCCCGAACGACCACCCGCTCAGCCTGGAGGAGATGGAGCCGCGCACCTTCTCCTTCAACGCCCCGTACGGCGCCTGCCCGGAGTGCACCGGTATCGGCACCCGGCTGGAGGTGGACCCCGACCTGGTGGTCCCGGACGAGGAGCTGACCCTGGCCGAGGGTGCGGTCGCCCCGTGGGCCAGCGGCAGCTCGCAGTACTTCGACCGCATCCTGACCGCGCTCGGTGAGGACCTCGGCTTCTCCGTGGACGTGCCCTGGCGGGCGCTGCCGAAGCGTGCCAAGGAGGCGGTGCTCTACGGCAAGGACCACAAGGTGCACGTGCGCTACCGGAACCGGTGGGGCCGCGAGCGCTCCTACTCCACCGGGTTCGAGGGAGTGATCGCCTTCCTGGAGCGGCGGCACAACGAGACCGAGTCGGAGTGGTCCCGGGACAAGTACGAGGAGTACATGCGCCAGGTGCCGTGCCCGGTCTGCCGGGGGGCACGGCTGAAGCCTGAGGTGCTCGCCGTGACCGTGGGCGGCAAGTCGATCGCGCAGGTGTGCGACCTGTCCATCCGGGAGGCCAAAGGTTTCCTCGACGGCCTGCAGCTGGGGGAGCGGGAGGCGGCGATCGCCGCCCAGGTGCTCAAGGAGATCCACGCCCGGCTCGGCTTCTTGCTGGACGTGGGCCTGGACTACCTGAGCATGTCCCGTCCGGCGGCCACGCTCTCCGGCGGGGAGGCGCAGCGGATCCGGCTGGCCACCCAGATCGGCTCCGGTCTGGTCGGGGTGCTGTACGTGCTGGACGAACCGAGCATCGGCCTGCACCAGCGGGACAACCGGCGCCTGATCGAGACCCTGTCCCGGTTGCGGGACCTGGGCAACACGCTGATCGTCGTCGAGCACGACGAGGACACCATCAAGACCGCCGACTGGATCGTGGACATCGGCCCCGGAGCCGGTGAGCAGGGCGGGCACATCGTGCACTCCGGTGACTATGCCGGGCTGCTGGAGGCCCCGGACTCTCTCACCGGCGCCTACCTGGCCGGTCGGCGCAGCATCTCCATACCTGCCCAGCGCCGCACCCCGGATCCGGACCGGTGGGTGAAGGTGCACGGGGCGCGGGAGAACAACCTGCGCGGTATCGACGTCGACTTCCCGCTGGGCACGCTCACCGCGGTGACCGGGGTGTCCGGTTCCGGCAAGTCCACCCTGGTCAACGCCATCCTGTACAACGTGCTCGCGAACGAGCTGAACGGTGCCCGGCACGTCCCCGGCCGGCACAAGCGGGTCACCGGTCTGGACGACCTGGAGAAGGTCGTGCACGTGGACCAGAGCCCGATCGGGCGCACCCCACGGTCCAACCCGGCCACCTACACCGGGGTGTGGGACCACATGCGCCGGCTGTTCGCCGAGACCACCGAGGCGAAGGTCCGCGGCTACACTCCCGGCCGCTTCTCCTTCAACGTCAAGGGTGGCCGGTGCGAGGCCTGCCACGGCGACGGCACCCTGAAGATCGAGATGAACTTCCTGCCGGACGTGTACGTGCCCTGCGAGGTGTGCCACGGCGCCCGGTACAACCGGGAGACGCTCGAGGTGCACTACAAGGGCAAGACCGTCGCCGAGGTGCTGGACCTGCCGATCGCCGAGGCTGCGGAGTTCTTCGCTGCCGTCCCGGCGATCGCCCGGCACCTGCGCACCCTGGTGGACGTCGGACTGGGCTATGTGCGCCTGGGTCAGCCGGCCCCCACGCTCTCCGGCGGCGAGGCGCAACGCGTCAAGCTCGCCTCCGAGCTGCAGAAGCGGTCCAGCGGGCGGACCGTGTACATGCTCGACGAGCCCACCACCGGGCTGCACTTCGAGGACATCCGCAAGCTGATGGACGTGCTCCAGGGGTTGGTGGAGAAGGGCAACACGGTGATCATCATCGAGCACAACCTGGACGTGATCAAGAACGCGGACTGGGTGATCGACATGGGCCCCGAAGGGGGTTCCGGGGGCGGCATGGTCGTCGGCGAGGGCACCCCGGAGGACCTGGCCAAGGTGGAGGCCTCGCACACCGGGCACTTCCTCGCCGAGATCCTCGACACCGACGCCACGCCAGAGCTGCGCCCGGTGACCACTGTGGCCGCCCTGGCCCGGCCGAAGGCACGCTCCGTGCGACGCAAGGCGGCCGCGGCGAAGGGCAAGTCCCGGCGGTCGAAGTCCGCGGCGTCCGCCTGAGCGGTGCGCCCGCGGGTCAGGCCCGCGCGGCCACCTGGGTGGCCAGCGGGGCGTGCCGCACCGGGAAGTTCACCGAGCGGGCGATGAAGCAGTGGTCGTGCGCCTGCTGGTGCAGGTCGGCGACCACGTCCTCAGCCACCGGCTCAGCGACCTCCACCTTCGGGTGCAGCACCACCTCGGTGAACTGTCCCGCACCGGCGACCTCCACCCGCATCGTGCCGGTGGCCCGGTCGGTGTACCCGGTGACCGCCACGCCGGCCATCGCCGCCTTGTGCAAGAACCAGAGCATGTGGCACTGCGCGAGCGCCGCCACGAACAGGTCCTCCGGCGAGTACCGGTCTGCATCGCCGCGGAACGCCAGGTCCGAGGAGCCCGGCAACGGCGGCTTGCCCTCGATCCGGACCACATGGTCCCGCCCGTAGGAGGTGTAGGACTCCGTGCCGCGATCACCGGCGCCGGTCCAGTCCACGATGACTGAATACGTGTGAAGGGGTCCCATCCCCACACGCTAGCGCGAACTACCCTGGAAGGCATGGCCGACCCGAGCACCTACCGCCCCAAGCCGGGGGAGATCCCCACGGATCCCGGGGTCTACCGGTTCCGGGACGCGCACGGCCGGGTGATCTACGTGGGTAAGGCGAAGAACCTGCGTGCCCGGCTGTCCAGCTACTTCCAGAACGTTGCCGGCCTGCACCCGCGCACCCAGCAGATGGTCACCACTGCGGCGAGCGTGGAGTGGACCGTGGTCGCCACCGAGGTGGAGTCCCTCGCACTGGAGTACTCCTGGATCAAGACCTACGACCCGCGGTTCAACGTGAAGTACCGGGACGACAAGTCCTACCCGTACCTCGCCGTGACGATGAGCGAAGAGGTCCCCCGGGTGCTGGTCACCCGCGGCGCCAAGCGGAAGGGGAACCGCTACTTCGGCCCCTACTCGCACGCCTGGGCGATCCGGGAGACCGTGGACCTGCTGCTGCGGGTGTTCCCGATCCGGTCCTGCTCCAAGGGTGTGTACAACCGGGCCCGGCAGTCCGGCCGGCCCTGCCTGCTCGGCTACATCGACAAGTGCGCCGCCCCGTGCGTGGGCCGGATCTCCGTCGAGGACCACCGGGCGATGGCCGAGGAGTTCTGCGACTTCATGGCCGGCCAGACCGGGCCGTACGTGCGCCGCCTGGAACGGGAGATGAAGCAGGCGTCGGCCGAGCTGGACTTCGAGCGCGCCGCCCGGCTGCGCGACGACCTGGCCGCCCTGACCAAGGTGGTGGAGAAGAACGCTGTGGTGCTCCCGGACGGCACCAACGCGGACGTGTTCGCGATGGCAGCTGACGAGCTGGAGGCCTCGATGCAGGTGTTCCACGTGCGTGACGGGCGAATCCGGGGGCAGCGCGGCTGGGTCACCGAACGCGTGGAGGCGGTCACCGAGGCGGACCTGGTGGAAAGACTGCTGGAGCAGGTGTACGGCGACCTGGCCGAAGGCGATGATGCCGCCCACACGGTACCGCGGGAGATCATCGTGCCGGTGCTGCCGGAGAACCTGGAGCAGATCAGCGCCTGGCTGCACGGTATCCGGGGGGCGAAGGTGCGCATCCACGTGGCCCAGCGCGGTGACAAGCGCGCCCTGGCACGGACCGTGGAGCAGAACGCCGAGCACGCCCTGGCGCTGCACAAGACCCGGCGGGCCGGCGACCTGACCGCCCGGTCCCAGGCGCTGGCCGAGCTGACCGAGTACCTCGGGTTGCCGGAGTCGCCGCTGCGGATCGAGTGCTACGACATCTCCCACACCCAGGGTACCGAGCAGGTCGGGTCGATGGTGGTCTTCGAGGACGGTCTGCCCCGCAAGAGCGAGTACCGGCACTTCGTGGTCCGCGGCGAGGACGGCACCGGTGCCCGGGACGACACCGAGGCGATGAACGAGGTGCTCACCCGCCGGTTCCGCCGCTACCTCGCCGAGCGGGCCGGGGCCGCCAGTGCCGACATCGACGCCGCCGAGGACGGGGAGCGGGTGAGCGGTGGCGGGGTGCCCACGGCGGTGGCGGAGAAGCGTCGGTTCGCCTACCCGCCGCAGCTGGTGGTGGTCGACGGCGGAGCTCCCCAGGTCCAGGCCGCGCACCTCGCGCTCGGCGAGCTGGGCATCACGGACGTGTCCGTGGTCGGCCTGGCCAAGCGGCTCGAGGAGGTCTGGTTGCCGGGGGAGGAGTTCCCGGTGGTGCTGCCGCGCACCAGCGACGGGTTGTTCCTGCTGCAGCGGCTGCGGGACGAGGCGCACCGGTTCGCCATCACACACCACCGCAAGCGGCGCGGGAAGGGGATGACCCGCTCGGCCCTGGACGCGGTGCCCGGCCTGGGTCCGAAGCGCCAGGCGGCGCTGCTGCGCCAGTTCGGCTCGGTGCGGGCGCTCACCGAGGCAGAGGTGAGTGAGATCGCAGAGGTGCCTGGCATCGGACCGGCACTGGCCGCGACCGTCTCCGCTGCGCTGCGAGCTCCCGCGGCGGCCGACGCCCGGCAGCAGGACATGCCATCCTGAGGGTATGAGCGAGGAGACTCGGCCCGAGCCGCCCCCGACCGTCCCACAGGGCATCCCGCTGCTCGACGAGACCGCACCGCCGCCGAGCGACGACCGCCCAGAGGTGATCATCATCACCGGGATGTCCGGCGCTGGCCGTTCCCGCACCGCGGCGGTGCTGGAAGACCTCGACTGGTACGTCGTGGACAACCTGCCACCGCGGATGCTGCTCGCCCTGGCCGGGATGATGACCCAGACCGACGGCGGCGTGCGACGGCTGGCAGCGGTGGTGGACGTGCGCTCCCGAGAGTTCTTCGCCGACCTGGTGCAGGTGCTGAGCGACCTGCGCAGCGCCCGGCTGGACTACCGGATCGTGTTCCTGGACGCCTCCGACGAGGCACTGGTGCGCAGGTTCGAGCAGGTGCGCCGCCCGCACCCGCTGCAGGGTGATGGCCGGATGCTCGACGGTATCGCCGAGGAGCGCCGACTGCTCGCCCACCTGCGCTCGCGCGCCGACGTGACCCTGGACACCAGCGACCTGTCCGTGCACGACCTGGCCCGGGCGGTGCGGGACGTGGTGGCCACGGAGACCGAGGCGGCGCCGCTGCGGATCACGACCGTCTCGTTCGGCTTCAAGTACGGGCTGCCGCTGGACGCGGACCACGTGGTGGATGTGCGGTTCCTGAAGAACCCGTACTGGGTGAACGAGCTGCGTCACCTGACCGGCAAGGACGAACCAGTCCGGGACTACGTGCTCGGTCTGCAGGGTGCCGAGGACTTCGTCGAGGCGTACGTGACCGCGATCAACCCCGTCCTGGACGGATACCTGGTGGAGCAGAAACCGTACGTGACCATCGCCGTGGGCTGCACCGGCGGCAAGCACCGCTCGGTGGCGATCTCCGAGGCGATCGCCACCCGGCTGCGTGCCCAGGGCCGCACAGTGCGCACTGTGCACCGGGACCTGGGGCGAGAATGAGGATCGGCATGCCGCCGGTGCGTGCCTACCGGCGGGACCACCAGCCGCGGGTCGTCGCCCTCGGTGGCGGGCACGGTCTGGCCGCCACCCTCGGCGCGCTGCGGCACGTGACCACTGAGGTGACCGCCGTGGTCACCGTCGCCGACGACGGCGGGTCCTCCGGCCGGTTGCGCCAGGAGCTCGGTGTGCTCCCGCCCGGTGACCTGCGGATGGCGCTGTCGGCGCTGTGCGACACCTCCGACTGGGGGCACGTGTGGCGGGACGTGCTGCAGCACCGGTTCGTCTCCCCCGGACCGTTGGACGGGCACGCAGTGGGGAACCTGCTGATCGCTACCGTGTGGGAGCTGCTCCAGGACCCGGTGGCCGGGCTGGACCTGATCGGCGAGCTGCTGGGTGCCAAGGGCCGGGTGCTGCCGATGGCCTCGGTCCCGCTGGACATCGAGGCGGACGTGCTGCTCGGGGAGGGACCGGACGCCCCGCACTCGCTGGTCCAGGGCCAGTCCCGGCTGGCGGTCACCGCCGGGAAGGTGGAGCGGGTGCGGCTGATCCCGGCCGAGCCGCCGGCGTGTGCGGAGGCGGTCGCCGCGATCCGGGCCGCCGACTGGGTGATCCTCGGGCCCGGATCCTGGTTCACCTCGGTGATGCCGCACCTGCTCGTCCCGGAGATCGCCACGGCCCTGCACGAGACCGATGCCCGGCGGGTGCTCACGCTGAACCTGTCCGCCCAGGACGGGGAGACCACCGGGTACAGCGCCGCCGACCATGTGCGTTCGCTCACCGACTACGCCCCGGACCTGCGCCTGGACGTGGTGCTCGCCGACCCGTCCTCGGTGCAGGACCTGGACGACCTCACCGGCAGCGCGCAGGCGGTCGGTGCGCGGCTACTCTTGCGTCAGGTCAGTGAGGGCGACGGTACCCCGCGGCACGACACGCTGCGGCTGGCCGCCGCCTACTCGGATGCGTTCGAACGGTTCTTGGGCGACGTCGGAGAGAGGTCAGGATGAATGGCAGGATGGCGCTCATGTCATTGACCGCCGACGTGAAGGACGAGCTGGCCCGACTCCGGGTGGACAAGATGTCCGCCCGCAAGGCCGAGGTCGCCGCCACGCTGCGGTTCGCCGGGGGGCTGCACATCATCTCCGGGCGGATCGTCGTGGAGGCCGAGCTGGACACCGGGGTGGCCGCACGCCGGCTGCGCCAGGCGATCCACGAGGTGTACGGGCACGCCAGCGAGGTGATCGTCGTCTCCGGTGGCGGGCTGCGCCGGGGCAACCGGTACGTGGTGCGGGTGGTCGCCGGGGGAGAGGCGTTGGCCCGGCAGACCGGGCTGCTGGACTCCCGGGGACGCCCGGTGCGAGGCCTGCCCCCGCACGTGGTGAACGCCAGCGTGGGGGACGCCGTCGCCGCCTGGCGAGGGGCGTTCCTGGCGCACGGTTCGCTGACCGAGCCGGGCCGGTCCTCCGCGCTCGAGGTGACCTGCCCGGGACCGGAGGCGGCGCTCGCGCTGGTGGGCGCCGCCCGCCGGCTCGGTGTGCCGGCCAAGGCCCGCGAGGTGCGCGGGGTGGATCGGGTGGTGATCCGGGACGGGGACGCGATCAGCGCGCTGCTCACCCGGATGGGCGCCCACGATGCGGTGATCGCCTGGGAGGAGCGCCGTATCCGGCGGGAGGTGCGCGGGACGGCGAACCGGCTGGCGAACTTCGACGACGCCAACCTGCGCCGCTCCGCACAGGCCGCCGTAGCCGCCGGCGCCCGGGTGGAACGCGCCTTCGAGCTGCTCGGCGACGACGTGCCCGAGCACCTGCAACAGGCCGGCCGGCTGCGCCTGGAGAACAAGCAGGCCAGCCTGGAGGAGCTCGGGCAGCTCTCCGACCCGCCGCTGACCAAGGACGCCATCGCCGGCCGGATCCGGCGGCTGCTGGCGATGGCCGACAAGCGCGCGCACGAGCTGGGTGTGCCGGACACGGAGAGCAACCTCACCCAGGACATGCTCGATCTGTGATCGCGGTCACTCTTGACCGGAACCAGAAGGGAACTTGGCGTCCGGCGGGTGTAGCGTAGAGCCTGCGGTGAACGCCCACTGGCCGCCCTGGCCGGAAGCACGCCGCAGCCCAGCTCCCTCGGGAGACGCGCCAGCGGCGCAACCTGTGAATCCAGACGCTATGCGCGCACCGAGCGCGCCAGGAGGAAAACGTGACCATCCGCGTCGGCATCAACGGCTTCGGCCGTATCGGACGGAACTTCTTGCGGGCAGTGCT
>DATGRZ010000125.1:0-27067 GCA_035303065.1 Ruania sp.
CCTCCTGACCCGCCCCTGCTGCCCCGCCCCGCGGGTGGTCAGCAGGGCTGTGCGGTGGCCGCACGCCAGGTGCCGGCCGCCGGTGCACGCTCCAAGGTCAGCTCCAGGCACTGCACCGGCTGGGCGGGCACCTGGGTGAGGGCGCCGTCCGCACCGGTGCGCTGGTGCGCGGTCTGCTGCACCCGCAGCCGGACCTCGGCCCTCTGCGCTCCGGCTGCCATCACCTGCAGGCCCTCCACCTGGGTGGCATAACCGTGCAGCTGCACCCCGGCGTCGGTCAGCTCCGCCAGCAGCCCGGCATCCGCTGCCGCCAGCGGGGACTCCGGTACCGTCAGCGCAGCCAGTGCCTCGCCGTCCCGGCCGGACAGGGCGTCGTCCCGGGCGGTGAGCAGGTCCCGCACAGCAGCGGCCACCTGCCGCGCGGCACCGGAGTCTTGCGACTCTCCCGGCTCAACCGGCGCGCCCGACTCCCCCGGACCAGCCGACCCGGCTGCTGGCACGGTGCCCAACGGCAGGCGCTCGCCCGCCGGCCGCTCCAGGCCGAGCAGGAGCGCAGCGACCACCACGGCTGCAGCACCCACCGCGCCGCCAGCACGCCACCACCACCGCCGCCGCGCCCGGTGCCGCCGGCGCACCCGGGTCCGGCGGATCCGTGCCCGGGTGGTCAGCTCTCGGGCCGCGTGCTCGCGCAGCGTGGCCGAGGCGAGCACCTCGGCAGGTGCCAGGCCCACCCCCACCCGGGCTACGCCGTCGAGCAGCTGCAACCCGTGGTGCGCCGAGGGACGCAGCTGCGGGTCGGAGGACAGCATCGGCCCGAGCAGCTCAGCGACCTCCTGGCGCACCGCGGGCTCGGCCGCCGCCAGGCTCACCTGGGCCGCGGAGTACACGTCCGCCACCGCTGAGGCGGGCGCCCCCTGCTCCAGCTCCGGGGCACAGAACCCGCGGGTGCCGCGCACCGGACCCGCTCCGCCGACCAGGTCCACCAGCACCAGCCGGCCGGTCTCCTCCCCGACCGGTGTGACGATCACGTTCGCCGGCGACACGTCACCGTGCACGATCCCCTCGGCATGCAACGCCGCCAGCACAGTGAGCAGCTCCGCAGCCACCTGCGCGCACTCGGCACTGCTCAACCCGCGGCGGGCGGCCCGCAGCGTGGCCAGCGTCGGACCGGGCACGAACTGGGACACCACCGCGAGCCCGTCGCCAGGCAGCTCCACCAGGTCCAGCACACCGGCCACGCCGGGATGCTGCACCCCACCGGCCACCCCGGCGCGGCGCACCAACCCCGCCGGTGCCTCGGGCACCACCCGGAGCGCCACCTCCGTCCCGGCCGCGTCCCGGCCGCGCAGGATCGTGCCGCTGCCACCGACCCCGGCCACACCGGTCACCGTGTACCCGGGGACCTTCACGGCTGTGCTCATCCCGTCAGGGAACACCACCGGAGGCTCCCGCGGGAGCGTTGTCCACAGGACTGGTGCGAATACGGGTCAGTCGGCGCAGTTGTCCACAACCTGGTGGGCCGGATCTGCCGAACCGGGCCACTCGTGCAGCAGCCACCCGTCGGCGTCCACATCCACGCGGGCGATACCGCAGAGCGGTAACCAGCGGGCCGCGAGCATCTCCGGGGTCGCCCGACCACTCAGCCGCGGGATCGCCACCGACATCACTCCCCCGTGGCTGACCACCAGCACGGTCTCTCCCCGGTAGGAGTCGGCCAGGTCTTCGATCGCCGCACGGAACCGGGCCACCAGCTCCGTCCCGGACTCCCCGCCCGGGAAGGCGGCCGCGAGGTCACCGGCCACCCAGGTGTCGAACACCGCGTCCACGGCCGCCTGGTCCTGGCTGCCGACCAGGTCGCCGATGAAGAACTCCTGCACCCCGTCCAGCTCTTCGGCACCGGTGCCCAGCTCCTCACCGACGATCTGGGCGGTCTGTGCGGCGCGCCCCATCGTGGACCCGAGCACTGCGGCCACCCGCTCCCCCGCCACCTGGTGCGCCAGTGCCCGCGCCTGCGCCTTGCCGTTCTCGGTCAGGCCCAGGTCGGGACCGCCCATCGGGTCCGGGTCGGGGTAGGCGGCCTCGGCGTGCCGGACCACCAGGAACCGGGCTGCACACTGGATGTCGCTCACACTGTGAACGCTACCCCGACCTGCCCACCGGCACCGGCGGTGCAGGCATAGGGTGGGTCACATGATCAGCCACCGCTGGGATCTTGGGGAACGGCTCGTCGACTACCACGAGGCGTGGCAGCGGCAACGAGACCTGCACGAGGCGGTGATCGGCGGCGGTGCGGACACCACGCTGCTGCTGGAGCACGCCTCGGTCTACACCGCCGGACGGCGCACCGCCCGCTGGGACCGGCCCACTGACGGCACCCCGGTGGTGGACGTGGACCGCGGCGGGCGGATCACCTGGCACGGTCCCGGGCAGCTGGTGGCCTACCCGATCGTGCGGCTGGCCGAACCGGTGGACGTGGTCGCCTACGTGCGCGCCCTGGAGCAGGCGGTGATCGCCACCTGCGCGCACTGGGGCATCACCGCCGAGCGCATCGAGGGCCGCACCGGGGCCTGGGTTCGCGGGACCGGCCCGGAGCAGGACCGCAAGATCGCCGCGATCGGGGTGCGGGTGGCCCGTGGGGTGACGATGCACGGGGTGGCGATCAACGCCTGCCCGGACCTGGCCGCGTTCTCCGCGATCACCCCGTGCGGGATCAGCGACGCCGGTGTCACCTCCATCTCCGAGCTCGCCGGGCAGCAGGTCTCGGTGACCGACTGCGCGGACGTGTTCCAGCCGCACCTGGTCGAGGCCCTGACCCCGCTGCTCGCCCGAGTACCCGCATGACCGCATGGATGACTGCATGCATGACCGCATGGTGTGGCGCAGGTCTCATCACCATGTGGTCCCCCAGCAGCACCGGGCACCACCCCGGCATAGGGTGAGGCTGAGCCCCCGACGGAAGGTTAGCGAGTAATGGCTGTCGCTCCTGAAGGACGCAAGATGCTTCGCGTGGAGGCCCGCAACGCTGCGGTGCCGATCGAGAAGAAGCCCGACTGGATCAAGACCCGCGCCACGATGGGCCCGGAGTACACCGAGCTGCGTTCGTTGGTGCAGCGGGAAGGGTTGCACACCGTCTGCCAGGAGGCCGGCTGTCCGAACATCTTCGAGTGCTGGGAGGACCGGGAGGCCACGTTCCTGATCGGCGGCTCCCAGTGCACCCGCCGCTGCGACTTCTGCCAGATCGACACCGGTAAGCCCGCGGACTTCGACGCCGACGAGCCCCGCCGGGTGGCAGCCTCGGTACAGGCGATGGGCCTGCGGTACGCCACGGTCACCGGTGTGGCCCGCGACGACCTCGAGGACGGCGGCGCCTGGCTGTACGCCGAGACTGTCCGGCAGATCCACCAGGTCAACCCGGGCACCGGGGTGGAGCTGCTCATCCCGGACTTCAACGCCGAACCGGACCAGCTCGCCGAGGTGTTCTCCTCCCGCCCGGAGGTGCTGGCGCACAACCTGGAGACCGTGCCACGGATCTTCAAGCGGATCCGGCCCGGGTTCCGCTACGACCGGTCGCTGTCGGTGCTCACCGCTGCGCACGAGGACGGGTTCGTCACCAAGTCGAACCTGATCCTGGGCATGGGTGAGACGTACGAGGAGACGGTCGACGCCCTGGAGCAGCTGCACGAGGCGGGCACCGACCTGATCACCATCACCCAGTACCTACGGCCCTCGGTGCGGCACCACCCGGTGGACCGGTGGGTCAAGCCGGAGGAGTTCGTGGCCCTCTCCGACGAGGCGGAGCGGATCGGGTTCCTCGGTGTGATGGCCGGGCCGCTGGTGCGCTCCTCCTACCGGGCCGGGCGGCTGTGGGGTCAGGCGATGGCCCGCCGCGGGCAGGAGATCCCCGAGGCGTTGGCGCACCTGGCCCGCCCGGGCACCGCCCGCCAGGAGGCAGCCTCCCTGCTCGCCCGCTGAGGCGACCGGGATGCGACTGGCCGGCAGCCGGTCCTGGCGGTTCGCCGCGGAGGCGAGCCCGCTGGCGCACCTGGCGCTGCGGGTGCGGGATGCTGCCGCCCTGCAGGTGCCCGAGGCCGGCGACGTGCCGCCACCGCTGGCGGCACCACCTCAGCCCGTGGCCGCAGCAGAGCCGGACCTGGACCCGGTGCTCGCCGGCGCCGACTGGCTCAGCTGGTGGCGGGAGCTGATCACCGTGGAGGGCGACCGCCTGCTCCTCCGCCCAGACCAGGTGACCACCTCCTGGGCCAAGGTGAACCGCGAGCTGGAGGCCCGGCAGAAGCTGCTCGCCCGCCCACCGAGGTTCGAGGGCCTGTCCGACCGCCCCGGACTGCAGACGGCCGCCCGCGCGGTGGGCCGCACCCCGCGCGGCTGGGTGGACCGGCAGCTGCAGGCCGAGCGGCACAGCCGGGCGCTGATCGACTGGCCGGTGGTCAACGATGCGGTGCACCAGGTGGCCACCGAGACCGGCACCCCGGTGCACAGCCTGAACGGTGCGGCACTGGTGCTGCTGGTGCAGGGCGCGTGGTGGCGGCGGGTGCGTCCGGGGCTGGTGCTGTGCTCGTTGCGTGCGGCTGCGGACCATCAGACTGCGGCCGAGCTGGTCCGGGCAGCGGTCGCCTCAGTCGCTGACCACGGAGCCGGTCCGGCGTCCTCGGACCGGTAGGCTGTTGCCCATCATGGCGAAGAAGAACACCACGGCGGCGGGCGCCCCGCCGACGCAGAAGAAGCAGAAGAAGCAGCGCTGGTATCACCAGGTCTGGGACGTGTTCCAGATGGTGCGGCGGGCTCAGCCGTCGATCCCGTTCGTGCTGCTCGGCATCTTCCTCGGCGTGGTGGCCATCGGGTTCCTCATCGGCCAGATCTTCAACCAGGTCGCCTACTTCACCTTCCTCGCTGTGCCGTTCGGTCTGCTGGCCGCGATGTTCGTGCTCGCCCGGCGCGCCGAGACGGTCGCCTACCGCCGGATCGAGGGTGAGCCCGGCGCGGTCTCCGCCGCTCTGGGCACGATCAAGCGGGGCTGGAACATCGAGGAGGAGCCGGTCGCGATCGAGCCGCGGCACCAGGACACGGTGTTCCGTGCTGTCGGCCGCCCCGGGGTGGTGCTGATCTCCGAGGGCCCGGCGCACCGGGTGCCGAAGCTGCTCGAGGGGGAACGCAAGCGGGTGGCCCGGGTGATCCCGAACGTGCCGATCATCCTGCTGCAGTGCGGCCGTGAGGAGGGTCAGGTCCCGCTGCCGAAGATCGCAGCCAAGGTGCGCAAGCAGAAGCCGCAGCTCACCAAGAGCGAGGTGGCCGAGGTCTCCAAGCGGCTGCGCGCACTGAAGTCGAATGCGCTGCCGATCCCCAAGGGTGTGGACCCGCGGCGGGCGCGCCCGGACCGCAAGGGCATGCGCGGGCGCTGACGCCGCTACCTGCTCGGCACCGGCTGCCAGTCGCGGCCGAACCAGCGTCTCGCCCGGTACGTGCCGGCGGTCTGCTTCTCCTCGGCGTTCTCCAGTGACGGCGGAACCATCCTGCCGTAGGGTCGCTCACCTGGCGCGAAGGTCACCTCGACCCGGGCCACCTGGCCGCCGCCGAACTCCATCAGGCAGGCGCCGTGGCCGCCGTAGGCGTCCGTGGACGCTCCGCCATGCACCTGGGCGATGATCTGCTCGGCCACGGTGCGGCCCTGCCCTTCGGCGAACGCTCCGGCCTTCGGGGTGCCCGCACTGGTGACGTCCCCCACGGCGAACACCCCGGGGAACCGGGTGCGCAGCGTGCGCGGGTCGACCGGGATCCAGCCGTCCTCGGTGAGCCCGGCGTCCACCGCCACCTGCGGTGCGCGGTGCGTGGGAACAGCCAGCAACAGGTCGAAGCCCATCTGGCTGCCGTCCTCCAGCACCACTGCTCGGGCGGCCGGGTCCACGTGCCGCACCAGGTGGTTCGGGTGCCAGCCGATCTCCCGTTCGGCGAACGCAGCCAGGATCGCCTCGGAGGCCTCCGGCGCCGGCGGCACCGGGGTGGGCAGCGGCATCAGCAGGTCGATGCTGGAGGCCGCCCGCAGACCGCGCGCGGTGAGGAAGTCGTGGGTGAGCAGCGCTGTCTCGCTGGGGGCCGGCGGGCACTTGAACGGACTGGAGGTCACCGCGATCAGCACCCGTCCGCCGTTGAAGTTCTCCAGCGCGTCCCTGGCGGCCTCGGCCCCGGGCACGCTGTAGAACTCGTGCCCGGCCTCCACCAGTCCCGGAGTAGCCGCCGGGTCCAGGTCGGCACCGAGCGCCACCACCAGCACGTCCGCGGTCAGCTCACCGCTGTCCAGGGTGACCGTGCGGCGCTGCGGGTCGATGGCCAGCACCTCGGCACGCAGCATCTGCAGGCCCGGACCGGTCACGTCGGTGTAGGGCAACCGGACCCGATCGGCATCGGTGTGTCCGAACATCACGTCCAGCTTGGAGAAGCCGAACACGAACGCGTCCCCCCGGTCCACGACCGTGGTCTGCACGTCCTCGCCGAGGGTCTCGGACAGTGTCCGGGCCACCTCGAGCCCACCGAAACCGGCACCGAGGACGACCACCTGGAACTTCGCCGTCATGCTCGAACTGTACGCCCGTGGGACTCGGCTGGGCCAGGCGTGCCGACACCCTCTGCCGGCTGTGCCTCAGAGCCGCACGACCTGCGTGCCCGACCACCGGTCGTGCAGGCTGCGCCCGGCCGGATCGGTGATCACCGGCGGGAGCACCAGCAGCACCCCCACGGTGCGGCCCAGGGCACGCAACGGTCCGGGCAGGCCGCCTGCCAGCGTGCGCATACCCAGCCCGCAGATGCGGTGCCCGATAGTGGTGCCCGCTGTGCCCACGAGCAGGAAGGTCATCACCCCGAACACGGCGAGAGTAGCCATCGGGTGGTAGTCGAAGAAGCCGGCGCTGATCGCCGAGGACACCGCCCAGTCGATGCAGATCGCACCGATCCGCCGCCCCCAGTAACCGGGGAACTGCAGCTCGTGCTCGTCCCCGGGCGCGGCAGCCTCGCCACGGGAGGCACCTGTGCTCCCGCGCGTGTCGCGGGCGCTGCGGGGACCACGGGCCTGGCCAGGTGTGCTCACCAGGCCAGGTTACGCCGTCGACGGCGGAACACGGGTTGTCCGCATACAGGTCACCTCCCGCACGGCTGAGGGCGTGCTCGTTAACATTGGCGACACATTGCGGTGACGGTGCAGAAACGCCGTCGGCCTAGCGTGTGCGGCAACACACCAACACCGAGGAGCTCACGGATGTTCACCAGTGCCGAGGAGGCTATCGCCTTCACCAAGGAGCAGGGCGTCAAGTTCGTCGACGTCCGCTTCTGCGACCTCCCGGGGGTGATGCAGCACTTCAACATCCCGGTGGAGAACTTCACCGGCGAAGCCTTCACCGAGGGCCTGATGTTCGACGGTTCCTCCATCCGCGGGTTCCAGGCGATCCACGAGTCGGACATGAAGCTGGTGCCGGACGTGACCAGCGCGTTCGTGGACCCGTTCCGGGAGCAGAAGACCCTGGTGGTGAACTTCTCCATCGTGGACCCGTTCACCGACGAGCCGTACTCGCGCGACCCGCGCAACATCGCCGCCAAGGCGGAGGCGTACCTGACCTCCACCGGTATCGCCGACACGGTGTTCTTCGGTGCCGAGGCGGAGTTCTACATCTTTGACGACGTGCGCTTCCAGACCAGCGCGGACGCCAGCTTCTACTACATCAACTCCAACGAGGCCGCGTGGAACACCGGTCGGGACGAGAACGGCGGCAACCGCGGGTACAAGACCCGGTACAAGGGCGGCTACTTCCCGGTCTCCCCGAACGACCAGATGGCCGACCTGCGCGACGAGATGGTCACCGTGATGCAGGAGGCGGGCCTGCAGGTGGAGCGTGCGCACCACGAGGTGGGTACCGCTGGTCAGCAGGAGATCAACTACCGGTTCAACACGTTGCGCGGTGCGGCTGACGACCTGATGAAGTTCAAGTACATCATCAAGAACGTGGCCTGGCGGGCAGGTAAGTCGGCCACGTTCATGCCCAAGCCGATCTTCGGGGACAACGGGTCGGGGATGCACTCCCACCAGAGCCTGTGGGCCGGCGACGACCCGTTGTTCTACGACGAGCGCGGCTACGGCGGTCTGTCGGACCTGGCGCGCTGGTACATCGGCGGTCTGCTCCGGCACGCACCGAGCCTGCTGGCGTTCACCAACCCGTCGCTGAACTCCTACCACCGGTTGGTGCCCGGGTTCGAGGCGCCGGTGAACCTGGTGTACTCCGCGCGCAACCGGTCGGCGTGCATCCGCATCCCGGTGACCGGGTCCTCGCCGAAGGCCAAGCGGGTGGAGTACCGGGTGCCCGACCCGTCGTCGAACCCGTACCTGGCGTTCTCGGCGATGCTGATGGCCGGCATCGACGGGATCCGGAACCGGATCGAGCCGCCGGAGCCGATCGACAAGGACCTGTACGAGCTGCCGCCGGAGGAGCATGCGGAGATCGAGCAGGTGCCGGACTCCCTGCCGGCGGCGCTGGACGCGCTGGAGGCGGACTTCGACTACCTCATCGAGGGTGATGTGTTCACCCCGGACCTGATCGAGACCTGGATCGACTACAAGCGCACCAACGAGGTGGACGCAGTGCGACTGCGCCCGCACCCGCACGAGTTCGAGCTGTACTACGACCTGTGAGGAGTGAGCGGAGCTTGCGGAGCGAGCCCCGCTTGCCCGCCCACTCACCCCGCACTGAGGCACTTTTGTGACACTGAGGCATTCCTTTTCTGCCTCCGTGTCACAAAAGTGCCTCAGTGTGTGCGTCTTCTGCTGGTACGGCGAACATGCAACGGTCAGTGGGACTCACGGAGGAGGGTCGCACCTCCGCCTTGATTCCCTGCCAGGTCAGTCGGCGTCGGAGGGCGAACCGAGCAGCTCTCGCACCCGGCTGGAGACCCGGTGGAACTCGGAGCTCTCCAGTGTCTGGGCGTAGTCGCGCCGCGCCGGCAGGTCCACCACGTGCTCCTCGATGATCCTCCCGGGCCGCGGGCTCATCACGACAACTCGGCTGGCGAGGTACACCGCTTCCGCCACCGAGTGGGTGACCAGCAGCACGCTCGTCCCGGTCTGGCTCCAGATGCGGTTGAACTCCACGTTCATCCGTTCGCGGGTCAGCGCATCAAGAGCGCCGAACGGCTCGTCCATCAGCAGCACCCGCGGTTCGTGCAGCAGAGCGCGGCACAGCGACACCCGCTGCTGCATCCCGCCGGACAGCTCGTGCGGTAAGGCCCTCTCGAAACCACTAAGCCCGGTCATCTCGATCAGCTCGTCCGTGCGCTCCTGAGCCTTGCGCATGTTCATGCCGCGCATCTCGGCCTGCAGCAGGATGTTGCCACGAACGTTGCGCCACTCCAGCAGCGCGGCGCGCTGGAACACGAACCCGATGTCCTGCCTGGGGCCGGTGACCCGGTCCCCGCGAAGGTGTACCGACCCGGCGCTCGGTGCGGTCAGTCCGGCCACAGCCTTGAGCAGGGTGGACTTGCCGCATCCGGACGGGCCAGCGATCGTGATGAACTCGCCCGCTTGCACGTCGAGCTCGATGCCTTCCAATGCACTGACCCGACCGCGCTTGGAGGCGAAGGTGATCGACAGGTCACTGACCTGCAGCACGGTCGAGGTGTCGACAACCTCAGTCACCGGCAGCTCCTTCCAGACAGCACGCGATGCCTGCGTGCGCGGTGCGTGGCCCAGGTCATCAGGGTCATGCCCCCGGTGCGAACGAGTCGTCGAAGTAGTCCTCGACAGTTCCCTCACCGGAGATCAGCTCGGCATCGGAGAGCAGCGTCAGCGTGTTCTCCCAGTCCTCAGGCGCGGTCACGCCGGGTGCCTCACCTTCGGTCGCGTCGGTGTGCAGCAGCAGGACCGTTTCCTCCCACTGGTTCTGCAGCACGTCGGCCTCCGGCATCTGCGGGTCCTTGCCGTCCATCGCCTCGACTGCTGCTTGCGGGTCGTCGGCGGCGGCCTGGAACGCCTCCGAGGTGGCAGCAACCATCGCTGAGACCAGCTCGGGGTCGTCAGCGATCGTGCTGTCTGGCGCGATCAGTCCGTTGCTGAAGAAGTTCAGGCCCTCGTCGGAGTAACGCAGGTAGCTGACCTCGCGGCCGCTCTCAGCCTGGATGGTCGGGCCCTGGTCGTGCGCGAAGCCGATCAGGCCGTCGACCTGGCCGGAGAGCATCGCTGCGATCTTTCCGGCGGGGTCCAGGTTCTGCTGGGTGACGTCGGACTCGGAGAGCCCCACGGCCTCCAGGTACATCGGGAACACAGTCGTCGGCGCATCGCCTGCGGACACCGCGATCGTGGTGCCGACCAGGTCTTCCGGGGTCTCGATGCCCGAGTCGCTGAAGACCTGCACGGCTGAAGGGGTGGTCTGCAGGAACACGCCCACGGAGTGGATCGACACACCGCTGTCGATGTTTGCCAGCACTGCGGGGGTGTCCGCCCACCCGAAGTCGACCTGCTCCTGGCCGACAGCCTGCGCGGTCTTGGTGGAGCCCTGGCCAGCCTGGATCTCTAGGTTGATGCCGTGCTCCTCGAAGATGCCCTGCTCCACGCCGTAGTAGAAGGGCGCGTGCTCACCATAGGGATACCAGTTGAGCATCAAGGTGACATCGGTCGTCTCGCCGTCTCCCCCGGGCGCGCCGTCAGAATCGCCGCAGCCGGCGAGGGCGAGCGCCGCGGCCGCGGCCAACGCGATTCCGCTGAGCGCGGTACGTGAGGTCTTCATTGAGTTCCTTCTTCCATGATCAAGGGGCCAGAGCTGGCTGGGTGCTGTGGGTTGGGTCAGAAGCGGACAGTGGCGGCGGCAACGTCTCGCCTCGAGGCGTGCCAGGGGATGAGGAACTTCTCAGCGATCTGGATGATGGCGAACAGCACAACACCCATGACGGACATGATGATCAGAGCCGCGAACAGCATCGCCGTGTCCAGGATGCCGTTCGCCTGCAGGATCACATACCCGAGGCCCTCGTTGGCGCCGACGAACTCACCGACCACGGCACCGGTCACGGCCAGCGTGGCGGCCACCTTGAGACCGGAGAGCAGCTCGGGCAGCGCTGCCGGCAACCGGACCTTGAAGAGCACCTTCAGCCGGCTCGCGCCCATGGTGGAGACGAGTTGCAGGATCTCCGGATCCACAGAACGCAGACCCGCCAGTCCGGAGATCACCACCGGGAAGAACGCCATCAGCACCGCCACCAGGATCTTCGGTGCCGCGCCAAAGCCGAGCCAGACGATGAACAGTGGAGCGATTGCGATCTTCGGGATCACCTGGGCGAACAAGATCACCGGGTAGAACGTCTTCTCCAGGCCCTTGGAGTAGACCATCATCACCGCGACCAGGAGACCCGCGACACCGGCGATGGCGAACCCGATGAGCGTCTCATAGGTAGTCACCCAGGTGTGCTGCAGCAGGTACTCCGCGTTCTCGGCGAAGGCCGCCCAGGTGTCCGACGGCGCCGGGATGATGTATGGCTGCACCCACCCCTGAGCAGTGACCAGCCACCAGAGCACGATCACCACGGCAAGGAAGACGATCGGGTGCCAGCTCTGCAACCACCAACGCAGGAAGCCACCAGCCACGCTTGAGCGTGCGTTCGACCCCGACGGCGCGCCGCCCGTCTTCTGGTCTGTCACTGTCATGGAAGTCCTCGTCATTGCGGAGAAAATACCGGAAAACGCTATCCGGTGGCGTGAATTTTATGTGTGGCGCCTGAGCGTGTCAAAGCAGTATCACCCTGCTTGACGGCGGCGGGCCGACCGAGTCCTCCGGTACTCGTCAGCCCGCCGCCTCACGCTGCCAGACTACTGATCCAGCACCTCCAGGACTGCACGTGCCTCGACGTCGGACCGCCGGCCAAGAGCCAGCACGTCGTAGCTGCCAGCCCGGGTCTGCCGGGGCACCCGGATCTGGGTCTCGAATGCCCCTTCTCCGTCAGCCGTCACGCGACCGGCCAGACCATGAACGTCGTCCAGCCGGAGGAACACCAGCTCACCCGGTTCGAACCCGGTCCCGGTCGCTGTCACAGTCTGCCCGGGCTGCGCTTCGCCCGGGTCGACGCTCAGCGTGGTGCCGTCGGCCTGGACCGAGACGGCCAGGTTCCGCATCCGGCCGATGTTGTCGAACGAACCGAAGCCGACCTGTCCGGAGTCGAAGGTGGTGTCCGTCGCGGTGAACAAGGGGCGATCCAGGCCGTCAATCCAGACGGCCATCTCACCGGTGTCGGCACAGTGCACCAGCCGTACCTGATGGAACTCCTCGTCGGTGATAGCCGGTGGCGCCCCGATCGTGCCGTCCCACTGGTCATCGATGCGCTCCCGGTCGGCGTTGTCCACCTTGAAGATGCCGTTGTGGGCGTAGATCGTGTTGTCCTGCGAGATGTGGGCGTAGTAGTACTCCGTGTCCGACTGGTAACCGAAGACCAGGATGATGTCCCGGTTGTCGATCGATGCGGGTGTGTCCAGCCGGACGTCGGCAGTCAGCTCCACCGACCCTTCGGGCACCACAGAGTCCAGCAGCGCGTACTCGAACGGACGGCGAATCCCGTCACCTGGGTCGGTACCGGCCTCCGCAAGGATGATCTCGTCACCGGGAAGCTCCCAGAGCTCGGGCGTGCGGGGGGACCAGTTCTCCCCGGCCATCAGATCGCTCACCGGCTCTCCGAGCTCGCACGAAGGCGGCTCGGGCTCCGGTGTGGGCTCGACCTCGAACCTGGCGTACTGCGCCGCGACCTGCTCTGCTGTCGCTGCGGTGTCCAGGAACATCAGGTCGTCCATCCGTCCATCGAACGGGTTGAACTCCTGGGTGTTCTGCGGGTAGCTGCCGCCGATCTTGATCCCGGCCGGCAGCGTCTCCGAGGTCGGTCCGCCGTCCCACGGGGTCGTCTCGGAGGTGTAGCTGCCCTCGAGCGGCTCGCCGTTCATGTACAGCCGCATCTCCTGGCCGACGAAGTCGAAGGTGGCAGCCAGGTGTACCCACTCGCCGCGGACCAGGATGTCCTCCCACGGCAGGTCGGCCGCGTACGTCCACGAGCCTTCACCGTCCAGCTGCCGGCCCAGTGCCACCAGCTTGAGCTCGCCATCGACCGAGATGACCTCCAGCAGGGCGCGTACGTTGTGTCCGTTGGATCCTCCGCTGAGCACGCCTGCCAACCCGATGGCCCCATAGCGGTCGTCCGGGTCATCGGTGTTGGTGTTCAGTGGCGGATTGTCGCCTGTGGGTTTGAACCAGCCCATCACACTCATCGCTTCGGTCCCGGCGAACGGACTGAGCGTAGCGACGCCGTCGGCGTTGTGTATGCCTGCCTTCCAGTCGTCATTGCTGGCACCCGGAGGGTCAGCACCCTCCTCCTGAGCGGTCATCTGCTGGGTCTGCAGGGACTGACCAGCACCCGGGTACGCCGCGTCGGCCAGGCGCATCTGGGGCCCACCGTTGACCAGCTCGATCTCGGTGCCGGAGTAGCCCTGATCAGACTCCAGCGTGGCGTCGTCCTCCACTGGGTGGTCGAAGTCGTAGTGGGCCACCGTGTGCCCAGCCAGCTCCGGAAGCACGATCGGCGACGAAGCGCTGACCTCGTGCGCACCGGTCACCCGCCAGATCTTCCCGTTCGCTTTGGCGATCAGGTACAGCTCACCCGCTGCGTCAGAACCGAACCGCAGGTCCACCCGACTGTCCCCGACCAGCTCGGCGAACGTCGTCTCCTCGCCCTCGGCGAAGACGCGCAGGCGGGAGATCTCTGCCAGGGCATCGACATCGCCATCGTTGCGGACCATCTCCTCGTGCTCGGTGGACAGCACCCAGCCGTGCACCAGGTCGGTGAACAGGTACTGGTCCTGCAGCTCCGGAATGCTGCCGCGGTACACAAAGCCGCCGTTCAGGGCGATGCCGGCGTCACCGGTCTGACCCGGGTCACGATTGTGGTCGTAGGCGGCAACCGGATACGTGAAGCCGTTCTCCGCGTCGTCCTCAGGCAACGGGTAGATCTGCCGGTTCTCCGCTCGAAATGGTCCCTCTCGCTCGGACCAGCCGAAGTTGTCACCTGCCTGCACCTCGTAGACCGACTCGACCTGCCACTCGCCGATGTGGCCGAGGTACAGCTGGTGCTCGCCTTCTGTGTCCCAGCTGATCCGGTGCGGGTCTCGCATGCCGACGGCGTAGATCTCCCCGAGTGCTCCTGCCACGTCTATGAATGGGTTGTCTGCCGGGATGCCGTACTGGCCGTTGTCACTGTTGTTGCCAGCGGTGTCAATCCGCATGATCGTGCCCTGTGGCGTGGCGAGGTCCTGCGGGTTGCCGTTGCCCACGCCGTTGCCCCCGTCACCGGAGAGGATGTAGAGCATGCCGTAGTCCGGGTCGCCCTCCTCGACGGTCGGGTTGAAGGCGATCTGCTGCATGGTGTGCACGCGCCCGTTGTAGGGGACCCGCATGATCTCCCGGCTGGTGCCCTCGAACGTCGGCGCCGACGGGTCGGTCGCAGTCCACTCGGTGAGCACGCTGTGGAACCCCACGCTGCCGTAGCCCGGGAAGTCCGGGACATCCTCTTCCAAGGCGCTACCGGCTTCGGTGTGCACGGTGTAGAAGAGCCCGTTCTCAGCGAAGTCCGGGTGGAACTCGGCGAAGCCCAGACCCGTGCCCAGTCCGGCATGGTTGTGGAAGTTGTCGATGAAGTGCTCGCGTACGTCCAGGTACGGGACGTAGTCCCCCGTGTCCTTGTCCACCAGATAGAGCATGCCGTTCATGTCCGGCACCATGAGCCGCCCGGAACCGTCCGGGACCTCGTCCACATGGGTGATCCGATTGTGTCGGTCCAGTCGAGGGTCCTGCGTCTCCGGCGTGGTGTGCGACTCGGGCAGCTGGACGAGCTCCTCGACCTCGATGCCCAACCGGGACAGGCTGGGGTCAGGCAGCGGGTTGAGCAGTGGTTCCTCGATCTCGTCCCCGCCGGGCGCGCAGTCCCCGGGGTTGCCGGTGGCGATGTCGAGGTTCTCTCCGGTGGTGTCCACGGCGACGTCGTCCAGCATCAGCTGTCCGTCGCTGGAGGCGCCGTTGATCCAGAAGAACCGATCCAGTGGGCCGTCCACGGCCTGCCGGAACCCGAACTGCTCCTCAGCTCCCTCGGGTAGACGAGTCTGCTCCTCGTACGGCCCGCCCTGGCTGTACACAGACACCTGGTCGGAGGCGTTGTCCGCGACGATCCAGACGCACTGCCAGGCGCCGCTGCCCCAGTCGCCAACCTCCTCGAAGTGGTCCCCGTCACGGACCAGCATCCGGTCGTCGTTCTGGTTGTTGACGTAGGCACGGCTGTTCTCGTACGTGGTGGGCTCGTCGACGTCGGTGAGGCCGAAGGAGGTGTCCACGCTCCCGGTGCGCAGGAACCGGAAGAACAGCGTGCCCGTCTCCCCCTCAGAGATCTCGGCTGTGGCGTGCCGCGCCCAGTGCGCCCCGCCGCTCATCTCCACCACGCGGTTGTTCCCGTTCAGCGGATCGGGGATCACCTGTGCTGCCTCGGTCGCGCTCCAGCCGTCCTGCCCATCAAGAACACCGGTGCTGTACTCCTCGAAGTCGAACATCTCGGTGAACGTGACATCCCCCGGATCGGCGCCCGCCGGTGCCGCCATGATCGGCAGACACACCGCAGCGGCCGCGCCCGCGGCCACCAGGGTCCTGCTACGAAAGTTCCCTGCTCGCTTTGACATCGTCGTCCTCCCCGTTGGGCAAGCGCTTTCCTCGCCGCTTGTGCTGATGACGGTAACAGAGATTCCCCTTCGCACAAAGCATTGTGCGGAACTCTTGAGTGATACTCCACAACCGCCTACTGTCTGCGCCGGTCGCGCCATGGACAGAGGCCTGTGAGGAGTGAGCGGAGCTTGCGGAGCGAGCCCCGCTTGCCCGCCCACTCACCCCGCACTGAGGCACTTCTGTGACACTGAGGCATTCCTTTTCTGCCTCCGTGTCACAAAAGTGCCTCAGTGTTTGTGGGTGCGTGTGGGTGTGTGTGGGTGCGTGTGCGTGCGGCCGATGACGTCCGCCGTGTAACCGTGGTGTAACCGCCTCCGGGCAGCGTTGGATGTGCTCAACCCACACAGAAGGGAGCACATCGGATGACTACTACCTGACTCCACCGGAGGATCACCGCCGTTCTCACTGGTGCTGCGCTGTCCGGTGCCGCCCTGGTCGGCGCCGCCAGCACGGCACAGGCGATCCCGGCCGACCCGCCGGCGAACAACCACGGCTGCCCCAGCGGCGCCGTGTGCATCTACGACGGCGACGGCTGGTGGGAGAACAACCCGACCCACGCGTTCTACTCCTACGGCGTGCACCGGTTCTACGGCCAGTACGGCGAGCACCGCGTGTTCAACAACCAGTACGGCGACGCGTGGGTGGCGTTCAGCCAGGACGGCTCCAGCTGGGCGAGCATCATCGGCCCCGGCCTGTGGGATGACGTCGACCTGACTGACTACAACATGCTCGAGCTGTGGGAGCGGTGACCCCTTCAACAACTAGACCAACCACGCCACGGCATGCCTGTGCATGGATACCGGCAGTCATTGCGGAAGCTTCATGCCCGCCGGTTTCTGGAACGACTACGACTTCACCACGACCAACGAGGTGAAGCTGCACAAGGGCGTGCGGTGACGACGCGAAGGAGGAAAACCGCTGATGCACACCACCACACGCAGGACGGCCAGGCGTCTGCTGGCCAGCGCCGCCATCACCATCACGGCGACCGCCGGTCTCGCAGGCGCTGCCCAAGCCGCCGGCCACGAGCCACCATCAGGTGAGCTCACCGGCTGCCCGGACGGCGCAGTGTGCCTCTACCCAGAGGACAGCTGGAACTGGGGCAATCCCAGTCATGTCTTCTTTGACCAGGGGACGCACCGCGTCTACTACCAGTACGACGAGCACCGAATCTTCAACAACCAGGACGGTCTCGGCTACCTCGAGCTGTGCGCCGGGACCGACGGCACCGACTGCGACAACCTGATCGCGCCCAGCGAGTACACCGACATCAATTTCACCGATGTCGAGTCGATCCGGCTCTTCACCTACTGAGCCGACACCTCACACCTCGAAACAGCAACTCTGGAGGAAACCTGTCATGACTACGAACCGAATCCGTAGGTCGGTCTCCGCCGTCCTCACCGGCGTCGTGCTGTCCGGCGCAGCAATGCTGGGCATGTCCAGTGCGGCTCAGGCCGTCGAAGACGCGCCGCCCATCGACAACCACGGCTGCCCGTTGGGGGCCGTGTGTGTCTACCCGGATGCGAGCTGGAACGGTGGGAACCCGACCTATGCCTTCTACTCCTACGGCGCTCACAAGATCTACAACCAGTACGGCAAGCACCGCGTGTTCAACAACCAGTACGGCGAGGGTTATGCCGCACTCAGCCCGGACAGCGACGGGTCGAGCTGGGGGCGGGCCCTGGAGCCCGGGGAGGTCATCGACGTGAACCTCACCAGCGTCAACTCGATCCTGCTCTGGGAGCGCTGACCGCGATGTAAGCGTCGCGAAAGTCGACCAGTACACACTGGTCGTGGACTTCGCGTCCGAGGGGGACCGGAGCTGAGGGGCCGACCATCATGGTCGGCCCCTCAGTCATGTCTGGCCCTGCTCAACCCAACAGTGACGGCGGAGGTCCGGTCGATCGTCTCAGCACCAGTTCCGGAGCCGGTTCCGTGATGAACACGTCATTCTTCGAGGTGCGACCGTCGATCGCCTCGATCAAGAGCTCTGCTGCTGCAGAGCCCAGCTGGTGCAGCGGCAGCCGCACCGCGCTGAGGGCCACCGCGAGGTGCTCGACGAACCACGAATCATGGATCGTCACTACCGAGATCTCCTCCGGCACCCGAACCGACGCATCCCGCAGGGTGCTGAGCACGCCGCTCGCCGTCACAGCATTGACCACGACCAGGGCAGTGGGCATTCTCTCGCGCTGGAGAATCTCCCGGGTAGCGGCTGCACCGTCCTCGGGCCACCAGCCGCCATGCACCACATCGACGTGACGGTCAAGACCAGCGCGCTCCAACGCCTCCTGGTAGCCAGACTGCCGGCGATCAGAGGTCTGTGACCGCTGCGGACCAGCGACGAAGGTGATCGTGTCATGGCCGAGGCCGAGCAGATGCTCGGTCGCCACAGTTCCGGCTGCAGCGTCATCGATGCGCACAGTGGGGACCTGTTGTTCATCGTCGGCATTCATCAGCACGGCCGGCACCGACGAGGAGATCGCCTCGACCAACCGGTCTTCCTGCCCGTAGCCGCTGTGCAGGATCACTCCGTCGAGACGTCCGCGGGCCACGAACGCCCGGAGCTGGCTGTCGTTCTCGGCCAGCTCCTCGGCCTCTGCGAGCAGAGTGACGTACCCGGCCCGCGTACAGCGGCTCTGCGCACCGGCGAGCACATCGACATTGATCGGACTGTCCAGACCGTGCATCACCAGTCCGATCGCACCGGACCGGGCGCCGCGCAGCGAGCGGGCCACCGAGTGCGGCACGTATCCCAACGCGGTGGCCACCGACCGGATTCGTTCCCGGGTGTCGTCGCGGACGCGAACCTTCGGGTCCTCGTTCAGCACGCGGGAGGCGATCGCCGGTGAGACGCCGGCCTCGTTCGCCACGTCCCGCAACGTCGGGTGGCCGCGCGGATACATGGCCGCACGATATCGAGACGACGGGGTTGACACTCGACCATGCTGTCACTAGTGTCATGAAAAATCGATTGTTCACGAGGTTTAGCTCGACGAGCCGCAGGCGAACCAGCACACGGGGAGACCACCCGTGCGCCGACGCCGCACGCCCTGCGACGCGGCACTGCGGCGTGCTCACCCTCCGACGAAAGGCTCCGATGAGACCCCCACTGCGCGAGAACGCAGTCAGCTATGACGTCGCCGTGATCGGCGGTGGGCCCGGCGGGCTGCCTGCGGCGATCGCCGCCGCCCGCGCGGGAGCGCGCACCATCCTGGTCGAACGCACCGCGGCGCTGGGCGGCGCCGCGGCCTCCGGGCTGGGCATCCTCGGCTTCCTCGACCGGGCCGGCAACCCAGCACTGGGCGGCATCGCCCAGGAGCTGGTCGACCGGCTCGTCGCCGTCGGCGGCTCACCCGGGCACTTCCGCTGCCCGGTGCACAACTCGATCACCCCGATCTCACCGGACCTGCTGAAGATCGTCGCGGTGCAGATGTGCCAGGAAGCCGGCGTCGACATCCTGTTCGAGAACGAGCTCCTGGACGTCGACATCGACAACACCGGCACCCTCCGCTCGGCAACTGTCTACGGAAAGCTCACCAAGACCCGGATCGAGGCCACCGTCTTCATCGACGCCACCGGCGACGGGGACCTCGCCTACCTCGCCGGCGTACCGCACACGCTGGGCCAGGACGGCACCCGCACCATGCAACCGAGCACGTTGATGTTCACCGTGACCGGACACGACCTGGACCGCTTCTTCGCCTTCCTGGACGACCATCCGGAGGAGATGGGCATCAAGGAGTCCTACGCCGGCGGCTACGACGTCGACTTCCTCCGCCGCACCCATGGGCACTGCTTCATCGGCATGACCCAGCGAATTGCACAGGCCCGGGCCGCCGGCACGTTCACCATCCCGCGCAACCAGTTCATCTACATCTCCACCGCCTCGGACCGGCAGCTGGCGATCAACACCTCCCGAGTGACCCGGATCGACGCCTCCGACCCCGTCCAGCTCTCCAAGGGGCTGGAGACCGGGTACGGGCAGGTACTGGAGCTGCTCGACTTCATGCGCAGCAGCATGCCCGGCTTCGAGCAGGTGGAGCTCTCCCAGATCGCCCCGGCGCTCGGTATCCGAGAGACGCGCCACTTCATCGGCGAGCACCGTCTCACCATGGACACGTTGGACAGCCCGACGACCACCGAGGAGGCCATCGCGCTGTCTGCCTACAACATCGACATCCACTCCGGCACCGGTGACGGGATCGATCTGCACGTGGTCGAGGAGCCGTTCGGCATCCCGTACGGGTGCCTGGTCCCCCAGCAGGTCGACGGCCTGCTGCTCAGCGGCCGGACGATCTCGGTGGACTCCACGGTCTTCGCCGCCGCTCGCGTGATGGGCACCTGCATGGCGATCGCCGAATCAGCCGGGTTGGCCGCGGCGACCGCCATCGACGCCGGCGGGTCGGTGAAGGACGTCGACGTCGCTCGTCTTCGGACCACGCTGCGCGACCAGGGCGCGATCCTTCCCGGTATGCCGGTGCGTTCCGCCGTCGGCGTGCCCACCCACTGACCACAGAAGACCGGTGACCCGGGCACACGGCCCGTCTACCTCGAAAGGAGACAAAGATGTCGGCACGGAACACACCCAGACGGCGCCTGCTCACCCTGACCAGCGCCACGCTCGCCCTCGGTCTCGTCGCCGCCTGCAGCGGTGGCGGAGACAGCTCCAGCAGCGAGATCACCATGTGGACGTTCCTCGATCCCGCAGGGGACAGCGGACGCGAGCAGGTGCTCGGCGACCTCATCGACTCCTATGAGGAGGCCAACCCCGATGTCACGGTGAACGTCGAGGTGCAGCAGTGGGACACGATGACCCAGCAGTTCCTCGCAGCGGACGTCTCCGGTTCCGCACCGGACGTGATGTGGGTGGCGCTGGACCAGGTCTACAGCGCCGTGCAGCAGGGCGCCCTGGCCGACCTGAACTCGCTCGCCTTCGGTGACCTTCCCGCCGACCAGCTCGAAGAGCTGCACGACGTGTACTGGGACACCATGGAGACCGACGACGGCGCCAGCTACGGCGTGGTCCACTCCCGCAACTACTTCGGCATCATGTACCGGGCCGACCTGCTCGAGGAGGCCGGGATCGACCCGGAGCAGATCACCACCTGGGACGACCTCACCGAAGCGGCCGAAGAGCTGACCGCCCCAGGTGAGAACCGGTGGGGTCTGGGGCAGGCGTTCGGTACGTCGTTCGCCGACCCGCAGATCCTCTCCGCCCGGCTCGTGGAGAGCCAGGGTGCGATGTTCGGTGAGGATGGCACTCCGCTGTGGGCCACCGACGAGGGCGTCGCCGCGATGGAGTTCCAGGCCGGTTTCGTCACCGACAGCCAGGTCACTGCGGAGGACTCCGTGCGCTTGACCGCCGAGGACCTCTACGAGCTGTTCTCCGCCGGCCAGGTGGCGATGATCAATGCGGCCAGTGTCCGGGTACCCACGATGCAGGAACAGGTCGGTGCGGAGAACGTCGGGTTCATGCACTACCCCTCTGAGGACGGGCAGACCCCGGCGCCGGGCAACCTGGCCGGCTGGTCGGTCGGCGTGTGGGCCGGCAGCGAGGTGGCCGAGCAGGCTGCCGACTTCGTCGCCTACATGTCCAGCCCCGAGGCGGACGAGCAGTGGATGCTCGAGGCACAGCAGCCTCCGTTGTATGCCTCCACCGCGGAGAACAATTCGGACTTTCTCGCCGACCCGGAGAACTCCTTCCTGTCGGTGGTGCTCGAGGGTTCTCAGGAGTACGGCTGGCTGCCACCGACCACCATCCCGACCGCAGGCTGGCGTGAAGCGCTGAACGGCGCAGTGCAGCAGGTGCTCCTCGGCGAGGCAGACCCTGCGCAGGCGATGGAAGCGGCCGCCCAGTCTCTCGACAATGGCTGAGTCGACACACGCTGTACGGCAGCGGTCCGCAGCACCGGAACGGGCGAACCGGCGGGACTGGATGGGTCTGGTGTACGTCGCGCCGGTCATGCTCGTCCTGCTGGTGGTCCTCATCCTGCCGGCCGGGTTCGCCATCTACTACAGCCTGCTGAAGCTGCAGTCCGTGCGACCGGTCGGGTTCGCCGGGCTGGAGAACTACCGGCGGGTGTTCTCCGACCCGGAGATGGTCGAGGTGCTGGTGCGCACCCTGGGTTTCGCGGTGGTGACCGTCGCGCTGACGTTGGCCGCAGCCCTCGTGGTGGCCGTGTTCCTGGACCGGTTGACGACGGGGCGAGCCACTGCGGTGCAGATCCTCGTGGTGCTGCCCTGGGTGATCTCCACGATCGTCGGTGCCTTGCTCTTCCGGTGGTTCTTCGTGGCCGACATCAGCCCGGGCGTCTACCTCGCGAGCCTGCTGGGTCTGCACATCAAACCGTTGACCGACCCGACCCTGTCGATGGTCACGCTGATCCTGGTGGCCCTGTGGCGCACGCTGGGCTTCGCGGTCCTCATCCTGCTCGCCGGGATCAAGGCGATCCCGGCCGAGTACTACGAGTCCGCGACGGTCGATGGCGCCAACACCGGCCAGCAGTTCCGCCTCATCACCCTGCCGATGCTGAAGACTCCGTTGGTCATCACCACGGTGGTGCTCACGATGAGCAACCTGAACAACGTGGAGGCCCCGCTCGTGACCACCGGCGGCGGTCCGGGGGATGCGACGCAGATCCTGCCGCTGTCGATCTACCAGCAGGCGTTCACCCACTTCGACTTCTCCGGTGGCGTGGCACTGGCCTCCGTGGCCCTGGTGCTGAACGTCGGCCTGGTGTTCGTCTACCTGCGGCTGGCCCGGTGGAGCGTGTGATGGCACAGTCCTTGGAGCCTCGGGTCCGCGGCCGCCGGCAGGTGGTGCGGATCGTCGTGGTGCTGGCGGCTGCGGTCGTCGCCCTGATCAACATCGCACCGGTGCTCTGGGGCGTGGCGACCTCGGTGCGGCCGGCGGAGCGGATCTTCGCGTTCCCGCCCTCGTTCCTGGTCTCAGACCTGACCACGGAGCACTACGCCCAGGTGCTCGGGGGGACCTTCACCCGAAACCTGGCGAACAGCGTGCTCTACTCCGGTGTGGCGACGCTGGCCGCTGTGGTGCTCGGGGCGATCGCGGCCTACGCCTTCGACCGGTTCCGGTTTCCGTTGCGGCGGCCGCTGTTCGGGGTGATCGTGGCCTGCATCCCGTTGTCGATGGGTGCGGCGGTGCTGGTCATCCCGAACTACCTGTACTTCGCGGCATTGGGGTTGCTGGACACCCCGGTGATCCTGCCGCTGCTGTACCTGGGCTACAACCTGCCGATGGCCGTCTGGATCATCAAGGGCGCGATGGAGGGGGTGCCCACCGAGCTGGACGAGGCAGCCACCCTGGACGGTGCCTCCAGGTTGCGGACGTTCTTCTCCGTGGTGCTCCCGTTGTGCCGGCCGAGCCTGGGTGCGGCCAGCATCTTCGTGTTCATCGGGTCCTGGAACGAGTTCGTGGCTGGTTCGGTGATGGTGAACTCCTCCGAGTACCGGCCGGTGCAGGTGGCGGTCTACCAGTTCATCAGTGCGTTCGGGCGGCAGTGGGGCCCGTTGACGGCGAGTGCTGTGCTGGCGCTGGTGCCGATCCTGGTGCTCGTGGTGTTCTTCGGGCGGTATCTGGTTGCGGGTCTGATGCGCGGCGCCGTGAAGGGGTGACGTGCCGAGAGTCGCGCCTGGCGCCCGGGACGACGAGACCGACCGGCACACCGGGACGATCCGCGGTTCAATGGCTGCAGGTGCCCGCTGAGCGCGGGTGCTGCGGTGTGCGGACGTGTGCACCGCCGTCTTCCCAAGGAGGTCTCCGGTGTCAGACTCGCTCTACCACCCCACCACAGCCGCTGAGGCGCGACGCCGCAAGGAGCTCGCACCCGAGGCGCACGAGGCGTTCGAGGCGTTCAGCCGGGCAGTGTTCGCCCCCGGCGCCCTGGACGAGACCACCAAACAGCTGATCGCCGTGGCGGTCGCGCACACCACGCAGTGCCCGTACTGCATCGACGGGCACACCAAGCTGGCGGCGCGCAAGGGGGCCAGTCCGGAGCAGATCATGGAGGCGATCTGGGTGGCGGCAGAGATGCGCGCCGGCGGTGCCTATGCGCACTCCACGCTGGCGATGTCCGCGATCGAGCACGTGCACCCCCAGCAGAGCGCCCAGGAGGGGTGACCGTGCGAAAACCGAGCCTGGACGCGATGTCCCGCCAGCTGGGCGAGCGGGCGGCCCGCGCCTCCAGCGGACGGGCCGCGGAGACCGTCTACGGCGGGCACGAGAAGCGGTTGCGGCAGACGATCGTGGCGATGACCGCTGGCACGGAGCTCGCCGAGCACGAGAATCCGGGCGACGCCACCGTGCTGGTGATCCACGGCCGGCTCAAGCTCCTCGCCGGGGACGTGACCTGGGAGGGCCGTCAGGGCGACTTCCTCACCGTGCCCGACGAGCGGCACTCGATCGAGGCCGTGACCGATACCGCGTTCCTGCTCACCGTCGCCAAGCACTGACCAGCGCGGGGCTGCCCCCGAGCTCATCGCCCGGACGTGCTGGGTTGTGCCCACCTGCCACCGGTACCGGTTACTCTTCTGCACGGCAGTGCTGCCCGGTACGCCACCGGCAGCAGGACGTAGGAGGGTACCTGGAATGACGTGCACGACGTGCGGGTCGACAGCGGCGGTGACCGGCAGCAGCTGCCCACAGTGCGGCTCGCCGCCGCAGCAGCCGGACACCGGCTGGGGCCAGCCTGCCCCTGCAGCACCGGGCCCGCCCACCGTCACGGCCGCCACCCAGCCCGCGCCTCCCCCGCCAGGCCCGCCGACCGCACCAGGCCCGCCGACCGCACCAGGTGCACCAGGTGCACCAGGTGCACCAGGTGCACGAGGCCCCTCACCCTACGGGCCACCGACCCATAGCTCCGACCAGAGTGGCTACCGCGCCCCGCAGGGCGGCTACACCCAGCCGCCATCGGGCGCCTACGGCTACGGCACGCCGCACTCGTCGTACGGGATGTTCAACACCCCGCAGATCCCCACCCCGTCCGGGCTGAACCTGATCCAGGCGGTCACGCGGGTGCTGAGCAACTACGCCACCTTCAGCGGCCGCGCCTCCCGCAGCGAGTACTGGTGGTGGACGCTGGCGCAGTTCCTCGCCCTGTTCGTCCCGGTCTTCCTGATGATCGGGGTCGCCGCGGCCACCGGCACCGATCCCGGCGACGGCGCTGCCGCCGGGTTCTTCGGCCTCTGGGTGATCGTCGTGGTGCTGGGCGGTCTGGTGCCCACGATCGCGGTGAACGTGCGCCGGTTGCACGACATCGGCCAGAGCGGCTGGCTCTGCCTGCTCGTCTTCATCCCATCGCTCGGTGGGATCGCGCTGCTCGTGCTCTGCGCACTGCCCTCCCAGCCGGTGGGCAACCAGTACGGTCTGGCGCCCGTGGGTTCGAAGCCGCCGTTCCAGCTGTAGCGCCAGCCGCCTCCACCAGCCGCGTCCACGGGCGACGGCTGATCCTCCCGGGGTTCGCGAACGCTCCCCTCTGCGGTATGAATCGGTTCAGCAGCCGCATAGGCGAACGTTCGCGACCAGGGGGTGGGGGCGGGTTCAGGCGCCGGCGAAGAACGCGCCGACCATGTCGCCCAGGGCGGCGGCGTCGGCGGTGTGCACCAGCTCGCGGGCGGAGTGCATAGACAGCAGCGGCGCGCCGACGTCCACGGTGCGGATGCCGAGCCGGGTGGCGGTCAGCGGACCGATCGTGGACCCGCACGGCACCGTGTTGTTGGAGACGAACTCCTGGTACGGGGCGCCGGAGGCAGCAGCGAGCCGGGCGACCAGGGCGGCACCGGTGGCGTCCGTGGCGTAGCGCTGGTTGGCGTTGATCTTCAGCAGCACTCCCCCGCCGGCGGACGGCTGGTTCGCCGGGTCGTGCCGCTCCGGGTAGTTCGGGTGCACAGCGTGCCCGCAGTCGGCGGACAGGCACCAAGAGGCGGCGTAGGCCTGCCGCTGCTGGGACCCGGTGGCACCCAGGGTCTCCCCGACCCGGGTGAGCACATCGTCCAGGACCGGGCCGGAGGCACCCGAACGGGTCTGCGAGCCGAGCTCTTCGTGGTCGAAGGCGGCCAGCACGCTGATGTGCTCCGAACCGCCCTCGTGCGCGGCGGCGACCATCGCCCGCACCCCCGCGTGCACGGAGAGCAGGTTGTCCATCCGCCCGGCGGCGAAGAGCTCCTGCTCACGGCCGAACCGCGCCGGGGCCTGGGTGTCCGCGGTGAGCAGGTCGTACCCGGCGACCTCGCCGGGCTCCACCCCGGCACGGCGGGCGAGCAGACCAAGGAGGTCTCCGCCGTCACCGACTCCCCACACCGGCTGCAGGTGCCGCTGCCTGTCCAGGGTGAGGCCGGTGTTCACCTCCCGGTCCAGGTGGATCGCCAGCTGCGGGATGCGCAGCAGCGGCCCGGTGCGCACCAGGTGCTCGGTCCCGTCCCGCAGCACCAGCCGCCCGGCCAGCTCCAGGTCCCGGTCCAGCCAGGAGTTCAGCAGCGGCCCGCCGTAGACCTCCACCCCGGCCTGCAGCCACCCGTGCGAACCGGTCGAGGGCCGCGGCTTGAGCTTGAAGCCGGGTGAGTCGGTGTGCGCGCCGAGCACGCGGAACGGTGTGGTCGGCCCGGCCGCGGCGGGTTGCAACCAGGCGATCAGGGCACCGTCGCGCAGCACGTAGTAGCCACCCGGCTGCGCAGGCCACTCCTGGTCCTCGGCCAGCGGGGTGAACCCTTCGTCGTCCAGGCGGCGGGCCGCCTCCGCGGCCGCATGGTAGGAGGAGGGCGAGGCGGTGATGAACGCCGCGAGGTCGTCGGTGTACTGGGCCAGGTGGTTCATGAGGCAATCCAACCACGGCAGCCGGGACCACCTCACGTAAGGTGGGGCGGTGCTCGAACAGACCATGGTTGCCTCCGCAACAGGCGCCGCCGCGGCAGGCGCCTCCGCGCTGGGGAGCAGCCCGCTGATCGTGGTGGCCTCGGTCGTGGTGGTGGTGATCATGCTGGTGTTCCGGCGCATCAGCGGCCCCGACGACCCGCTGGAGCTGGTGTTCCGGGGAGCGCCGATCGCCGACGGCGTGATCCTCTCCTGCGAACGCCGGGAGGCCGACCAGGCTGAGCGCGCGCCCCAGGGCACGAAGGGCAAGCTCTGCTACCGGATCATCTACCGGGTGACCACACCTGAGCGGCACGAGTACGAGGCCTGGGAGGAGAAGTACCTGGCACCGGCCGATGCGGCGACCGCGTTCGCGGTGGGCACCCACCACCGGGTCGCCTACCGGCTC
>DATGRZ010000126.1:0-5205 GCA_035303065.1 Ruania sp.
GGTGCTCGCCGCCGGGGCGCACTGGCACGCGGCCGCCAAGCGCTGGACCCCACGGCTGTCCACCCTGGACCCAGTTCGCGAGATGGACGTGCTCGCCCGGCGTGGCGGTCGCGTGCTGGTGCCCACCGACCCGGAGTGGCCCGTGGCGCTGGCCGACCTGGGCACGGACGCCCCACCATGCCTGTGGCTGCTCGGTGACCCGGCGGCCCTGCAGCCCGCGGCCGTGGCCGTGGTCGGCTCCCGCGCCTGCAGCCCCTACGGCGCGGAGCTCGCTGGCGTGATGACCAGCGAGCTTGCCGTCGAGGGCGTGAGCATCGTCTCCGGCGGTGCCTTCGGTGTGGATGCTGCGGCGCACCGCGCCACGCTCGCCGGTGACGGCCTGCCGGTGGCAGTGATGGCCGGCGGTCTGGACCGGTTCTACCCGACGGGTAACGCGGCGCTGCTGGCGGAGGTCGCACGATCTGGTGCGGTGCTCTCCGAGGTGCCGCCGGGCAGCTCACCGATGCGGCACCGGTTCCTGTCCCGGAACCGGCTGATCGCCGCCCTCGCCGAGGTGGTCGTAGTGGTGGAGGCGTCCTGGCGGTCGGGTGCGCTGAACACCGCCGGCCATGCTGCCGACCTGGGCCGCACCGTTGCGGCGGTGCCCGGTCCGGTGACGTCCTCCACGTCCGCCGGGTGCCACCGGCTGATCCGCGAGGGCGCCGTCTGCGTGACCGATGCGGCGGAGGTGCTCGAGCTGCTCGGTCCGTTGGACGCCACTCGAGGCCCCGCCCCGCCACCGGTGGCTCCCGGTCTGCTGGACGGGCTGGACGCAACCCAGGCAGTGGTCCTGGATGCGCTACCCGCCCGCGCCGGCGCGGAGCTGACCGGTCTGGTGCGCAGCAGCGGGCTGGCCGAGCCCGACGTGCGCTCCGCGCTCGGGTTCCTCGAGCTGGCCGGCCGGGTGGAGCGGGACGGGGTGCGCTGGCGCCGGTCCCGGCGCGGCGCCGCCTGATCCAGGCGCCCACCCCGCCCACCCGAGGGTTCGCGACCGCCCTCCGTTGCGGCTGCTGAACCGATTCAACCCGCGAAACCGGGCGTTCGCGCGGGGGGAGAGGGGCGGTGCCCGTGCCAGGCTGGGGTCATGACCCCGCTCGAGGAGCAGCGCGACGCTGGGCTGCTGGACGCCTTCGCCAACCACCTGGCCATCCAACGCGGCCTGTCCGAGCACACGGTGCGCGCCTACTGCGGGGACCTGCTCACCCTGCTCGCGCTCCTTCCGCACGGCCCGGACGGCACGGAGCCGGTTGACCTGGGTGCCCTCACCCTGCCGGCCTTGCGCCGCTGGCTGGCCCAGGAGTCCGGCCGCGGTCTGGCGCGTGCCACCCTGGCGCGCCGGGTCGCCGCCGTCCGGTGCTTCACGGCCTGGACCTACCGCACCGGCCGGACCGCCACCGACCCTGGGCAGCGACTGCTCTCCCCACGACCGGACGCCACAGTGCCGCAGGTGCTCACCGCCGAGGAGGCAGCAGCGGTGATGGATGCCGCCCGTGACCAGGTCGCCGCCGCCGGCACCCCCGCCGCCAGGGCGCGCGCCACCCGCGACTGGGCGGTGCTGGAGCTGCTGTACGCCACCGGTGTGCGCGTCGCCGAGCTGGTCGGTACCGATCTGAGCGACGTGAACCTCGCTGAACGACTGCTGCGCGTGCTCGGTAAGGGCGACAAGGAGCGCATGGTGCCGTTCGGACGCCCGGCGAGCGACGCCGTCGAGCACTGGTTGGACGCCCGCCAGCACCTGCTCCCGGACCACACCGGCGACCCTGGCGCACTGTTCCTCGGCACCCGCGGCGGGCGGCTCGGTGCCCGCCAGGTGCGTGACCTGGTGCACCGCAGCACCGGGCTCGCCGGTGTGCGGGACCTCGCCCCGCACGGGCTGCGGCACTCCACCGCCACCCACCTGCTCGACGGTGGCTCCGACCTGCGCTCGGTGCAGGAGGTGCTCGGGCACGCCTCGCTGTCCACCACCCAGCGCTACACCCACGTGTCCACCGAACGGCTACGGTCCGCGTTCACCCAGGCGCACCCGCGGGCCTGAGCTCGTCCGGGCCAACCACCGGCGCCAGCGCCTGCCGGATACCAGCGCATGCACGCCGTGAACGCCTGTCCTAGTGTGGAGGCATGGCGACGATGCCCGCATACTCCCCGGATGCGGCGGCTCGTTACGACCGCACCGCCGAGCCGCTGATGGCACCGTTCGCGGCCATCCTGGTGGACGCCGCGCAGATCGCACCTGAGGCGGCCGTGCTCGACCTCGTCTGCGGACCGGGCTTCGCGGCGCGGATCGCCGCCGAACGCGCCGGCCCGATGGGGAGCGTCGTCGGGGTCGACCACGACCCGGCCATGCTGGAGGTGGCCTCCGGCCACGGCGCGGGGTACGCGATCGAATGGCTGCAAGCCGCACCGGACCGGGTGCCGCTGCCCACCGACAGCGTGGACGTGGTGATCAGCCTGCACGGGATCGGCGCCCTCAGCGAGCCGCACCCGGTCCTCGCCGAGGCACGCCGCGTGGTGCGCGAGACCGGTTCGTTCGCCGCCACCGCGTGGTCGCCGATCGAGGCCAACCCGTACCTGGCCGCGCACGAACGCGCACTGGCAGAGGTGGGGGAGGGCGGCGGGGTGCAGGTGCTGCGGGAGGCGACCAGCTATAGCAGCGAGGAGCTGGTCCACGATCTGCGCGCAGCAGGCTGGCACGAACCGGTCAGCCGGGAGGTGACCGTACGGATCCGGTTGGCCGGGACCACCGCTGCCGTGGCCGAACGGCTGCGCGGCCTGCCGTGGGGGGCGCGGCTCAGTCCCGAGGCTGCGCTCGCCGCCGCGCGGTCGATGCTCACTGCCCTGGCGGAGTTCGCCGAGGCGGACGGGTCACTGGTGGTGCCGTTCCGCGTCCAGCTGACGCACGCCTACCCCTGACCCGACCCCGCCGCCGGGTAGAGCCGGATCGTCACCTCCCGCCCGACCAGCAGCAACGGGTCCAGGTAGCGCTCGTCGCCGGTGCGCAGGCCCCAGTGCAGGCAGGCCCGCGGGCAGTGCGCGCCGGCTGAGGCCAGATGTCCGATCAGGGTTCCCGTCTCGACGGCGTCCCCCACCTGGACCTGTCCGGTGACCGGTTCGTAGGTGGTCCGCAAGCCACCAGGGTGCTGGATGGAGACCACCGGCCGCCCGGCCACGTGCCCAGCGAACGCCACTGTGCCGGGTCCGGCCGCCCGGACCTCGGCACCGTCCCGTGCGCTCAGGTCCACTCCGCGGTGCCCGGGCAGCCACGGTCTGGGCGGCGGGTCGAAGGGGCGCAGCACCTCCGGCGGGTCGCCGGCCACCGGCCAGTCGTAGTCGGTGCCAGCCGTGGGCACTTCCCCGCCGGCCGGTGCGTCCGCCGGGACCGGAACGTTCGCCGGTACGTCGGCTGGGACCGGCACGTCGACAGCGGCGGGCACCTGCGCGGCCCCGATCGTCATGGCCACCAGCCCGGCCAGTGCCAGCGCCAGCAGCACCCGCACCCTGCGGGCGAGCGGGCTGGCGACCGGGGGGCGCGCTCCGCGCTCCCGAGGCGGTCTCGGCACGTCAGGTCTCATCGGACGAGCACAGCACGCCCGTGCCGAGCAGGCCCCCGCCGCGCGGAGGGGGCTGTGGACGACCGGGCATCATGCCGACCCGCGAGCCACCCTGGGGCCGGCCGCCCAGCGGTCGCACCAGCACCATCCGGTAGCATGTGCACTGCAGGTGGCGTGCCCTCGGGTGCCCACCTGACATCGCGTGCGCACGACCGGGGCCCCTGCCCCGGGATCACGCGGCGAGGTCCGGCACCTGGTGCCGGTGCCGTGGATCGTGCGCACCAGGCATGGGCAGCGCCGGTACGGGCCGCCCAGAACATCAACCGAATCCGCCTGCGCCTGGTCGCGGGCACGAACGTGTGGGCTTGCCCACACCAGGAAGGACGAGCCATGGCCGTCGTCACCATGCGCCAGCTCCTTGAGAGCGGCGTGCACTTCGGGCACCAGACCCGGCGTTGGAACCCGAAGATGAAGCGCTTCATCTTCACCGAGCGCAACGGCATCTACATCATCGACCTGCAGCAGTCCCTGCAGGACATCGACCGTGCGTACGAGTTCGTCAAGGAGACCGTCGCCCACGGCGGCACCATCCTGTTCATCGGCACGAAGAAGCAGGCCCAGGAGGCCGTCGCCGAGCAGGCCACCCGGGTGGGTATGCCGTACGTGAACCAGCGCTGGCTGGGCGGCATGCTGACCAACTTCGGCACGGTGAGCCGTCGTCTGCAGCGGCTCAAGGAGCTCGAGGAGGTCGACTTCGACGATGTCGCCGCCAGCGGGTACACGAAGAAGGAGCTGCTCATGCAGCGCCGGGAGCGGGACAAGCTGACCCGCACCCTCGGCGGGATCCGGGACATGGTCAAGCTGCCCTCCGCCGTCTGGGTGGTCGACACCAAGAAGGAGCACCTGGCTGTCGCCGAGGCGCGCAAGCTGAACATCCCGGTCGTGGCGATCCTGGACACGAACTGCGACCCGGACGAGGTCGACTACCCGATCCCGGGCAACGACGACGCGATCCGCGCTGTCAGCCTGCTCACCCGCGTGGTTGCCGACGGGGCCGCCGAGGGCCTGGTCGCCCGGCACGGTGGCGGCGACGCCGCGGGCAGCAGTGACGCCGAGCCGTTGGCCGAGTGGGAGCGCGAGCTGCTCGCCACCCACGAGCAGGAGAAGGCCGCTGCGGCGGAGGCTGCTGGCGCACCGGAGGCAGCTGGTGGCGCACCGGAGGCAGGTGCTGGCGCACCTGCTGCCGAGGCTGCGCAGACGACCGAGGACTCCCCGGCCGCGCAGGCCCCGGCCACCGACGTGGCTACCGAGGCTGCGGCCGCCGTCTCCCCGGCCGCTGCCGACGCTCCCGCCGACGAGGCCGCCCCGGCCGCGGAGGAGCCGGCTGCAGAGGCTGCTGCTGAGGCTGCGGCCGAGAGCCCGGCCACCGAGGCTGCTGCTGAGGCTCCGGCCGAGGGCACCGAGACCGCGCAGGACTGACCACCACCCGATCTGCGAGAGGATCATTGATGGCGAACTACACCGCCGCTGACATCAAGGCACTGCGCGAGCGCACCGGCGCCGGCATGCTCGACGTGAAGAAGGCCCTCGACGAGGCCGACGGCGACCAGGCCAAGGC
>DATGRZ010000127.1:0-18530 GCA_035303065.1 Ruania sp.
CGCAGACCTGGGGGAGCGGACCGTCTCGGAGAAGAAGCTGCGCAAGCTGCGCCGGTCGTTCGAGGCCACCCGGGCGCTGCGGGAGGGTTCAGCCAGCGGACCGGACGGCGCGGACGGCCCGGACTGACCTACAGTGGAGGAGGTCTCGCCCGGAGGGAGTGATGATGGTCGAGGATCACGGGTCCGCGCGCGAGCGGGAGCTGCAGGACAAGGCGATCGAGCTGGCGGCGAAGAACGAACGGCTCGTCACCGCGCTGACCACGGCGCGCTCGCAGCTGGTCGAGCTGCGCACCCAGCTGGAGGAGATGAGCAAGCCGCCGGCCAGCTATGCGCTGTTCCTGGCCGACCGGGGTGACCGCACCATCGATGTGCTCTCCTCGGGCCGGAAGATGCGTCTCGGTGTGGCACATGACGTCGCCATCGAGGCGCTGCGACCGGGTCAGGAGGTGCAGCTGAACGAGGCGATGACCGTGGTGGCAGCCGGCGGGTACGACCCGGTCGGTGAGCTGGTCACGGTCAAGGAGGTGCTGGACACCGACCGGGTGCTGGTGATCGGGCGCGGCGAGGACGAACGGGTGGTCCGGCTGGCTGGTCCGCTGCTGGAACGGGCGGTGCGAGTGGGGGACGCGCTCACCGTGGACTCGCGGACTGCGTTCGCCTTCGAGCACATCCCGCGGGCCGAGGTCGAGGACCTGATGCTGGAGGAGGTGCCGGACGTCGCCTATGACGACATCGGCGGCCTGTCCACCCAGATCGAGCAGATCCGCGACGCCGTCGAGCTGCCGTTCCTGCACCCCGACCTGTTCCGCGAGCACGGGCTGAAACCACCGAAGGGGCTGCTGCTGTACGGCCCGCCCGGCTGCGGCAAGACCCTGATCGCCAAGGCGGTCGCCACCTCGTTGGCGAAGACCGCCGCACGGTCCACCGGCGAGCAGACCCCGGTGCGCAGCTACTTCCTGAACGTCAAGGGGCCCGAGCTGCTGAACAAGTACGTGGGCGAGACCGAGCGGCACATCCGGTTGATCTTCTCCCGCGCCCGGGAGAAGGCCTCCCAGGGCATCCCGGTGGTGGTGTTCTTCGACGAGATGGAGTCCTTGTTCCGCACCCGCGGCACCGGGGTGTCCTCGGACGTGGAGACCACGATCGTGCCCCAGCTGCTCGCCGAGATCGACGGTGTGGAACGGCTGGAGAACGTGATCGTGATCGGTGCCTCCAACCGGGAAGACATGATCGACCCGGCGATCCTGCGCCCCGGCCGGCTGGACGTGAAGATCAAGATCGAGCGTCCGGACGCCGAGTCCGCCCGGGACATCTTCACCAAGTACCTCACCCCCGAGCTGCCGATCCACCCGGACGACCTGGCCGAGCACCACGACGATGCGCAGACCGCGGTGGACGCGATGATCGAGCGCACAGTGGGCCGGATGTACGCCGAGGACGAGGAGAACCAGTTCCTCGAGGTCACCTACGCCAGCGGGGACAAGGAGATCCTGTACTTCAAGGACTTCAACTCCGGGGCCATGGTGCAGAACATCGTGGACCGGGCGAAGAAGCAGGCGATCAAGGACCTGCTCTCCACCGGGGTGCGCGGCATCCGGGTGGACCACCTGCTGGACGCGTGCGTGGCGGAGTTCAAGGAGAACGAGGACCTGCCGAACACCACCAACCCCGACGACTGGGCCCGCGTGTCCGGGAAGAAGGGGGAACGGATCGTGTTCATCCGCACCATCGTGCAGGACAAGGGCTCCGCCCAGCCGGGCCGCACGATCGAGAACATCAGCCCCACCGGCCAGTACCTCTGACCCGCCGCGCGCCCGCCGCCCTCCCGCCGCCCCTTCGCACCCTCCCGCGCTGAATCCATTCAGGCGATACTTGCCACGTCGGGTCGTGCTCTGCGGTGTCGCCCGGGCGGAGCAGGTATCGCAGCGGTGATCTGCCCCGTTGTCCACAGCCCGGGGGAGGGTGCTGCCTGCGGGGCCGTCGTATCAGCCAGGGTCAGGTCATGGATGAACGAGCAGCAGGAGCAGTCGTGTACCTGACCGGCGACCTGGACCGTAACACCCTGGAGAAGGCGGTACGGGCCGGCACGTTGCAGCGGCTCCGCCGCGGTGCCTATGGGCCGGCGGTCGAGAGCGAGGACCGCTACGTGCGTGAGCGAGTGCGCGCTCGCCAACAGATGCATGCCATCGCCCGCCAGCTGGACGGCCCGCTGTGGTTCAGCCACGACAGTGCCGCCTTGCTGCACCGGTTGCCGCTGGAACGCGTCCCGAGCCGCACCCACCTTGTGCGACCTGGGCGCGCCTCCGCCCGAGCGGACCAGACGATCGTGCGCCATCGGGTGGCCGTTGCCGAGCCGGACACGACGATGGTCGATGCTCTCCCGGCGACCACTCTGCTCCGCACGGCGGTGGACTGCGCCATGACGATGCCGGACCTCGGCGCCTTCATGGTCCTGGACCGCGTGCTGGCAGAGCCGGGACTGCGGGCGCAGATCGCCGACCGGCTGGAGGAACAGCGCGGTGCCAGTGGGTCCGCCAAGGCTCGGTGGCGTCTGGACCGTGCCGACGGTCGCGCGGAGTCAGCAGGCGAAACCACCACCCGGGTCGTGCTGATGCGCCTCGGAGTGCGTGTGCCGGACCTGCAGATCGAAGTGGCGACCGACATCGGCCAGTTCCGCATCGACATGGGCTGGCGGGACCTGAAGATCGGGATCGAGTTCGACGGCAAGGTCAAGTACACCCGGATGGCCGACGGAGATCCGGCCGAGGCGGTGTTCCAGGAGAAGCGGCGTCAGGACGCGCTCGAGCGAGAGGGATGGATTCTCATCCGGGTGGTGTGGGCCGATCTGGCCCGACCGGGCAGACTCCTCGCCGAGGTGCACCGGAGGCTCGCGGAGCGGACATCCCAGGCAGCGTGGATCGGGTGAGCACGCTTGACTGGTCGCTGCGTGGGCTGTCCGGGGCGGCGGTGGCGTAGCTCGGCGATACTCGCTGCGTGGGGGCGATACCGCAGAGCACGACCCCACGCGGGAGGTATCGACTGAATGGATTCAACCTGTGGGGGAGGGGGTGCGGGCGGCCTAGGCTGGGGTGATGAGCGTGCGACGGGTGATGGGCATCGAGACCGAGTACGGGATCCTCGGCGTCGGGCTGCCGAACGCGAACCCGATGCTGATGTCCGCCCAGCTGGTCACCGCCTACGCCACCGAGGGGCTCGGTGGTTCCTCCCGCGCGAAGTGGGACTACCAGGACGAGGACCCGCTGTGCGATGCCCGCGGTTGGCGCCTGGACCGGGCCAAGGCCGATCCGAGCCTGCTCACTGACGACCCGCTGGCCCCCGCCCCGGAGGGCGACCCGCACCGGATCACCACCCGCCGCCGCCCCGCACCCCAGCCGGAGCCGAGCACTGTCGCCAACGTCATCCTGCCGAACGGGGCCCGCTACTACGTGGACCATGCGCACCCGGAGTACTCCGGGCCAGAGGTCACCAGCCCGCGCGACGGAGTGCTCTGGGACCGGGCCGGCGACGAAGTGCTGCTGCGGTCCTCCCGGCTGCTCGCCCAGCTGCCCGGGATGCCCGAGGTGGTGCCGTACAAGAACAACACCGACGGTAAGGGCGCCAGCTACGGCACGCACGAGAACTACCTGGTGGACCGGGCTGTGCCGTTCGACGAGATCATCAGCGCGGTGACACCGTTCTTGGTCACCCGCCCGATCTTCTGCGGCGCCGGCCGGGTGGGCCTGGGGCAGCGGGGCCAGACGCCGGGCTACCAGATCTCCCAACGTGCCGACTATCTCGAGGCCGAGGTCGGCCTGGAGACCACGCTGCGCCGGCCGATCATCAACACCCGCGACGAGCCGCACGCCGAGGCAGACCGGTACCGGCGGCTGCACGTGATCGTCGGGGACGCGAACCTGCTGCACGTCTCCACCTACCTCAAGCTCGGCACCACGGCCACGCTGCTCTGGCTGCTGGAGCAGGGGCAGGCCGCTCTGGAGCTGAGCGCCCTGCGGCTCGCCGACCCGGTCGCCGCAGCGCACGAGGTCAGTCGCGACCTGAGCCTGACCACCCGGCTGGACCTGGAGGACGGGCGCACCATGACCGCCCTGGAGATCCAGCGCGCCTACTGCGACATCATCACCCGCGAGGTCGCTGCCGCCGGTCCGGCCGACCCGCAGACCACCGAGCTGCTGCGCCGCTGGGCGGACGTGCTCGACCGGCTCGGCAGCGACATCGCCGCTACTGCGCGCGAGGTCGAGTGGGTCGCCAAGCTGCAGGTACTGGAGGGGATGCGGCGGCGGCACAGCGTGGACTGGGACTCCCCGCGGCTGGCTGCCCTCGACCTGCAGTGGTCCGACCTGCGTCCGGAGAAGGGCATCTACCTTCGGCTGGAGGCCTCCGGTGCGGTGGAGACGCTGGTGACCGGTGAAGAGGTGGAACAAGCCCTCGCCCACGCTCCCACCGACACCCGCGCCTACTTCCGCGGTGAGGCGATCCGCCGGTACGGGCCCCAGGTGGCTGCCGCGAACTGGGACGGAGTGGTCTTCGACGTGCCGGAGGCGGACAGCCTGCAACGAGTGCCGACCCCGGACCCGCTCCGAGGCACCCGGGCGCACGTCGGCGAGCTGCTCGACCGTAGTGCTGACGCCGGAGCGCTGCTCACCGAGCTCGTCGCACAGCGCGACCCGAGCGACTGACCGGCTTCGGCGCCTGCATACCGGCCCAGACGCCGTAGGATCGAAGACAGGTACCCGCGCAGGAGGAGGACTCATGTCGCCGCGAAAGTACGAGCAGCGTCAGCCCGACCGGAGGCCGGAGGACGACCCGCCGTCGCCGCCGCCCGCTGCACCGCAGGCCCAGAGCTCGGACGTGGACTCGCTGCTCGATGAGATCGACGACGTCCTGGAGACGAACGCGGAGAGCTTCGTGCGCGGCTTCGTGCAGAAGGGCGGGCAATGACCGTACCGGACGCGCGCTACCCGGATCGTCTGCCGGCTGCGTTCACCCGCCCGGGGAGCTCGTCGTTCGTGGACTTCCTGCGCTCCTACGCCCCGGACCTGCTCCCTGGGGGCGGGCCCGCACCACAGTCCCCGGTGAGCACCCCGCACGCCACCACGATCGTGGCGCTCACCTACGGTGGCGGGATGGTGATGGCCGGGGACCGGCGCGCCACCGCAGGCTCGGCGATCGCGCACCGGCAGATGCAGAAGGTGTTCCCCGCCGACGAGTACTCGGTGATCGGTATCGCCGGTACCGCCGGGATCGCCGTCGAGGTGGTGCGCCTGCTTCAGCTGGAGCTGGAGCACTACGAGAAGATCGAGGGCACCCTGCTGTCCCTGCAGGGCAAGGCCAACCGGCTCGGTGCGATGGTCCGCGGCAACCTGCCGATGGCGCTGCAGGGGCTGGTGGCCCTCCCGCTGTTCGGCGGCTACGACCACGGCGAGCACACCGGCCGGATCTTCTCCTACGACGTGGTCGGCGGCCGATATGACGAGCACGACTACCACAGCATCGGCTCCGGTGCCGTGTACGCCAAGGGGTCGTTGAAGAAGGTCTGGCACCCCGACCTCGATGCCGACGGTGCGGTACGGGTGGCGTTGCACGCTCTGATGGACGCCGCCGATGACGACTCCGCTACCGGCGGCCCAGATGCTCGCCGGGGCATCTACCCGGTCGTGGTGCGGGTGGACGAGGACGGGCAGGAACGGATCGGCGACGACCGCCTGGCCGCACTGGCCGCCGAGATCGATGCGCTGCCGGAGAGGAGCCGAGAGGCATGACTCAGCCGTTCTACGTCTCGCCCGAGCAGCTGATGAAGGATCGGGCGGACTTTGCCCGCAAGGGCATCGCCAGGGGCCGGTCGGTGGTGGTGCTCGGCTACGACGACGGGATCGCGTTCGTCACCGAGAACCCCTCCGGAGCGCTGCACAAGATCAGCGAGATCTACGACCGGATCGGGTTCGCCGCCGTGGGCAAGTACAACGAGTTCGAGAACCTACGGGTCGCGGGTGTCAGGTACGCAGACCTGCGCGGGTACTCCTACGACCGGGAGGACGTCAACGCACGGGGCCTGGCGAACGCCTACGCGCAGACCCTCGGTGCGGTGTTCACCACTGAGTCCAAACCGCTCGAGGTCGAGCTCGCAGTGGCCGAGGTGGGGACCGACCAGTCCACCGACCAGCTCTACCGGCTCGCCTACGACGGTTCGGTCGCCGACGAGCCCGGGTTCGTGGTGATGGGCGGCGCAGCGGACAAGCTCGCCGAGCAGGTGCGGGCCCAGTGGGCGCCTGGGATGAGCCTGCCCGAGGTGCTCGCCCTGGCCGTGCAGGTGCTGGCCGGCACCGGGGAGAACGCGCGCACCATCGAGACCAGCAACCTGGAGGCCGCCGTGCTGGACCGCACCCGGGCCCGGCGCACCTTCCGTCGACTGTCCGTGCAGACGCTCACCGAGCTGCTCGCCCAAGCACCGGCGCAGACTGCCGAGCCCAGCCAACCCACCACGCGGGCCCCAGCCAGCGAGAACGAGACCACCGACAGCAGCTCGCCCAGCGGTCCGGACCATCTGTGATCCGCCGCATCTTCGGCCTGGAGACCGAGTTCGGCCTCACCTGCGCCGCGGACACCGGCCGCGGCCTGACCCCGGAGGAGGCGGCCCGCTACCTGTTCCGCAAGGTGGTCGCCTGGGGGCGCTCCTCGAACGTGTTCCTCGGCAACGGCTCCCGGTTGTACCTGGACGTGGGCTCCCACCCGGAGTACGCCACTGCCGAGTGCGACGACCTCGCGCAGCTGGTCGCGCACGACAAGGCCGGTGAACGCATCCTCGCCGAGCTGGCCGCCGACGCCCAGGAACGTCTGGACGCCGACGGCATCGCCGGGCAGATCCACCTGTTCAAGAACAACCTGGACTCGGCCGGCAACTCCTACGGCTGCCACGAGAACTACCTGGTCCGTCGCCGCGGAGACTTCACCCGGGTCGCCGACGTGCTCGTCCCGTTCCTCATCAGCCGGCAGATCCTCACCGGCGCCGGGCACGTGCAGGTCACCTCCCGCGGTCCGGTGTACTGCTTCAGCCAGCGTGCCGACCATCTCTGGGAGGCGACCAGCTCGGCGACCACCCGGTCCCGGCCGATCATCAACACCCGGGACGAGCCGCACGCGGACGCGGACCTGTACCGGCGGCTGCACGTGATCTCCGGGGACTCCTCGATGTCGGAGACCACCACGCTGCTCAAGGTCGGGATGACCGACATCATCCTGCGGATGCTCGAGGCCGGGCACATCTTCCCCGAGCTGTCGCTGGAGAACCCGGTGCGCGCGATCCGGGCGATCTCCCACGACCTGACCGGCACCGTCCCGGTGGCGATGTCCAGCGGAGCCCGCCGCAGCGCAGTAGAGATCCAGCAGATCTACCTGGACCGGGCCCGGGACTTCCTCGCCGGCAGCAATGAGGGCAGCCGACATGACGCCACCGTCCTGGAGCTGTGGGACCGGGGCCTGCGTGCCGTGCGCACCGGGGAGCACAGCCTGGTGGAGAAAGACCTGGACTGGGCGATCAAGAAGCGGCTGCTAGACCGGTACACCAGCGCCCACGACCTGCCGTTGTCCGACCCACGGGTGCTCCGCCTGGACCTGGCCTACCACGACATCTCCGCCGAGCACGGGCTGCAGTCCCGGCTGATCCGGCGCGGGCTGGTCACCAGAGTGGTCACCGAGGAGCAGATCGAGACCGCTACTGCCACCCCGCCGCAGAGCACCCGGGCGAAGCTGCGCGGAGAGTTCGTGCAGGCGGCTACCGCCCGACGTCGGGACTACACCGTGGACTGGGTGCACCTGAAGCTGAACGACAACGCAGGCCGGACGGTGCTGTGCAAGGACCCGTTCAAGAGCGAGGACGAGCGGGTGGACGCGCTGATCGCCGCGATGGGTGGTTCCGCCGACCCGTTGCTGGCGAACCTGCCGGACTGACCACCGGCTACATCCTGCAGGTCGGGCACGTAGGATCGGCCCCCGTGCGCACCACGCTTCCCACCCTTCCCACACGGCCCACCCGATCGCGCCTGGTCGGCGTCCTGGTGCTGCTGCTGGCGCTCGTGGCCTGCCTGTCCGCCTGCACGAAGGACGACGGCGAGACCTCCGCGGTCGAGCAGGTCACCGTGGGCGGGGACTTCGGGGCGCTCCCGCAGGTGACCTTCCCCACACCCCTGGATGTCACCGAGACCGAGACCAGCACTGTGATCGAGGGCGAGGGGACCAGGTTGGCAGAGGGGGACGTGGCACTGCTGTCCTACCTGGCCGTGGACGCCAGCACCGGTGAGGTGATCGAGGACAACTTCGGTTCCCAGCCGCAGACCGTGCGGGTCACCGAGGAGGACGCCGGCCCGCTGTACGAGAACCTGCTGGACGCCGCTGAGGGCACCCGGCTGCTGCGGGTGGAGCTGGGCACCGCCGAGCGGCCCGATCCGGTGGTGATCGTCTACGACGTGATGCACACCCGTGCCTGGGGCGAACCGGTCGAGACCCCTGGCGATGCGCCCGAGGTGGAGCTGGCCGCCAACGGCGAACCGAGCATCACCATCCCGGAGGAGGAACCGCCCACCAGCCTGGAGATCGTGCCGCTACGCCAAGGTGACGGCGCCCAGGTCCGGTCCGGGATGGCGGTCACGGTGCGCTACCTGGCGGTGTCCTGGTCCGACGGTGAGGTGGTCGACTCCACCTGGTCCGCCGGACACGGGCCGACCACGATCGCCTTCACCGGCCTGATCGAGGGCTGGCAGAACGGACTGGTGGACGCTCGGGTCGGCTCACAGGTGATGCTGGTGGTACCCCCGGATCAGGCGTTCGGTGAGGATACCCTCGTCTACGTGATCGACGTGCTCGCCGTCTCCGCCATGGACGGCACGGAAGGAGACGGCTGATGAGCGTGGCGCTGCGGGTGATCCCGTGCCTGGACGTGGACGCCGGACGGGTGGTCAAGGGGGTGAACTTCGAGAACCTCCGGGATGCCGGCGACCCGGTCGAGCTGGCCCAGCGGTATGACGCCGACGGTGCAGACGAGGTGACCTTCCTGGATGTCAGCGCCTCCGCCGAAGGACGTGCGACCACTGTCGAGGTCGTCTCGGCGACGGCGGAGCAGGTGTTCGTCCCGTTGACCGTCGGTGGCGGAGTGCGCAGCGTGGCTGACGTGGACACCCTGCTGCGGGCCGGAGCGGACAAGGTGGGGGTGAACACTGCGGCCATCGCCCGCCCAGAGCTGATCGCGGAGATCTCCGAGCAGTTCGGCTCCCAGGTGCTGGTGCTCTCCGTGGACGCCCGCCGCACCAGGGACGGCGCAGCCACCCCTTCCGGGTACGAGGTCACCACCCACGGTGGTCGCCAGGGCACGGGAGTCGACGCCCTGGAGTGGGTGCGCCGTGCGCAGGACCTGGGGGTGGGGGAGATCCTGCTGAACTCGATCGACGCTGACGGCACCACCGGCGGGTTCGACCTACCGATGGTGCGGGACGTGCGCGCCCAGGTGCACGTGCCGCTGATCGCCAGCGGCGGCGCCGGCAGCCCGGAGCACTTCGTCCAGGCCGCCGAGGCAGGTGCCGATGCCATGCTGGCCGCCAGCGTGTTCCACTTCGGCACGCTGACCATCGGGCAGGTCAAAGATGCTCTCGCGGCGGCCGGGTTCAGCGTGCGGCGACCCACCGCCTGAACTTCTCCAGCTGCCCGGTGCTGCCGCGCAGCTCCACCTGTGCTTGCTCCCGGCGCCCCATCGCGTACAGCGCCTGCTCCACCGGCTCACCCACCACCCGCACCGGGTCACCACCAGGGCGGGCCCGCACGGTCGACCCACCAGGCACCATCAGCAGCACCCCGACCGGGGCGGACAGGTAGAGGCCGACCGCGGTGCGTGCGAACTTCGCCCAGACCTGCGCCCGCTGCTCCGGCGGCAGCAACCGCGGCGACGCCGGGTCGGGCCCCGCGCGGCGCACGTCCTCGTGGTGCACCACGTACTCCACCAGGTTCGTCAGGTCGTCCATCGGTCCGGACCGGGACAGTCGCCACGGCCACCGCACCGGCCCGGTGAACTCCTCGATCACCTGCTCGTAGCGGCCCACCTCCCGGCACTGCGCAGCGAGCTCCTCCACCCCGGAGGTCCCGGGCAGCCCGAGCAGCTGCCAGGGTTGGTGCGCCCGCAGGTACAGGTGCGCGGCCAGGTGTCGGGTGCGCCACCCGGCACACAGCGTGTCCCGCTCCGGGCCGGCCGCGCGCAGCGTGCCAGCCAGTGCCTGCATCTCCACGCGCGCCCACATGCCCACAGCCTCGCACAGGTGGGCCCGTGCAGCTGGTGTGCGAAGATGAGCAGAGTCCTCTTCACGCCCGCCAGCTGCCGGGTCCACCGGCGCGGGAACGCTTCACCACGAGGTGCCAGGGAGCCCACGCCGTCATGCCCACCTCCTCCGCACGCGCCGAGGTGCCCTACGCCCTGCCCGGCGGTGCGCTCCGCCGCTCGCTGCTGCTCATCGGGCGGGGGGTGCGCTCCCAGCCGCGCACGTTCGCCATCGCGATCAGCGCCTCGGTGCTCTACGGCCTGGGCATGGTCGCCCAGGGCTGGGTGCTCGGTCAGATCACCGACACAGTGGTGGTGCCGGCGATCGAGGGCGGTGGGGTGCCCCGGTCGCAGATCTACCTGGCCGGGCTGGCGCTGCTCGGTATCGGCCTGCTCACCGCTGTCGGGGTGGCCGGTAGGCGCGTGTTCGCCGGGATGGCATCCTTCGACGTGCAGGCCGGGCACCGGCGCCGGGTGACCCGCCAGTACCTGCGCCTGCCGATGTCCTGGCACCGGCGTCACCCCACCGGTCAGCTGCTGTCGAACGCGAACGCGGACGCCGAGTCCGCCGGCTTCGTGTTCACCCCGCTGCCGTTCGCGCTCGGGGTGCTGGCGATGCTGCTGGTGGCCTCGGTGGCGATGCTCGCCGCGGATGTGGTGCTCGGCCTGATCGGGGTGAGCGTGCTGCCCCTGGTGCTGGTGGTCAATGCCGTCTACCGCCGGTACATGTCCCCGGCGATCACGAAGGTGCAGCACGAGCGGGCCCGCACCTCCGACGTGGCGCACGAGAGCTTCGAGGCTGCCGCCGTGGTCAAGGCGCTGGGCACCGAGGCGCTCGAGGAAGCCCGGTTCGACGCAGTCGCCCAGGACCTGCGCGCCTCGAACGTGGCCGTGGGCAAGATCCGCAGCGTGTTCGACCCGGTGATCGACATGCTGCCGGCGCTGGCCACCCTCGGTGTGCTGGCCGTGGGCACCATGCGGGTGGCCGACGGCCTGGCCGGCACCGGCGCCGTGGTCACCACCGCCTACCTGCTCACCGTGATGACCTTCCCGGTACGGGCGATCGGGTTCATGCTCGGCGACCTACCCCGCTCCCTGGTCGGGCACGAACGCATCTCCCGGGTGATCGACGCTCGCGGCTACCTCAGCGAGGGCGAGGCGGACCTGCCGGGCAGCGGTGGTCTGCACCTGACCACCGACCAGGTCACGGTCACCGTCCCGCCTGCCCCCGGCCGGCCGGGTCGGGACCTGCTGCACCGGGTCAGCCTGGACGTGCCCGCCGGCCGCACGCTCGCCGTGGTCGGGCCCACCGGGTCGGGCAAGTCCACCCTGGTGGACGTGCTCGCCCGCCTGCAGGACCCCGCCAGCGGTGAGGTGCGCTACGACGGCCTGGCTGCGCCGTCGGTACGCACCTCGGACCGAACCGCGGCGATCGCCCTGGTCGCCCAGAACGCGTTCGTCTTCGAGGACACCATCGCCGAGAACGTCACCCTCGGACAGACCGACCCGGACACCGGAGCCCCCTACACGACAGAGCAGGTGTGGCAGGCCCTGCGCACCGCCCGGGCCGAGGACTTCGTCGCCGCTCTGCCCCACGGCCTGGACACTGTGGTCGGCGAACGGGGCGCCTCCCTCTCCGGTGGTCAGCGGCAACGGCTGGCGATCGCCCGGGCCCTGATCCGCCGACCCCGGCTGCTGATCATGGACGATGCCACCTCTGCAGTGGACCCGTTGGTCGAGCAGGACATCCTCGCCCGGCTGCGCCGCTACGCCGGCGGGCTGACCGTGGTGCTCATCGCCTACCGCACCGCCACCATCATGCTCGCCGACAGCGTCCTGCACCTGGACTCTGGTCGCGTGGTGGACCACGGCCCGCACACCGAGCTGCTCGCCCGGGACGCGGGGTACCGCCGCCTGGTCACCACCTACCAGCGGGAACGCGAGGCCCGCGACCCCCAGGAGGTCCGGTGAGCACGCAGATCGAGACCACCTCCACCCTCAGCGTGCTCGGCACCCTCCGGGAGGGGATGCGGCTGTCCCCGGCGATGCGCCGAGGGCTCGGGGTCACCTTGGTGCTCGCCGTGCTGGCCACCACCGGCAAGCTGATCGTGCCGCTCGCGGTGCAGATCACCACCGATCGCGGGCTGCTCGCCGAGACCGGGGTGAACGTGCCCCTGGTGCTGCAGCTCACCGCGCTGTGCGCCGCCGGGCTGCTGCTCACCGCGGCCTGCACCAGCTGGGTGAACATCCGCCTGTTCAAGGCCGCCGAGGCGGGCCTGGCCCAGCTGCGGGTGCGCGCCTTCGCCCGCGTGCACGCCCTGTCCACCCTCACCCAGAACAGCGAGCGGCGCGGGGCCCTGGTCTCCCGGGTCACCTCAGATGTGGACACCATCTCGATGTTCGTGCAGTGGGGCGGGATGCAGCTGGTGCTGTCCAGCCTGCAGATCACCGCTGCCACGATCGCCATGACCGTCTACTCCTGGCAGCTGACCATCGTCGTCTGGCTGGCCTACGCACCGATGATCGTGCTCGCCCCGCGCGCCCAACGCGCTCTGAACGTGGCCTACGCCCGGGTGCGCACCCGGGTGGGGACGATGCTCGCCCGGGTGTCCGAGGCGGTGGTCGGGGCGCAGACGATCCGCTCCTACGGCGCCGAGCAGCGCACCCAGCGCCGTCTGGACGAGGCGATCAGCGAGCACCGTGACGCGGCGGTGCGGGCACAGACGTTCGCGTCCCTGGCGTTCTCCTCCGGGGTGCTGCTCTCCGGGCTGGCCCTGGGCGCCGTGGTGCTGATCGGCACGATGCTCGGGATCGGCGGCACGCTGACCGTCGGCCAGCTGCTCGGCTTCCTGTTCCTGGTGCAGCTGTTCACCGGCCCCGTGCAGTCCGCCACCGAGGTGCTCAACGAGATGCAGAACGCCCTGGCCGGGTGGCGGCGGGTGATCTCCGTGGTGCACACCCCGCTGGACGTGGCCGACCCGGCCGAGCCCGTCCACCCCGGACCGCGCGGGCCCGCTGGGCTGCAGCTCTCCGGTGTGCACTACGCCTACCCGGGCGGCCCGCCGGTGCTGCAGGACGTGTCCCTGACCATCCCGCCCGGTGCTCGAGTGGCGATCGTGGGGGAGACCGGGTCCGGGAAGACCACGATCGCGAAGCTGCTCACCCGGCTGATGGATCCGGACGCCGGCACCGTCCGGCTGTCCGGGACCGACCTGCGCGACCTGACCTTGGCAGACCTGCGCGAACGGGTGGTGATGGTGCCGCAGGAGGGATTCCTGTTCAACGGCACGATCGCCAGCAACGTGGCCTATGGCCGCCCTGGGATGACCGAGGCGCAGGTGGAGCAGGCACTCACGGACCTGGGTCTGGGTCTCTGGTTGGCGACGATGCCGGACGGGGTGGGCACCGACGTCGGGCAGCGCGGTGAGGCACTCTCCGCCGGGGAACGTCAGCTGGTGGCGATCGCCCGCGCCTACCTGGCCGATGCGGACGTGCTGGTCCTGGACGAGGCGACCTCCGCCGTCGACCCGGGGACCGAGCAGCGCATCTCCACCGCACTGACCCGCCTGACCGCAGGGCGCACCAGCGTGGCGATCGCGCACCGGCTGTCCACCGCCGAGGCCGCCGACCTGGTGGTGGTGGTCGACGCTGGGCGGATCGTCCAGCTCGGCTCGCACCGGGAGCTGCTCGCCGCCGGCGGCACCTACGGGCGGATGCACGCCTCCTGGGTCAGTGCCAGCAGCTGACCGGGGCACCGGTACCTGCACCAGACGTGGCAGGATCGTGCTGTGCCTGATAAGACCCCTGTACTCGACCCTGCGGTGGCCGCACGGCTGACCCGCAACACCGACGGCCTGGTCTGCGCCGTGGTCCAGGACGACGCCACCGACGAGGTGCTGATGGTCGCCTGGATGGATGACGAGGCCCTGCGCCGCACCCTCACCGAGGGCCGGGTCACCTACTGGTCCCGGTCCCGGGGCGAGCACTGGCGCAAGGGGGACACCTCCGGGCACGTGCAGTACCTGCGCTCCGCTGCGATCGACTGCGACGGCGATGCGCTGCTGCTGCGGGTGCAGCAGGTCGGACCGGCCTGCCACACCGGAGCGGTCAGCTGCTTCCGCGCCGGCGGGACGTTGCCCGCCCGCACCGACCTGGAGGCGCCGCGATGACCAGCACCGGCAGCGCCCGCCCCTCGCCCGACGCGCCCACCGCTCTGCCCTGGGGGCAGACCTGGCCCAGCCTGGCCGAGTTCCGCCAGATGGCCACCGATCGTCGGGTCGTCCCGGTGGTGCGTCGGTTGCTGGCCGACGACGTCACCCCGGTCGGTCTGTACCGTCAGCTCTCCTCCGGCCGGCCGGGCACGTTCATCCTGGAGTCGGCCACTGACGGCGTCTGGTCCCGCTGGTCGTTCGTCGGCGTCTCCGCGCGCGCGATCCTCACCGAGACCGACGGGCAGGCCGTCTGGACCGGTGACGTGCCGGTGTCCGTGCCCACGGAGGGGGACGTGCTGGAGGTGCTCCGCGAGACGTTGGCAGCACTGCACACCCCGAGCCTGGACCACCTGCCACCGCTCACCGGCGGGCTGGTCGGCTCGCTCGGCTGGGACATCACCCAGCACTGGGAACCGACGCTGCCGCGGCGGGCGGCCAGCGAGTCCGACGTGCCCACGGTCAGCCTGTGCCTGGTCGGCGATCTCGCCGCGATCGACCACCACACCGGGGATGTGTGGCTGATCGCGAACGCCATCAACACCGACGACACCGACGAGCGGGTGGACGAGGCGCACGCGGACGCTGTGGCCCGGTTGGACGCGATGCAGGCTGGCCTGACTGCGCCCACCCGGTCCCGTCCGCTGGTGCAGGGTGGTGGGGACGAACCGGAGCTGAGCTTTCGCACCAGCCACGAGGAGTTCACTGCCGGGGTGCTCGCCGCCAAGCAGGCGATCGTCGACGGCGAGGTGTTCCAGGTGGTCCTCTCCCAGCGGCTGGACCTGGACTGCCCGGCCGACCCGCTGGAGGTGTACCGGGTGCTGCGCACCATCAACCCCAGCCCGTACATGTACTTCCTGCACCTGACCGATGCCGACGGCAGCGACTTCCACGTGGTCGGCTCCTCTCCGGAGACGCTGGTGAAGGTCACCGGTGATGCGGTGCAGTCCTACCCGATCGCCGGCTCGCGGCCGCGTGGGGCCACCCCCGCCGAGGACACCGCCGCCGCTGCGGAGCTGCTCGCCGACCCGAAGGAGCGGGCCGAGCACCTGATGCTGGTGGACCTCGCCCGCAACGATCTGGGCCGGGTGTGCGAGCCGGGTACCGTGGCCGTGGTGGAGTTCATGGAGATCAAACGCTTCAGCCACATCATGCACATGTCTTCCACGGTCACCGGCACAGTGCGCGGCGATGCTTCTGCTGTGGACGTGCTCACCGCCACGTTCCCGGCCGGGACGTTGTCCGGGGCGCCGAAGTCCCGGGCGATCGAGCTGATCGACGAGCTGGAGCCGGCCCGCCGCGGCATCTACGGCGGCACGGTGGGCTACTTCGACCTGGACGGCGACCTGGACATGGCGATCGCGATCCGTACCGCAGTGATCGCCGGCGGCCGCGCCAGCGTGCAGGCCGGTGGCGGGCTGGTGGCCGACTCCGACCCGGAGTCGGAGTACTGGGAGAGCCGGAACAAGGCCGCGGCCGCAGTCCGCGCGATCCAGCGGGCGGCGACGGTGCAGGAGGCAGAGTGAGCGAGGCGCAGCGGGTGCGCCGACGGCTGAGCCGCCGGTCCGCGGTGCTGGCGGTGCTCGGCGGCGGCGCCCTGCTCCTCGCCAGCACTGCGCTGCCCTGGGTCACCGCACCGGTGCGCTCCGCCGTGCAGACCAGCACGGTGAGCGCCTCGGGCAGCACTGGTGCCGCCCTGGTGCCCAGTGCCGCGCTGGTGGTGCTCGCCGCGGGCCTGGCGATCGCGCTGGCCGGACGGATCGCGCGGGTGGTCGCAGCAGTCGCGGTCGCACTCGGCGGCGCCCTGGCCGCGTTCGGTGTGATCGAGCTGCTGCGCGCCCCCGGCTCGGCTGTGCTGGCGGTGGCCCGGCGGAACCCGACCGGCAGCGAGCTCGACGGTGCCGCCGAGCTGACCCCGTGGCCGGTGGTGGCGCTCGTGCTCGCCGTGCTGCTGGTAGCCGTGGGGGTGGTGCTGCCATTCCTGATGGGTGACTGGGACCGGGTCGGGCAGCGCTACGAGCGGGACCCGTCACCGGTGACCGGGGGCACGCGGCAGCACGTCGCCGACTGGGACGCGCTGAGCCGTGGCGAGGACCCCAGCGAGGCCGAGGACCGGTAGTCTGTGACCAGGTCGATACAGCTGGTGAAGGGCAAGATCTCGATGACCGATGTGAACACCTACGACGAGGGCTCCGTGTCCGGCGGGCAGGATGCTGCGGACGTGCTGCCGGAGCGTGCGCCGGCGGCCAACCACGGGCGCACCGGGGCGGCCTGGACCCTGTTCGTCGGTGGGGCGATCGCTGCCCTGTTCGTGGCCGCGGGGATGATCGTCCCGTCGATGATGCTGGTCTACATCGGCGTCGCGGTGGCCGTCGTGGGCATCATCGCGAGCATCGTGCTGCGCGCGGCCGGCTACGGACAGGTGGAGCGGGTGCGGGCACGAGAGTGACCAGCACACCAGTGTCGGTGCGGCGGGACCGGACCAGCCCAGTCCTGACCGGGGTCGTGCTGGGGGTCGGCACTGCGCTGGTGGTCTGGTGGAACCCGCACCAGGGCGGCCCCGTGCTCTGCCCGCTGCTGGCACTGACCGGCTGGTACTGCCCCACCTGCGGCGGCCTGCGCACTGTGCACGACCTGGCCACCGGTGACCTCGCCGGTGCCTGGGCGATGAACCCGGTGCTCACCGTCGGGCTACCGTTGATCGGGCTGCTCTGGGCGCGCTGGCTGTGGCGGTCCTGGCGGGACGTGCCACCCCGGGACCCGCCACTGTGGCTGTTCCTCATGATCGGTGCAGTGCTGGTGGTCTTCGCAGTAGCACGTAACATGCCAGTACTGCACGGCTATCTGGGGCCGGCATGAGACAGACCAGGGGGTCGGAGCCGATGCGCAGCGGGACAGGAGGACAGCTGGTGGCGGGGTGCGCGCAGTGAGCACGTTCGGCGGAGTCCCTGATCCCTACAGCAACCCACAGCGCAACGATCCCTACGGCAGCGGACCGCAGCCAGCCGGTCCCTACTACGGCAGCGGACCGCAGCCAGCCGGTCCCTACTACGGCAGCGGACCGCAGCCAGCCGATCCCTATCGGGACGCCGGCACCACACCGCCCTACCACACCGACCAGGGCCCGTACACCCACCCTGCCCCGGCGGCTCCGCCGTCAGGCCCCTCCAGCACACCAGGCGGTGCGGACCAGGCCTACCTGCGACCGGGTGCGTACGGCACCTACGGACACCATGGCGCCGCCTATGGCGGTTACCCGCCGCTGCAGAACAACCAGAACGTTGCCGGCGGCTGGTCCCTCGGGCTCGGTATCGCCGGCCTGGTGCTGTGTCTGCTGCCGGTGTTCAGCCAGCTGATCGCCGTGGCCGGGATCATCACCGGTGTGATAGGCGTCAAGGCTGCGAGGGAGGGGCGCGCAGACAACGGCGGCATGGCGACGATCGGCATCGTGCTCAGTGCGATCGGTCTCGTCCTGGGCCTCGGCCTGTGGATCGGTTGGGCCGGCTGGTGGGCCTCGCTCTCGCAGTCCATGTAGTGACCGAGCCTCGGCTACCAGAGCCCGGTGTGCTCAGGTGGTGTCTTCTACCGCCTACGATGGAGGCCAAGCGAAGCGGAGAGGCGGATCGTGACCGTACTGGAAGAGATCGTCCGTGGGGTCCGGGAAGACCTGGCCACGCGGGAAGCGTCCGTACCCTTGGAGCAGCTCAAGCGCCGGGCCGAGACTGTGCCCTCGGCGAAGAACGCGCTCGACGCGCTGCGCCAGGACGATGCGGTCACCGTGATCGCCGAGGTGAAGCGCTCCAGCCCGTCCAAGGGCGCACTCGCCGAGATCGCCGACCCGGCCGGGCTGGCCGCCGACTACGAGGCCGGCGGGGCCAGCGCCATCAGTGTCCTCACCGAGCCGCGCCGGTTCGGTGGCTCCCTGACCGACCTGGCCGATGTGCGAGCCCGGGTGGACGTGCCGGTGCTGCGCAAGGACTTCATCGTCAGCCCCTACCAGGTGTGGG
>DATGRZ010000128.1:0-3022 GCA_035303065.1 Ruania sp.
TTCTCCCCGTGGAGCTGGTGGCCGCTGGTGATCGCCATCGGGGTGACCCTGGGGTTCCTCGGCGCCGCCGCTGGCTGGTGGATCACCGGCATCGGGTTCGTGGTCGCGATCGGTGGCCTGGTCGGGCACGTGCTGGAGTACAACCGCGGCCCGCACGCCCACTGACGTCCCCGGAGCGACGCACAGCGTGCTGCCGGACGCTCCCTGGTGCCCTCAGCCCGAAGGAGCCGAGGGACCACTAGGGAGCGTTCGCATCTGCGCCCCTGGTCCGCGCAGCGCTGCTGGTCTACTGGTTCTACCGGTTCTTCCGGTTCTTCCGGTTCTTCTGGTTCTACCGGCGCTGGCGCGGGTGCGCGGAGCGATCTAGTGACGGCGGCCGGCGCACGCAGAGTGCTCGGAACGAGTACTGGCGGCGCCGCTGCCGCCTTGGCGCGCCTATCCGGCAGGTGAGTGCGGCTGATGCGCTGGCAGGGCGCTTGGGAGTCGCACAACGCCTCGGCCTCAGGTGCCGCCCGTTCGGCGGCGCGGGTGCTGCCCAGAGACGGCACAGCCCCCGCACCTGAGCAGGTGCGGGGGCTGTGTCGCCCGGCGCTGCAGGCAGCGCCACGAACGGGACTCAGAGGGTGTTCTGTGCGCGCGCCTTCTCGAAGCGGGCGGCCACGTCCTGCCAGTTGGCGATGTTCCAGAACGCCTTGACGTAGTCGGCCTTGACGTTCAGGTAGTCCAGGTAGAACGCGTGCTCCCACATGTCCAGCATCAGGATCGGGGTGATCGACACCGGCACGTTGGACTGCTGGTCGTACAGCTGGAAGATGGCCAGGCGCTGGCCGAGGCTGTCCCAGCCGAGCACCGACCAGCCGGAGCCCTGGATGCCGGTCGCTGCCGCCGCAAAGTGCGCCTGGAAGGCCTCGAACGAGCCGAAGAACTCCGTGATCGCAGCGGCGAGCTCACCGTCCGGCTGACCACCGCCGTCGGGGGAGAGGTTGTTCCAGAAGACGGTGTGGTTGATGTGTCCGCCGAGGTTGAACGCAAGGTTCTTCTCGTGCAGGTTCACCGCGGCCAGGTCACCGCTCTCCCGTGCCGCCTCGAGCTTCTCCAGTGCAGTGTTCGCACCGGTGACGTACGCCTGGTGGTGCTTGTCGTGGTGAAGCTGCATGATCTTGCCGGAGATGTGCGGCTCGAGCGCCGCATAGTCGTACGGCAGGTCAGGAAGCGTGTACTGCGCCATCGGGTTCCTCCCATTCGTCGTGGGCTTGCTGCTGCACGGCTGCACGAGCCGTGCTCACCGGCTCAGATCGGTACAGATCTCCGCCGGAGGGACTAACACCCCAACCATAGGCACGTTCGGGTCGGATCCGCTCAGTGCGTCCGGACTTCGATCTGCCCAGCGGACTCTCCGGAATCGATCTCCTCGGGCTCGTCGGTGGCAGGCAGCTCGTCGTGCTCACCGTGCGACTGCGCGGCCGCGAGCTCGGTCGGAGTGACTGGCTCGATGCGGTCCTCGTAGAAGAACTGCGAGAGCCTCTGCCAGCGACGCTCCTTCTTGTACCCCGGTCGGGCGACCCCGTTCGCGTCTTCCGCGGGGTCGATCTGCAACGGTGCGGGGGAGTCGTGGCTGACCAGCACCCAGCGTTCGTACTCGTCCAGCGGATGGTGCACCTCGATGAACTCACCGGAGGCGAACCGGACGATCCGACCGGTCTCGTGCCCGTGCAGGGCCAGCTCGCGGTCCTTGCGCTGCAGGCCGAAGCAGATCCGACGCGTGACCATGAAGACCACCACCGGTAGCACGAAGAACAAGATCCGGAAGATCCAGGTGATCAGGTTCAGCGAGACGTTGAAGTGCGTGGCGATCAGGTCGTTCGACCCAGCGCCGATGAGCACGAACCAGACCGAGATGAACGCTGCACCGATCGCGGTGCGGGTAGCTGCGTTCCGGGGACGGTCGAGCAGGTGGTGCTCACCTGTGTCCTTGGTGACCGCACGTTCGATGAACGGGTACAGCGCCAGGAAGGTGAACAGCAGTCCGGGGAGTACCACGCCCGGGACGAGGATGTTCAACGACAGGGTGAAGCCGCCGATGACGTACTCGGTCGGTCCTGGCATCAGGCGCAGTGCGCCCTCCAGGAACAACATGTACCAGTCCGGCTGAGCACCTGCGGAGACCACCGAGGGGTCGTAGGGTCCGTAGTTCCACACCGCGTTGATGCTCATCGTGGCGCCCATCAGCGCGATGACACCGAAGACGATGAAGAAGAACCCACCCGCCTTGGCGGTGTAGACCGGGAACAACGGGAACCCGACCACGTTCTTCTGCGTACGGCCCGGCCCCGGGTAGTGGGTGTGCTTGTGCCACACGATCAGGAACAGGTGTACCGCCACCAGCGCCACGATGAGTGCGGGCACCAGCAGGATGTGCACGGTGAACAGGCGCGGGATGATGTCCGTGCCGGGGAACTCGCCGCCGAAGAGGGCGAAGCTGACGTAGGAACCGATGATCGGGATGGCCATGGCCACACCGTCCGCGATCCGCAGACCGTTGCCGGAGAGCACGTCGTCCGGCAGGGAGTAGCCGGAGAACCCGGCCAGCAGGCCCATGATCAGCAGGGTGAAACCCACGAGCCAGTTCAGCTCGCGCGGGCGCCGGAACGCTCCGGTGAAGAAGATCCGCAGCATGTGCACGACCATGGCGCCCACGAACAGCAGAGCCGCCCAGTGGTGGATCTGGCGCATCAGCAGGCCACCGCGCACGTGGAAGGACATGTGGATCGTGGAGGCGTATGCCTCGGACATCTGCACGCCCTGCATGGTGACCGGGAGCGCATCGGTGGGGTAGTGCGTCTCGGCCATGCTCGGGACGAAGAACATCGTCAGGAACGTCCCGGAGATGAGCAGCACGATGAAGCTGTACAGCGCAATCTCACCGAGCAGGAAGGACCAGTGGTCCGGGAAGATCTTGCGCGCGAACTCCTTGACGATCTTGGAGATGCCCACGCGGGTGTCGAGGAAGTCGGCAGCCGCA
>DATGRZ010000129.1:0-3662 GCA_035303065.1 Ruania sp.
GCCGGTCACTCAGCACAACGGCCGGCCCCCGTCGGGTATTCCCCTAGCGGGTGACCTTGCCGGTGAGCGCGGCCACCGGCTGGGTGTAGACCGGCTTGGCCACCACCCACGCCACCACGAGGAGCACGGTCGAGACGGCGAAGATCACCAGACCCTGCCAGGTACCGTCCTGGCTCGCGGCGTACATGTGGTTGAGGTTGCCGACCGCGTCGGTGGCCAGCACCAGGGCCACATGCACGACGGTGAAGGCGACGAAGTAGATCATCAGCGGGAAGTGCAGTGCGCGGGCGGCACTCATCGGGAACACCCGGTTGATCCCGCCAGGCTTCTTGGGCCAGCCCGGGGACATCCGCAGGCCGGACAGCAGCGCGAGCGGCGCGGCGACGAACACGGTGAGGAAGTAGAACAGCAGCTGCAGCGCGTTGTAGTTCACCCAGCTGTCGTGCACCGGCCAGTCGAGTGAGGCGTACTGGATCGCCACCGACGCCGCGTGCGGGAACACATCCCAGCTGGTGGGGACCAGGCGTGCCCAGCGGCCGGTGGCCAGCAGCAGCACGACGAACACCACGCCGTTGAGGACCCACAGGATGTCGACCGTCAGGTGCAGCCACAGGTTGAGGCTGATCCGGGTGGGCTTGCCCTTGGTGCGCAGGCGTCCGGTGTTGCGGCGCTGCCAGTGGCCCTTGGGTCGCTGGGTGGTGCGCACCAGCCAACCGCTGCGCACGATGAACACCAGGAAGAAGGCGTTGAGGAAGTGCTGCCAACCCAGCCAGGCGGGGAACCCCTCCGGTGTGCCGGCCGGGAGCTGGGACTGGCCGGGGTAGGTGGCGATGAAGTCGGCGACCGCCGGCTGCTGGCGGGCCCAGCGGGCGAGGAGGACGACGACGGCGAGCGCCACCAGCGCAGTCGGCGCCAGCCAGGCGAGCTGGCGCCACCGGGACGGGGCACTGCTTGTCGTTCTCGGCCGCGCCGACATGCCTCACTCACCTTCCATGGACGAGACGGCGGACCTCGCCGACCCGCGCCATAGCCTACGACCACGCGCCCGCGGGTCGGACGTGGCGCAGTGCACGGAGCGGCGCCGTCAGCGGCCAACCGGCCCCCTACGGGCCGCACCCCTCACGACGCGAGCAGCCCCGCCGTCAACCGGGCCAGCCAGTTGCCCACGGCCGCGCCGACGGCGGGCAGGTCCCGGTCGAGGCTGTGGTCCCCGGGAAGCACGGTGACGTCCCGGTGCGGGCCAGCTAGCGGCACTCCGAACGGGTCGCGCTCGCCCTGCACGACGAGGGTGGGGACGGTGACGGCGTCCAGCTCGGCCAGCCGGCTCGGGCGCACCGGTCGACCAGCACGGGCCGGCGGCTGGAGCGGGAAGGCCAGGCACAACACCCCCACGGCGCCCAGCGCGGCGGATGTCCGGCAGGCCACCCGGGCACCGGAGGACCGGCCGCCGACGACCAGGTGGGAGCCGGCGAACCGGCCGCTCAGCAGGTGCTGCGCCACCTCGGTCCACGCGGTGTCGAGCTGGCCGGCCGGAGCGGGCGCGCGTCGTCCGGCCACGCGGTAAGGCTGTTCCACCAGAGCCACGTGCCAGCCACCCGCGCCGGCCGCTGACGCCGCCGCCTGCAGGTCCGCGGCCCCCACCCCTCCCCCGGCGCCGTGCCCGAGCAGGAGCAGACCACCGGAGCCGTCGGCCGGCTGCACATGCACGCGCGCCGGACCGTGCGCCGTTGTGATCTCGATAGCATCACCACTCACGACGTTGACCTTACGCGGTAGACGACTTGACCCCCGGTGTAGAATCAGTTCATTCCCCTCGCGCACCGGCGCACTCGGCGATGGCCGAGGATGACGCCGTGCGATGCGCGACCACCGGAGAACCGCGGACAAAATCCGCCGGATCACCGGACCCCACCGCGCCGCGGTAGGTCTAGCCGACCCCTGCCGCAGCGCCCCAGCAGGAGAGGCGGTAGCTGAGTGCAGCGACGAGTGCGTCCCGGTTTCGACCCCACCTATGTCGTGGAGGACCACCCCACCGACCCGCACGAGACCAAGTACACGGTCGACGCGGTGGGGACCGAGATGCTGCTCTACCGCGACACCGCAAGCCGCCGCCAGCGAGCCCGCGACCGGGTGAACACCGCAACCAGCCGCGCCCTGAGCACCCTGCCGCGATCCTGGTACGCCGCACTGGGCCGGGCCATCGACCGCCGTCAGCACCTGGGGCGGCCTGCGCGTCGCCACCAGGCCCCCGAGCAGCAGACGGTCGACCCGGACACGCTGTCACTGGAGGAGATGGTGGCTCCGACCACGGCGGTCGACGAGGTGCGCCGCGCCCGCACCGAGATCGTCGACGCCCTGCGCGAGCGCGGGATCTCGGCGGCGGTCCTGCCCGGCGCTGCGGGCCGCCGAGGCGCCATCGTCATCTCCCACCACGACCTGCCCGCGGCCGCTGCCACGCTCGCCGGTGAGCTCGACCGCTCCTGGCGCATGGTGCCGCTCGCGGACCCGCTCGCCCGCCCCCGCCGGCTGAGCGCCGCGCGGCTGCGGCGGGCAGGACGGCGCCGTGACGGCTTCCGGCTGGTGCGCCGGCCCGTCGGTGCGACCGCTGGCGTCGAGCTCGAGCTCGAGGTGTGGCCCGAGGTCCATGACGAGCAGGGGCCGGGCATGCTGCCCTCGGAGAATGAGGGCACTCTCGTGGCCTCTCGTCGCCAGACCTGGACCACTCATCTGTCCGCCCCGACGTGGCGCGCGGCCGTCGACCAGGGGACCGTGTCCGTGGGTGGACAGCCGCACCTGTTCGACACGGTCGGCGAGATCGACGTCGTCTACACCTGGGTCGACGGCTCGGACCCGGAGTGGAACGCCCAGCGCCTGGCCGCACTCGGCGTGGCCGAGGCGCCGGACTCGACCAACGGCGCCACCCACGCCGCGCGGTTCCGCTCGCACGACGAGCTGCGTTACTCGCTGCGCTCGGTCGAGCTGTTCGCACCGTGGGTGCGGCGGGTGCACATCGTCACCGCCGGCCAGGTGCCGGACTGGCTGGACACCGACCACCCCCGGCTGCGGCTGGTGGACCACCGGGACATCTTCACCGACCCGAGCGTGCTGCCGGTGTTCAACTCCCACGCCATCGAGTCCCAGCTGCACCACATCCCCGGGCTCAGCGAGCGCTACCTCTACCTCAACGACGACGTGTTCCTCGGACGTCCGGTGGACCCCTCGCTGTTCTTCCACGGCAACGGGCTGGCCAAGTTCTTCATGTCCTCCGCGCTCATGGACGCCGGTGACCACCGGCCCGACGACACACCGGTGACCAGTGCGGCGAAGAACAACCGCGACCTGCTGGCCCGGGTGTTCGGGCGCCGGGTGACCCACCTGTTCCAGCACACCCCGCACCCGCAGCTGCGCTCGGTGCTGGAGGAGATGGAACAGGCCCACCCAGAGATCTTCGAGCAGGTGGCCGCCTCCGCGTTCCGCCACCCCGGCGACGTGTCGATCAGCTCCGCGTTGCACCACTACTACGCCTACGCCCTCGGCAAGGCGGTGCCCGGACGGCTGGACTACCTGTACCTCGACCTGGCCCACCCGCGCGCTGCGGGCCGCCTGCGCCGGCTGCTGCGCCGTCGGGAGTTCGACGTGTTCTGCCTCAACGACTCCCCCGG